>CAXTVK010000108.1:0-8986 GCA_964247655.1 uncultured Sphingomonadaceae bacterium | reverse complement strand
TCGCCATATCGGCGGGCCATGTCGAACCCTGAACCGATCCGCCGCCGCGGCAGCAGCTGCGCCGCCTGCGGCAAGCCCGCGACGCCCGCGCACGCCCCCTTCTGCAGCCAGGGCTGCCGCGACCGCGATCTGCTGCAATGGCTGGGCGAAGGCTACCGCATCCCCGCGCGCCCCGCCGAAGCCGAGGACGACGCGGGCGACCGGTAGCGCGCGCGATCGGGGGCTGGACAGCGCCGCGCTCGGCCCTCTATAGGCGCGCCTCGCCTCGCGAAAACGCGGCGTGCCCGGGTAGCTCAGTTGGTAGAGCACGTGACTGAAAATCACGGTGTCGGCGGTTCGACTCCGTCCCCGGGCACCATTTTCCCAGCATGTTCGTGATGCAAGGCGCCTTTTCATCAGGGTGCGATGGCGTCGTGACACACCCGCAGCCGCGTGTCGCCCTTGCTATTTCAGCACGACGCGGCAGATTGTCCGCAGGGGATGATGGGGGCGTTTCGATGAGAAGTTTTCTATGTGGTTGCGCCATTGCGGCGTGGCTGGCGGCACCGGCATGCGCGGCGACGGCGGCAAGCGACGACGGCGCGGCGATTGCCGCCAAATTCGGCGCGCGCGCCGAAGTCGAGGATATCAGCCTATCGCCCGACGGGACGCATGTCGTCTATATCTCTCCGGGGCCCGGCGCCTCGACAGTAGCGATGGTCGCGAGCACCGCGGGCGGCGAGGCCAAGGCGGTATCGGGCACGGTTGGCTCGACGATGCGGCTGACCTCGTGCGGCTGGTCCGCCAACGATCGCATCGTGTGCCAGGAATATGGCGTGACAAGCTACGCCGCCCAGAAGCTGGGGTTCGCGCGGCTGGTCTCGTTCAACGCCGATGGCAGCCATGTCCTGTCGCTCGCGCGTGGCGGCAGCCGAGGCTCCGAGCGCATCAGCCAGAGCGACGGCGACGTGCTCGACTGGCTCAAGGGCGACGACGGTACGGTGCTGATGGAGCGCGACTACGTGCCCCAGGATACGCGCGACACCAATATCCAGACGATCGCGCGCAACGGGCTGGGCGTCGATCGCGTCGATACGCGGACCGGCCGCAGCCGCACGATCGAGCGGCCTTCCGAATTCGCATCGTCCTACATCACCGACGGTCAGGGCAACGTCCGCATCATGGAAACTCCGGAGCGCAACGACAAGGGCACGCTGTCGGGCACCGTCCGCTATTCCTTCCGCGCCGTCGGTGCCCGCCAGTGGCAGGCGCTCGGCCGCAAGGAGGCGAACGGCAGCGGCCTCCGTCCGATCGCCGTCGATGGGACCGCAAACGTCGCCTATGCCCTGCGTCAGCTTGATGGCCGCGACGCGCTGTATCGCGTGGCACTGGACGGCACGGGCAAAGCCGATCTGGTCTACGCCGATGCCAAGGTCGATGTCGCCGGCGTCGTCACGCTGGGCCGCAGCGGGCGGGTGATCGGCGCGTCCTACGTCACCGATCGCCAGCAGGTCGAATATTTCGATCCGCAGTACAAGGCGTTGCGCGCGAACCTCGCCAAGGCGCTCGGCAACCTGTCGATCGTCGCGTTCATCAGCGCTAGCGCGGACGAATCGAAGCTGATCGTCTTCGCCGCCAGCGACACCGATGCCGGCCATTATTACATGCTCGACCGCGCCACCAAGCATATGGCCGAGCTGCTCGTCGAACGGCCCGAAATGGCCGGTCTCACGCTGGCGACGGTACGCAGCGTCAGCTATCCCGCTGCCGACGGCAAGATCGTCCCCGCCTATCTGACGCTACCGCCGGGCAGCAGCGGCAAGCATATCCCCGCGATCGTGATGCCGCACGGCGGCCCCGCCTCGCGCGACGAATGGGGCTTCGACTGGCTGGTGCAATTCTACGCGCAGCGCGGCTTCGCGGTATTGCAGCCCGAATTCCGCGGATCAAGCGGGTTCGGTGACGACTGGTTCGTCAACAACGGCTTCAAATCGTGGAACCTCGCGATCGGTGACGTCAACGATGCCGGGCGCTGGCTCGTGCAACAGGGCATCGCCGATCCTGACAAGCTCGCGATCGTCGGCTGGTCCTATGGCGGCTATGCCGCGCTGCAGTCCAACGTCGTCGATCCGGGGCTGTTCAAGGCGGTGGTCGCGATCGCGCCGGTCACCGATTTCGGCATGATCAAGAACAATGCGGTGAACTATACGAGCAGCCGGATCGTCGCGGACATGGTCGGCGACGGACCGCAGATCGAGGCGGGCTCGCCGCTGCGCCACGTCGATCGCTTCAAGGCGCCCGTGATAATGTTCCAGGGCGACCAGGACATTAATGTCGACATCGCCGAAGCACAGGCGATGGACGGCGCCTTGCGACGTGCGGGAAAGATCAGTTCGTTAGTCGTCTACAAGGGGCGCGATCACCAGCTCGACGACGGCGCCGTCCGCACGGACATGCTCGCCAAGTCGGATGCGTTCCTGCGCAGCAGCTTGAACATCGCGCCCTAGTTTCCGCGCCGCACCGCCGGTGCAATCCGCTCTTGACGGATGACCGATCGGTAACGATTTGGCGAACGGCAGGTTGTATCGCCCCTGCTAGACCTGCTGACGTCGCCGATTTCGCGGCTCAGCGAACGATAGACGAAAGCCGATGCACAGCACCTTTGCGATCACCCCGCGGGCCGGTACGTCGGTGTCGCCTCGTGCGGATGCGGCCGTGTTCGGGCCGGCGTTGTGCGATCGGCTGTTCGAGGCGATCCTGATCGACGACGTCGTCGACGACGCGACGCGGCTGCCCGCGGAGATCGGCTTCGATTATTCCCCCGAGACGCTGTCGGCCTGCCTGGGCCTGTGCCGCGAATTGTGGCGCACCGGCTTCGACCGGTCGCTGCTGATCGCGATGACGGCGCAGCTCGTCCGCGGCAAGCCGCTCGACGACCTGCAGCGCCGCCGGTTCAAGGCGGTGCGCGCGAAGTTCAAGCATTTCCGCTATGCCTACCGGCTCTACGCCGCGGATCATGACGTGCCGCGGCTGCTCGACGACGTGACGATCGTGATGGGCAAGCTGCAGGATGCGATCCGCAACGATCGCGGCGCGGCGACGATCGGTCATGCGCTGACGCTGCGCCTGCTGCTGTCCGCGCCGTTCGTCCGCCGGCTCGAGCGAAGCGGGCGCGACATCACGACGACCGACGCGGCCTCGTTCCGCGCGATGCTCGAGGACGATGCCGCGCGCCTGGCGGCGCTCAGCGCGCAGGCGGCGATCACCGGGCAGGAACTGCATGCCGGGCGCAAGATCATCGGGCGGCAGGTCTCCTTCTACGATACATTGCGCACGCTCGCGCCGTCGCAGGAGGCGTACGATATGTCGCGGTCGCTGAGCGCGATCAACGGGCTGATGGGCGATCTCCACGACGAGCTCGTCGTCGAGAAGGCGATCGATCCGCGCAGCTACGACCGCGATCGGTTCGCGATGCCGCCGCGGATCGCAGCGCGGCTGGCGGCGCTGGTCGCCGCACTCGCGCACGCGGGAAGCGATAGGGCTATGCGCAGCTAGAGCTTTCAGCTTCGCTGGATCGGTTCCGGTCCGGGCTCGGCGAGCACCGCGTCGATCATCGCGGGCCAGGCCTGCGCCGGATCGACCGGCGGCTTGACCCGCCCGCCGACCGCAAGCGTTCCGAACCCCGGCGTCGTGCCCCGGATCATCGCCTCGGTCGGATCGCGCATCGCGGCGAGCGCAGATCGCACGACGCGCGCGAAGGCCGGCCATTCCGCATCGATCGCCGCCTCCAGGCTCGCGCCGCGCGGATGGCCCATGAGGCCGAGCTGTTCGCGCAGCAGCGTGCGCGTCACGCGCTCGATTATGCCGTCAGTCACGGGATGCGGACGCCAGGCGCGCGGCGATGGCGCGCCACACGGCGGCGGCCTCGCCGCCCTGTTCGATCTGCCGGCGGGCGACATCCAGCGCCTGGTCGCCGAAGGTCTCGCGGAGCGCATTGGTCATATGGACGATGCCGTCGGCACGATCGGCCTGCTCGATATACTCTCGGTCGACCAATGCGTATCCGCCTATCATCCATGTCGCGATGCCGGGCAATCGCCGACGGCCCGACAGATACGGTTGTGACGCCAAATCGGATGCATCGCCCTGGCGATTTTATTGCACTGCGGCATCGCGCCGACGCGATCAGCTTATCGCCCGCACGCGCTGCGGCGGCCGGAACGCGGCCTTGCGCCATGGCGCGCCGGGCGGATCGTCGGCTTGCGGCGGCGCACCGTCGAGATAACCGAAGAACGACGCGATCAGCCGCTCGTCGGGATCGAGTATCGCAGTGCGGCCGTGCATGAAGCGCGTGTTGTCGAGCATCAGCAGATCGCCGCGCTGCCACGCGACTGCCGCGCTCAATCGCTCGCCGGTCACCTGGATCACCTGCAGCCACGGTTCGGGGACGGGATCGCCGTCGTCGAGGACCGGAAAGTTCGGCACGCCGTTGAAGAAGCGCGAAAAGAGCAGGAAATTGCCGAACGCGGGCGCGTCGACGAACATCGGCCGGTGCAGCGCGGGGCGCGAAAAGGCGCGGACGATTTGGCCATCGATGCGCCAGAAGCGATAGGGGCAATGCTCCGGCGGCGCGGCGAGCAGCGCATCGTCGGGCGATTCGGTGCCGAGCCAATAGGCCAGCGCCTCGGGTGCCGCGACCTGCAGGTAGAGCAGCCGACGCCCTTCGAGCCCGCGCCGCACCGCATCGGGCAATGCGCGGACCAGCGCGACGCCGTCGCACACCGTGGTGGCACCCCGCGCGCGCGGCGGCACCAGGCAACAGAAGAAACATGCATCGGGCTTCCACGGCTCGCGCGACAGCTCGGGATGCAGCGGGAAGGCGCGCGATCCGCCGTTGACCGACTGGATGTTGGCGGCGGCATCGAGCAGCTGCCGATCGGGGCTCTCGTTGAATACCGAACCCGAGCAATAGCGCGCGGTGAAGCGCCGGAAACCATTGAGATCGGTATCGAACCCGCGCAACAGCAGCGCGCCGTGCGCCCGGTAGAGCCGCAGCACCACCGCGGGATCGAGATCGAGCGTATCCGCCTCGCGCTCCGCTTGCACCAGCACGTAGGGCCGTCCGGATATGGGGAGCAATATTGCGGCCATCGCGACGCGGACATCCTGACAGTCTCGCCGAGCAGCATAGCCGGCCAGGTTTCCCGCGCATATAGAGGCGCGATGCGGTTTCGCTCAATCCCGGACCCCGGTCGATGACGTCGGCGCTCGCCGCCCTGGCCGCATCGCCCGACCGCTACCTGTTCGCGTTCGAGCGCGACGAGGCGATCTTCCTGCCGGTCGATCGCGACGTCTATGCGCGGTCGATCTTCCTCGACGACCGCATCGCGCTCGACAGTGCCGAGGCGATCCCGGTGCCGATGGCGGCACTGGCCGAATACCTCCAGCACCGAGCCGCGGCGCCGCCGCGCACCGCCTGGATCTTCCACATCGCGCATTGCGGATCGACGCTACTGGCGCGCGCGCTCGATCGACGCGAGGCGACGCTGGTGCTGCGCGAGCCGCTGTCGCTGCGCCAGCTTGGCGTGGACGGCGCCGACGAGACAGCGCGATCGGCGGACTGGCAAACGCGCCTGACCGTCGCGACCGCGCTGCTCGGCCGCCGCTACCGCCCCGACGCGCCCGCGATCGTCAAGGCCAACGTGCCGGTCAACTTCCTCCTCGCCGATCTGCTCGCGCGCGATCCGCAGGCGCCCGGCATCCTGCTCTATTACCTGCTCGAGCCCTATCTGCTCGCGGTGTTACGCAGCGACGGCCACCGCGGCTGGATCGCGCGGATCTGCGCCGAGCTCGAACCCGCGATCGTCGCAGCGGCGGGACCGATCGCGGGGCTGTCGACCGCCGACAAGGCGGCGATGCTGTGGCTGGCACAAATCCGGCGCTATGCCGAGGCGCTGGGACGCTTTCCGCAGCTGCGCAGTCTCGATGCCGACACGCTGTTCGCCGATCCCGCCTCGACGCTGCGCGCCGCGTTCGACTTGTTCTGCGCGCGCGTGTCGGCGGACGAGGTGACGGCGATCATCGAGGGCGAACTATTCACGACGCACGCGAAGAATCCCGGCGTCCGCTTCGACAATGCGATGCGGATCGAGCGACAGGCCGAACGCGCGCGGACGCTCCGCCCCGAGATCGATTCGGCGCGCGCACTAGTAGATCGTAGATTACGCGATGCGCCCTTGCCCGATCGGCTGAGCCCGGCGCTGACCGGGGAACCGCCGTTGCTGCTGCCGCGGTAGCGATCGCGTGTCGTTAGCAGGGTTTGAACAGGCCCTTCGAATCGCGGCACAGCTTGCCGCGGCCGACGAGCGGGGGGTGGCTGCGTTTGGGCGGCGTCGCATCGGCGGTGTCGGCGGACGCGGGCGAGTCGGTCCGGGCGGTCGTGCCGGCCGTGGCCGCCGACCGGTGCCGGTGCGGACGTGCGCCGGGCACGCGTTCGCCGGTGCACGGCGTGAACAGGCCTTTCGAGTCGCGGCACAAGGGCGCGGCGTCGAGCGGCATGGCGCCGATCGGACTCGTCAGTGTCACCAGTACGATCGTGGCCCAGATCAAGCGCATGGCATACTCCTCGACAGGTGATCGTGGCGTTACAGCACGAAGCGCGTCCTGCCTATGCGCGAGGGCTCGATCGGCGCTATCCTGCGCGCCATGACGGCGATCGCGATCTACAGCGCCAAGGGCGGCGTCGGCAAGACGACGCTTGCGGTCAATCTCGCCTGGGCCTCGGCGACGCGGTCGAACCGGCGGACCTTGCTGTGGGATCTCGACGCGCAGGCCGCATCGACCTTCATCCTCGCCACCGCCAGCCCCAAGGCGTCGGCGCGCGAGGTGATCGAGCGCGCGCTCGATCCCGGCGACGCGATCGTCGCGACCGCCACCGAACGGCTCGACCTGCTCGGCGCCGACGCCTCGATCCGCGGGCTCGACGCGCTGTTCGCCTCGCTCGACAAGAAGAAGCGGCTCCGCAGGCTGATGGACGATCTGGCCAAACGCTATGATCGCATCATCCTCGATTGCCCGCCGGGCTTGGGCGACACCAGCGACCAGGTGATCCGTGCCGCCGACCTGATCGTGATGCCGATCATCCCCTCGACGCTGTCGCGCCGCGCCTACGAGGCGGTGCGCGATCATCTCGGCCACCACCACAAGGGCGCGACGCCGATCCTGCCGGTTTTTTCCATGGCCGACCGCAGGCGTTCGGCGCACCGCGCGGCGATCGCGGCGGAGCCCGACTGGCCGGTGATCCCGATGGCGAGCGCCGCCGAGGAGATGGCGGACCGGCACGCCGCGATCGGCGAGTATGCGCCACGCTCGCCAGTGGCAGTCGCGGTGACGCAGCTGTGGACCGCGATCGAGCGACGGCTGACTGGCTGACCGGCGCAAGGCGCCCCCCCCCGCCCCGTTCGTCCTGAGCCTGTCGAAGGACAAGCTGCAGGCGAAGGCCTTTGCGGCACGCACTTCGACAGGCTCAGTGCGAACGGAATTGATAAAGGCCGGCCGCTTCAGTCGGCGAGGCGCGCGATCGTCCTGCAGTATCGCGCGGCGATAACGTCGCGCGCGACGTGGCGGCCCTCGCGGACGACCTCGCGGCCGGCGCGCCAGACGGAGGCAATGTCGGCGCGGGCGAATATCCAGCGATCGAGCAGCGCGTCGCCCGAGGCGCCTTCGCCATCGGCTCGCAGCGCGACGACGTCGGCCGGCGCGCCGACAACCAATCCGCCCGACGAAGCACCCAGCGCCTGCGCACCGCCCACCAGCGCGCGATCGAACAGCGTCCGCCCGGTCGAGCGACCGTTACGTGCCAGCACGTTGCGCTGGCGGTGCGTCAAGCGCTGGCCATATTCGAGCAGCCGCAGTTCTTCGGCGGCGTCGATGCGGACGTTCGAATCCGAACCGATCCCGAATCGTCCGCCGGCATCGAGCAACGCGCCGGCCGGAAACAGGCCGTCGCCGAGATTGGCCTCGGTGATGGGGCACAGGCCGACCACCGCGCGGCTCGCGGCGATCCCCGCGACCTCCGCCGGATCGACATGCGTCGCATGGACGAGACACCAGCGATCGTCGACGGGCGCGTGGTCGAGCAGCCACTGGACCGGGCGTCGGCCCGACCAGGCGAGGCATGCCTCGACCTCGGGCACCTGCTCGGCGATGTGGATGTGGACGGGGCCGTCGGGCGCGAGCGCGAGCAGCGCGGTCAGCTCCTCGGGCGTGACGGCACGCAGCGAGTGCGGGGCGATGCCGAACACCGCGTCGTCGAGATCGCGCAGCGCTGCGGCGCAGCCTTCGCGAAGCCGTGCAAAGCCATCGATGTCGTTGACGAAGCGCTGTTGACCCTGGGTCGGCGCGACGCCGCCGAAACCGGCGTGGGCGTAGAACACCGGCAGCAGCGTCAGCGCGATCCCGGTCTCGGCGCTCGCCTCCGCGACAGCCGCCGCCATCCGTGCTGGCTCGGCATAGGCGCGCCCATCGACGTCGTGGTGGAGATAATGGAACTCGCCGACGCGCGTGAAACCCGCCTCGAGCATCGCGCAAAACGCCATCGCCGCGATGGCCGCGACGTCCTCGGGGGTGAGTCGGCCGACCAGCCGGTACATCGTCTCGCGCCAGCTCCAGAAATCGTCGCGGCCCGCGCCGCCCGGTGCTTCGGCGAGCCCCGCCATCGCGCGCTGGAAGGCGTGGCTGTGAAGGTTGGGCAGGCCCGGAAGCGCGACGCCGTGCCGCGCATCGCCCGGTTGCGCCGCGACGCCGGTCTCGATCGCGGCGATATGCGCGCCCGACAGCATGATCCGCACGCCCTGCGCCCAACCATCGGGCAGCAGAGCGTTCTCGAACCACAAGCTCATCGCACCTCCGGCTGGACAGGGGGCGGCGCTCCATGCTTGTGAGTGCCCGCATGGCGCCGCCCCTCTCCTGCGACACGCTGTGGCAATTTGCCAGCCTCGCGACGATG
>CAXTVK010000107.1:0-9071 GCA_964247655.1 uncultured Sphingomonadaceae bacterium | reverse complement strand
GGATGTTGTTGCCGACGAGATCCCAATTGCCTTCCTTGGTATAGAATTTCATCGAAAAGCCGCGCACATCGCGCGCCAGATCGGGCGAGCCCTTATTGCCCGAGACAGTCGAGAAGCGCACAAACATCGGCGTTTCCTCGCCAACCTCGGACAGCACCTTGGCGGTCGTAATGTCGCCGAGCGACTCTGTTAGCGTGAAGGTGCCGTGTGCGCCGAAGCCGCGCGCGTGGACGACGCGCTCGGGGATGCGCTCGTGATCGAAATGGAAAATTTTCTCGCGAAAATGAAAGTCCTCAAGCAAGGCGGGTCCGCGCTCGCCGATCTTAAGGTGGTTCTGATCGTCGGCGACGGGAATGCCCTGCTGGGTGGTCAGCACCTCGCCGTCGGCGCCGGCGATCTGATGAAGTTCGCCGCCGTTGCCGACGACCGTCTCGAAGCTCGTCGCCTGAGAGGCCGCGCCAGTATCTTCGCCCAATGATTTCGCCACGTGCCGCTCCTATGTAAACTTGGAGGCCAAGCGTGCGGACAGCCAATAAAGTTGCTTTTATTTTTAATCTGTTAGCCTGCATCAATAAAACGGTTCTGGGTCAAGCAGCCAAACGGAAAAGACGAGGATTCGGACGTGCCGGAGACCACTTGGTCGCATGGGGAGGCGCTGAAGGCGAAATAACCGTCGTGTCGGGCCGGTAGCCGATGCCGCGCGAACCGGTCGACGCGACATGGACCCTGCCGCCCTCGGACCGGCATTAGCTAAATCGCCTAGGGCCGCGTCAGGCTATCATCCAAGAACCGCAATAGGACATCCCAGGATCGGACATCCGCGATCCGGTTATAGGCCATACGCGGGTCACCGCGTGCATCGACTCCGGCGTTGGTGAAGCTATGAAGCGCGCGACCGAAAACGAGCAGCTGCCAGTCGGCGTTTGCGTCCGCCATTTCCTGCTGGAACGCCGCGACGTCGGCAGGGAGGACCAGCGGATCGCGCGCGCCCGTGCAGGCCAGTACGCGCGCTGAGATGCCGCCCTCTGCGGCCGGAAGCGCGGTGGTGAGCAGGCCATGAAAGCTGGCGACGGCGGCGACCAGCGCGCCGCTACGTGCCAGTTCGAGAACGGCGGCGCCGCCGAAGCAATATCCGATCGCCGCGGTCTGCTGCGGCACGACGTCGGGCAAGGCGCACATCGCATCGAAGCCGGCACGGACGCGACGACGGAACAACGCGGGATCGCGGCGGAATGTCGCGATCGCGGACGCAACTTCGACACCTTCCAGCACTCGCCCATCGCCGTGCAGATCGGCAGCCGCGGCAAGATAGCCCTGGTCGGCAAGCATCGCACAATGACGCCGAACATTGCCGCCGATCCCGTCGGCTTCGTGCACGACCAGCACGGCGCGGCCATTGGGATGTCCCACCGGCCGGTAAAGCTCGCCGCGCAGCAAAACGGTGCCATCCCGGTAGTCCCAGATCTCGCCGGTCATCACGTATTCCTTTCTTCTGATCAGATCGCGCAATCGCCGGCCGCGCGTACAGCTATCTTGCGCCAGCGGAAATCGTTCTGATCTCAAGCAGCTAAGCTCGCAATCGGCGTCCGGTGGAGCAACCAACCCCAGAATCAGGGGTTTGGTCCGCAACAGGAGAGCTTCGAGATGATAGTAAAGAATCTGGCGGATGGCATGCCGGCGTTCGCTGTTTGCGGCGCCCGGACACGATCGCGCGCATCGATCGTAGCCTCAATCGCCGAGCGCCGTGTCGTGCTCTCGATCTCGGCATCGAGGGCCCGTCGATGAGGATCGATTTTTCGCACGGCGCAATTGCTACGGTTGTTGGTGTAGCGACAAGAGCGCCCTGTCCATCCTGGGGCCTGTCTTCTGAAAGCGACCGGTTGACCGACGTCCTTGTCGTCTTGCCCGATCATCTGGCACCTGTGCCATGCTGCTCCGTCACCCGCGAGAATCTGCGTGTTGGCTATCGCACCGATCAGACTGCGGCGCGCGCGCAGCATGAGGCGCTGGTAGAGGCGCTGCGCGTGGCCGACGTCCGCGTGCGGACAGTCGCGGGGTCGCCTGATCTGCCAGACATGGTCTATGCGCGCGACGCAGGCGTTATGACGCCGTGGGGTTATCTGCCGCTGGCGCCGGGTGCGGTCCATCGCCGCCGTGAGGCGCGCGTTCTGGCCGAACACGTGCGGGCTCTCGGCATTCCCGTGCTGCCCCAGGTCACCGGCGGCACGATCGAGGGCGGGGATATCTCAGTGTTTCGCGACGGGCTGGTGCTGATCGGCTGTTCAGGCGAACGCACCGACGAGGGCGGCGCCCGCGAGGTCGCGGAGCTGTTCGAACGGCACGGCTGGCGTGCGATCATCCACCGCTACGATGCGCATTTCCTTCATCTCGACACGCAGCTGTCGGCGTTGTCGGCTGACCAGGCGCTCGCCTGCGTCGATGTGCTCGAGGATGGCTTCCTGGCGACGCTGGCAGGCGAAGGCATCGACCTGCTTCCGGTGTCCTACAAGGCCGCGCGCCGGCTCGGATGCAATGTTCTGTCGCTTGGGGGCGGACGCATTCTCGCCGCCAAGGGCGCGGAACTGGCGACGATGTTGCCCGCGGAGGGCTATAGCGTCACCGAACTCGAGCTCGACCAGTTCACCAATTGTGGCGGCGGCGTGCATTGCCTGACGCTGCCGCTGGCCCGCCAGAGCTGATGCGCGGGTTCGCATCAAGCCGATGCCTTAAGGCGTATGCCGCCGGCCAGGGTTTGACGTCGAAACAACCTGTCCAGATCGGCATTGCGGCATCATCGGTTGCCATGACGTGGTGATCGACCAGCGAGAGACGCCGCTGGTCGACGCGCTCGCAATGGTCGAGAGTCACCCGGTCACCGGCTTCGGCGCGCCAGGGCACAGCGCTGGCAAGGCAATGCCGACAGGCATGCGCCGGCTGCTCGGCAAGCGCGTGTTCCAGGCTGATGTGCTCAACCCGAAAGGCCTCGACGACCGCACCGAGGGACTACTGGCGCTGCAACGCGCGCACGAGAGCGCAGCAGATGCCTGGGGCGCGGATTTCTGTCGCTTCGTGACCGGCGGATCGACGCAAAGCCTGCATACGATCATGGCGGCCGTTGCACGCCCCGGCGATACGATCTTGGTCGCCGCGAACGCGCACAAGGCGGAGCGCAACTACGCGCTGGCCTCCGGGCTCGATCTCGTTGCGCTACCGGCCGCGCTCGACGAGGCATGGGATATTGAACATGGCCCGACACCCGCGACCGTCGAGGCGGCGCTTGCGGCGCATCCGTCGGCCAAGGCCGTGCTCGTCGTCAGCCCGAGCTATTACGGCGTTACGCTGGACATCGCGGGTCTCGCCGCCATCGCGCGTGCGCACGGCATTCCGCTGCTGGTTGATGCCGCCTGGGGTGGTGCTTTCGCCTTCTCGCCGCGCCTGCCCACCGACGCGCTTGCAGCCGGCGCCGATGCCGCAATCTATAGCCTGCACAAAACGATGGGTGCGCTTGCGCAAGGCTCTGCGATCCTCGCGCGGGGCGGTCTGCTCGACCTCCAGCGCCTTTGGCAAGCCTATGAGATATTCGAGACAACCAGCCCGTCGGTCCCGATCCTGGCAACGCTCGACGCGACACGGCGCGATCATGCGACCGGTGGTGCAGCATTGTGGGACCGCGTGCTCGATCTCGCCGCATCGCTGCGCGCGAAGCTCGCGCAGATCGAGGGCCTAAGCGTCTTCGACCGCGCGGACCTGCCGGTCGACATGGATCTCGACGCCAGCAAGGTATTGGTTGACGTCTCGGCATGGGGGGTGAGCGGTTATGCTGTCGACGACTGGCTTTACAAGCATCACCGGATCGGCGTCGGTCTAGCCGATGGCCGCCATCTGCTTGTCGTCCTGTCGCTCGGATCAAGTAATTCCGATGTCCGCAAGCTAGTTCGTGGGCTTAGACATCTGGCCAGGCGGATCAAAGCCGACCCATCGACTCTTCCGTCCGTCGGGCCTTTGCCACGCCTCGCCAGCCTTGACGTGGAGATGGCGATCAATGCCTCTGACGCCTTGTTCGGCGCTGTCGAGCAGGTACCGTACGAGGTAGCCGCCGGCCGGATCGCTGCCGAGACGATCGCACCCGCGCCGCCTGGCGTCCCGCGCCTCGTGCCGGGGCAGCGGATATCGGAGCGCCACGTCGCGTGGCTGGTCGCCAACCGCGACGCCGGCGCCTTTCTCCTTGATCCGATAGATCCCGCCGAACGGACCGTGCGGGTCGTGGCGGACTAACGAACAAGCCTCGACTTGAGCTCGAGCAATCGCGTGAGTGAAACCGGCGCGAAGCCATGCAGGTCCACACCGACATCGAAATGTCTCGGCATCGGTTCAATCGTCCATTGCTGTGTCCGTGCAGGTCGATGCTGCCCGTTCCAACTTCGAAACGGATAATGGCAGAGGACCAGTTGATGTCCGTCGAGTTTGATCTCGACATAGTCTCCAACGTCTGCTCAGCCGCTGGCCGCCAGCGTCGCGTTCGGATCGTTGTTGCCGCGAAGCAGATGCTTCGTCCCATTAAGCCTCGACAGCAGCGATGATCGTCCGGTCGTCGGGCGACGTCGCCAAGGTGCCAGATCGTATCATCTGCCGTCACCGTCGCATTCCAGCAAGCGAAACGTTAGGTCGGGCCGATCAGTCATTTCGGTTGCTGCATAGCAGTCCAGCTGGGGTGAATTCGGACCACGCGCGATTGAGAGCGAGCGCGCCGCCCGACCGCCAAGTACGATCCGGCTTATCTTGCCCGCGCCTTGCCTCATCGACAGACCCGCGCGCTGCCCGAACACCGTCTGCATCACCTGCGTGAACGCCCACCGCGACTTCGCGCCGGTCGTACATCAATTTCGATTCGCGCTGAGCGCTAGCGTTCATCCAAAAGTGGTTTGGCTGTCCGCTATGATCGACGGCGTACGCCATAATCGGCCCTTCCGGCGTCACAGCATTCCCAAAAAGTTTCCGTGACGCGACCCGATGGTGTTACTCATCTGGCCCGGCGCTTGTCTTACCGGCAGACGCAACCAAATAGCTTCGTGGCTCGCGGCGGCTGTTCTGATTACACCTACCGCAGCCTACCCTCCCAAAAAGCTTTCGACAGTTACAACACGTCTTCGCCGACCGCCGACCCCGCTTTTTTGGCCTTATTAGCCGCACGGGTAGCCGCTGATTTGGTCGCCCGTGCATGCGCTGTCTTGGCGTCTACCGACTTACGCCTCGGTTTGGACGCAACCGCCTTTGCAGCTTTTGACGCACGTGGCGCTCGCGTCGGCGTCGTTTGCGCAGGTGCAGCCCCTGCCGGTGCCTCGACAGTCGTCGGCGCAGCGATCGTCGCCGGCTCCGCCGACTGCACGATCTTCGCGGAGGCGCGTTTTGCCCTAGGGATCTTCACCGTGGCATCACCGGCACCCTTGTGACGAAGCTCATCATCGAATTCACCGGCGTCAACGGCGGCTTTGAATTTATCAAGAAAGTCAGCAAAGCAGTCGGACGGAATATGGTTAGTCTCCATTCCATTGATCGTGAAGACATCTCCGCTCACTTTGACAGTAAGTGCGACTACGTCGTTGCTCAACTTCCACCAGCGGTGCGGCGCGCGGGTTTGACCGTTTTCGAACTGACGTTTTGCGTTCGATATGCCCTTGAGGAGTGGCTGACGA
Source organism: uncultured Sphingomonadaceae bacterium (assembly GCA_964247655.1). GTDB lineage: Bacteria > Pseudomonadota > Alphaproteobacteria > Sphingomonadales > Sphingomonadaceae > Solisphingomonas. The sequence continues at coordinate 3,378 of CAXTVK010000107.1, read as the reverse complement.
AGCTCCTTTAGGTTTTCGACCTTGCGCGAGAAGATCGCCGGTAAGTTCACATTGTCGATAAAACCAAGCAGCGCGTCTTTAAGCGACATGATCTTCTCCTGTGGAAAAAGCCGATCCTCTACGGCTCTGTTTCGTTGTCAACCTCCGCATGCCATCAATCGAGTATGGCGGTTTCACTGTTTGGCGCGACGATGCTGGCAAATAACCTCGCGGATGGATCATACCTGGCAGTTGATGCTGCCGAGACATTTCGGCTTTCGACTAGACTGAACGTCAGCCTGTCCGGTGACGCATAGGTTGCGTCCCGACTATGTGGAATGACATTCGACCTTAAACTCAGGGCCGATATCTACCGCCAAACAACATGATGCCCCTCAACACTACATCATCAAGCCTGCAGTGCGCAGAGCGTCTTCAATAACTTTTCCGACCCCAGTACTCGCGCGTGTTGGCTCAGGGTCGATACGGCGGCCGTATAACCGACGAGGCGGGACCGGGGCGGGTAAGCCTTCATGTTCGCAGACCGCGTCGTGCGGATCGTTCCGCGGTCGAGCCTTACTTTGGCTTATTCCCCACGCCTGCGCGATCCGCGCCGTCGAAGAAATGCCGACGTCGAGCATATAAGGCGCAGCGACGCCGTAAGCGCCGTCTCCCGTCGTCTTGATCGGCGTGCCATGCCCCATGCCAGGAACGATCGTGGCCTCAAGCAACACGCGGCCGTCTGCTCCCCGCCAAGATCGATACGTCGCACCGTCGATCTGCTCGACGGCGGAGGGCTGCTTTGCCAGCCCATGGACCCCACGCCACTGCGCGAGGACCGCTTCGGCATTGCCGACGGCGACGGTGCTATCGGCGCTGCCGTGCCAGACCGACACGGTCGGCCATGGCCCCTTGTGGCTGGACGCATCGCGAAGCGCCGCCTGTAGTCCCGTATCCGAGGGGAGACCATGCGCCCGCATCCGATCGAACGCCTGGACCATACCGCTCGTAACCCCGTGTGGTAGCCCCGCAATGATCGCGCCGCCCGCAAATACCTCGGGATAGGTCGCCAGCATCGATGCTGCCATCGCGCCCCCAGCCGACAGGCCGGTCACGAAGATACAGTCGGGGTCGATCGCATACCGCTCCTGGACGGCCGCGATCATCTGCCGGATCGAAAGCGCCTCGCCACTGTCGCGTCGCGCATCGCCGACTTCGAACCAGTTGAAGCAGCCGTTCGCATTATTGGCCCGCTGCTGTTCGGGATATAGCAGGACAAACCCCTGTTCATCGGCCAGCTCCGACCAGCCTGATGCGTGGTCATAGGCTGCTGCTGACTGGGTGCAGCCATGCAGTACCACCACGAGTGGCGCATTTTCAGGCAAGGACGTCGGCACATAGACGTGAGCAAGCAATGCGCCCGGATTGGTACCGAAGGCTTGCAGAGAAGACAGTCGCGTCGAACCGTATCCTTTGCCCCCATTCATACGAGCACCCGCTGCGGCGAGCCGCGCGATTGTATCGGCAATGCCGCGCATTTTCGTATCTCCCGCGCGGCTTTACGCCGTGCATCTTTCGGTCATAGCAGGTTCTATGCTGCAGCGCACAACGCATCGTTTTTGTAAGGTTGCTGCCGAACATGGAGCGCAGCGCGCCTTCTTCGATAATGCGCATAGTTTGGCCAGAGGCGATCAACTCCTCCGCTCTTCGATAGACGGGTGCCGCCGCCGCCCAGCGGCCGAAGGGCTGGTCTTGGGCAATAACGAGCATCGTCGTTGTGGTGCCGACCGAGGTCACGATGCGGCCGCCCAGCATTGCGATCCAGTGCGCCAGCTTGCCATCCCGAGCGGCGCCTAGAAGCGCTATGCGCTCGCCCTTGAGCGGGCCGGTCTCGACAGGCTTTGGCGCCGCGCCCGCTTTCAGCTTGGCGGGGGCCATCCAACCCGCGAGATCGATGCCGGTGTGGTCGATCGCCTTCACGATCACCATGCCCGCGGCACGCGCGTCGCTCAGCGCGTCATGGTGCTTATGCTTGAGCCCCAGAAATCGGGAAAGCACATTGAGACGATGGCTTCCAAGATGTGGCCAGGCGCGTTTGGCGACGCGGACGCTGTCGAGCCATCTGGTCGCGACCGTCGGTCGATCGTGTACGCGGCAAGCGGCCGCCAGCGCGCCCTTGTCGAAATAGGAGTGCGCCACTGTCACACGGCCGATCAGATGGCCGGATATGGTTTCATGGACATCGGCAAAGGTCGGCTGACCTTCGACGTGATGCGGCTCTATGCCGTGGATTCGGACATTGAAGGACGAGAAGTCGTCACACGGATCGACCAGGCTCTCATAGGCAAAAACCTCGGCACCGTTGTGGAAGCCGACGATACCGACCTGACAGATGCTGCTGACCCGCGAGCATGCGGTTTCGACGTCGATGACGACGAAGTCAAGCGCATCACCGGCAGTCGTGCCGAACGTTGTGTCGGGAGGGGTGACTAGCATATTCATTCAAAAAACATAGCAGGTCCGTTCACCCTGCGCAGCTTGCTTCGCCACGCGCGAGAATGGGCTCTGCGATCGGGATACATGCAGTGCAAGCGGCGCGTTCGAGCTGATGATTAGAGATCAGACAAGCCTCCGTTATCTGAAACCCTTAATCTGTCTCACGAGACCTGATGCCGGACAGGCCTTATTTCCCGACCGCCTTGCCGCCCTTCTTGCCGAGCTCAGCCTGCGCGGAAGACGAGGTACGCGGATTGCTCTTCCCCTCCTTTGCAGCCTTTGCGTTGGCTTTTTGAGCGGTCGCGCTTCCATGGCCTTTTTTCTCTGTCATTCTCTCATCCTGAGCTGATTAGCTGAATGCTTGCCTCGTCAATGGCGGGAGAACCTTCAGGCAAAACGAAGCGACCGCCAGATCTCTCCATACTGAACCAGCCCGGCTCTCGACCGTTCGGACCTGATGCACGCCCTTGCAGACCCTGATGTCCCAGGCCAAAGGACTTGGCGGCCCCGGCGGTTGTTGATTACGCGCGCGGCGCGTGCCTTCGAGCATGGCCTCCGCATTGCCGAGCGTGCGGCAGCACTCGGGATCGAAGTCGTAGAGTTGCCCGGCGATCGGCTCAATCTCGAGCGGGGCGACGACGCCCGGCATGCCTATGTCGAGGCCAAGTCGACGCTTGCAATCGTCGTGGCGCCGCCCTCCAAGCGCCGTCTCCAGCCGATCGCGCCGAGCGCGGACTGGCGCGTTGATCTCGCCGAAGGCTGCCCGGCGCATTGCAGCTATTGCTATCTCGCCGGTTCGCTCAAGGGGCCGCCGATCACGCGCGTCTACGCTAATATCGAAGAAATCTTGGAGGCTATTCCCACCTATCTCGGCCAGGGTACGATCACCTCGCGCAGTTCAGC
>CAXTVK010000106.1:0-9121 GCA_964247655.1 uncultured Sphingomonadaceae bacterium | reverse complement strand
AAGGGACAAAGGGAGCCAAGGCGGCCCGTTATCCGTCGCAAGCGACGTCAGCGGGGCGACCATAGCGCAAGACGCCCGATAAAGATAGGCGAGCGTGGTTGCCTCGGCGTTTCGATCCTCGCTAAGTTCCGCCGACGGGCATCGTGGGACGAGACGTGGACGACGAACGCTTCAATCGGTTGACCGACCGCCAGCGCGAATGCCTGCGGCTGATCTACACGCACCACAGCATCAAGGAGATCGCGCGGCTGCTCGGGCTGAGCGAAGACGGCGTAAAATGGCATCTGCGCGAGGCCCGCGAGACGTTCGGCGTCAGCCGCAGCGCCGAAGTGGCGCGCATGGTGTTCGGCGACGCGCCGCCGCAGACCTACACTCATGGGGTAGGCCCGCCGAAGGTAGTGGCCCCGATCGACGCCGATGCCAGTGTGTCCTCCTCCGCCGAGGACCGGGGATGGACGACACGCGACGATGCCTTGCGCGAAATACAGGCGGTCTATCGGGCCGAACCGTTTCACGACGACAGACCGACGCTGCGCTTGCCCATCCCGACAGCAGGGAGGGCGCGCAATGACCTGAATGCGATCGAAAAGCTGGCCTGGGGCCTGGCGATCGGCGTCCTCGCCGCGCTGCTCCTGGGTGCTCTGACGAGCCTGCAGCGCGCTCTTCTCTGACGTCGATCCCTTTGTCATCGCATCGCCGCGCTTCCCACGAAGTCGCGGCCAGGAGGTCCCATGTATAATCTGTCCCACGCCGCGCCGCATGTCGCGCTGGCGGTCGGCGTCGCCGAACGCTCGAATTCGATCGCCCTGCGCGACAATGCGCTGCTCGTCGCCGCGATGATCGACGGCGCGCTGAGCGTGAACATGCCGATCGAGGCCGATCACGAGATCATCGGCCATGCGCTGGCCGGCGTCGCGCTGCACGGCGAAAGCCGCGGCCGCTATGTCGAAATGCACCGCCGGCTCGCCGCGCTCGCGCGCAAGAACGATCTGAGCCCGTCCGCCTATGGCGACTGTGTTCCCGCACCCAGCGCAGCATTGCATGCAATCAGCCGCGTGGCGTGAGGGCGCGCGGCTCGGGCATCGCTTGCACGACGTACGGGGGCGTGCTGTCAGTGCGGTATGCTCGGGCCGCGTTTGCTCTTCTACACCGCCTGTTTGATCGCCACCTGCGGCTATGCGCTGTGGCGTGGTGGCCGGCCCGAGCGGACCGGCGCGGCGATCAATCTTGCGGGCTCGGCGATCACGCTGCTCGTCGGGCTGCTGACACCGGCGATCTGGCAATCGGCGATGGCGGGCCTGTCGGCGATCGATCTGCTGGTCTCGCTCGCCTTCCTGGCGCTGGCGATCGGGACGACGCGCTACTGGCCGATCTGGGCCTTCGGCTTCTCGATAGCGGGGGTGGCGGCGCATCTCGCCCGCGCGATCCAGCCCGAGGTGCCCGCCATGGCCTATTTCCGAAGCGAGGCGGTGTGGGCCTATCCCTCGCTCGCGGCGCTGGCGATCGGGACGTGGAGCGCACATCGCAGGCGGAAGACCGGCGGCTACTGAACGCGCTGCTGTCGCCGACGCTCGGCAACGGCACCGCGCGCGCGATCGATGCGCTGTTCGATCGGTGCGGCTCGCTGCCGGCAGCGCTCGCCATGTCCGACGAGCGGCTCGCGGGAATCGTCGGCGCCGAAGCGGTGCCGTTGCTGCATGTCGCGCGCGATCTCTCGTTGCGGCTGCTCCGTGCGGAGATCGAGCGTCGCCCGCTGATCGATTCGCCGCAGTCGGTCGTGGGCTATGTGCACGCCCGCCTGTCGCACCGACCCGTCGAGGAGATCTGGGTCGCCTATCTCGATGTCGGCAACCGCCTCGCCGCCGACGAGATCGTCGCGCGCGGCACCGTCGGCGAGGCCAAGCTCTACCCCCGCGAGGTGCTGCGCCGCGCGCTCGAGATCGGCGCGACGTCGCTGATCCTCGCGCATAACCATCCCAGCGGTGATCCGACGCCGAGTGCCGAGGACATCGCCGCGACGCGCCGGCTGTGCCGCGCGGCGGCGGCGCTCGAGATCGCCGTCCACGATCACCTCATCGTCTCCCGCTCGGGCTGGATCAGCTTTCGTTCGCAAGGATTGTTATGAACACCGCCGACGATTTCACCGTGGAGGTCCGCCGGGACGGCCTGCTCCTCTCCACGGTCGGATGTTTCCCGACCCTGTTCGACGCCACCGTCTCGGCACTCGATTCGGCCGAGCGGATCGGGCGTGCGGCGCTCGGCACGCATCTCCAGGTCGTGATCTCGAGCGGCGCGGAGATGATCCTGACGATCGAGGTCGTCGCCGGGCGGCGCCTCGACGATTGAGATCGCGCCTCGCGGACATTTCGCGCCGCGCATTGCCAAGGGCGGAGCGCCGGCCCTAAGGTGCGCTGCGCCACAGGAGGCGACGATCCGGGCTCGGTTCGCGGGCCGCGGATCGCGTTCATTTCTATCGGACGATTGCGATGCCCATGACGGGACGCCGATGACCGACGAGGATCGCCTCGCGATCGCCACGATCGCCGAGGCGCTGCGCGATAAATTCGGCGATCGGGCCGAGATCGTGGCGCGCAGCCAGGCCGCTGCAGCGCAAGGCGACGCCCGAAGGACATGGTCGGCGATCGTCGCCTATTTCGAGGCGCAGTAGCGCTCAGGGCGGCATCCGCGACGCGACGACGCGGCGTCTTGTCACCCAACCCTCGCGGTCTTGCGAAGCCGGGCGAAAGCCGGCAGTATCGCCTCGTCTTTTCGGGGGTGGCATCATGACCAGGACGGGTCTTTCTCTATTCATCGCTTCGGTCGCCCTGGCGACATCCGCATCGGCGCAGACCGCGTCTCCCGATGCTGCCGTCGCGACCGTTCCGGCTCCCGCGAAGCCGGCGAAGGCGAAATTGATCTGTCGCAGCAGCACCGTGACCGGCTCGCTGGTGCAGCAGGCGCGCCGCTGCGGCACCGCCGAGGATTGGGCGCGATCCAACGATGCCGAGCGCAATTATGCGCGCAACATGGTGAGCACGCACGCCTCGGGCATGACGACGAACTGACGGCGGCTCGCTCCTGAGCTCTAGTCGAGCAGCGCCAGGAAGCGCGCGGCGGCGCGGAAGTCGCGGCGCTTGTCCTCGCGCATCGTGGTGGCGAGATCGTCCTCGCCCCAATGCTCGGCCTGGAAGAGCTCGTCGAGTTCGGCAGCGTCCCACGCCTGCTGCTCGGTCATCGCCCCCTCGGCGAGCGCGAGCGCCAGCACCAGCGATCCCGACAGCGTGACCAGCGGCGACAGCGCGGCGAGATGGAAGGCGTCGCGCGCCGCCACCGCCGCTTCGAGCCGCGCCACCGTCTCGGGCGGTTGCGCGACATGGACGATACTGCCGGTGACGACGAAATCGATATCGTAGCGCGAGCGCGCCCAATCGAGCGGTGGATCCCACAGCTCGCCCTGCCGCGCGATCAACTCGGTCGGGTGCGCGGCGCGGTAGCAGAGCAGGTCGGCCTGAGCGTAGCGCGCCAGGCCCTCGACGAAGGCTGGAACGTCGGACGCGATACGGTCGATCGCGGCGTTGGCGAGCCCGGTCAGCGGCATCGCGCGCGGATCGATCGCGCCCTCCACCGCGCGCCATTCCTCGGCGACCGCGGAGGTAAGCGCATCGGTCGGCAGCAGCAGTTCGGCGCGCGCGGGCGTCTTGAGCGCGCGCCCATCGAGCCGAATGCCGCGATCGACGATCGCGACGTCGGTCCAGAAGCGCTTTGCCGGGATCACCGCGGCGTCCGCCACCGGCGCGCGAGAATTTGCGGGACCACGATCATCCCGACGAAGCCCATCGCCATCAGCACCGCGCCGAAGCCGTAGGCGCCGCCCAGGCTCCCGCCGAGCAGCATCCACAGTCCGAGCAGGATCAGCGCGCCGCCGCCTGCGCGAAAGCCCATCAGTATCGCGAAGCGGTCGCGTGCGCGCCTGTCGGGATCGGGCCTGTCGGGATCGGGCGTGGTCATGCGGTTTCCTTTGCGCACAGCGCGGGCAGATCGGCGGGGGTTTCGGCGACCGCATCGGCGCCCTCGGCGAGCAGTTCGGCGCTCTCGTGATAGCCCCACGCGACGCCGATCGCGCGGACGCCGGCATCGCGTGCCATCGCGATGTCGAAGCTGGTGTCGCCGATCATCACCGTGTCGGCAGCCATCGCGCCGGCCTCCGCCATCGCCGCCTCGATCATCGCGGGGTGCGGCTTGGAGGGGTGGCGGTCGGCGGTCTGCAGCGTGACGAAGCGGTGCGTCAGCCCGTGATGCGCAAGCACCAGTTTGAGCCCGCGATCCGACTTGCCCGTCGCGACGCCGAGCAGCCAGCCGTCTGCCGCCATCGCGGCGAGCACCTCGGGGATGCCGTCGTAGAGCCGCTCCTCGACGCGGCCTTCGAGCCGCAGTTGGTGGAAGCTCGCCTTATACGCCTCGGCAAGCGCGTGATGACGCGCGTCGTCCGCGTCGGGCAGCAGCGCGCGCATCGCCTGCGGCAGGCTCAAGCCCACGATCCGCCGCACCGCCGCGCGATCGGGCGGCGCCAGACCAGCGCCCGAAAAACAATGCTCCATCGCGTCGCAGATCGTCCCCTGGCTGTCGACCAGAGTCCCATCGCAATCGAAGATGGCAAGCTTCACCGACCGTCCTCCCCGACATTCGTCGGGGACGGGGACCGCCGGCGAAGCCGGTGGTGGAGGGGAAGCGACGCAGGCGAGATGCCTGAAGCCGCTCCCCCTCCACCATTCGCTGCGCGAACGGTCCCCCTCCCCGTCCCGGGGAGGATCAAGATCGCTCCCATCACTAGCGTCCCCGTCCGCGCCGTTCCCCCTTGCGTTCGCGGCGGCGGTCCTTGGCGGCGTGCGCGGCGGCGCGGCGCTTACCCTCGGGGGTAGCGGAGAATTTGGGCTCGTCGATCGGCAGCGCGTCGGCGGCGGCGGTGTCGAAGCCGAGCAGCGCCAAGCTCTCGGCGAAGTGCGTCGGCAGCTCGGCGCGGACGTCGATGATGTCGCCGTCGGGGTGATCGATGCGGATGCGCCGCGCATGCAGGTGCATCTTGCGCGAGACGCCACCGGTCAGGAAACTCTCCTGCCCGCCATATTTGCCGTCGCCGACGATCGGGTGGCCGATCGCCGCCATGTGGACGCGCAGCTGGTGCGTGCGCCCGGTCAGCGGGTGGAGCTCGACGAAGGCGGCGCGGTTGCCGGCGCGCTCGATCACACGGTAGCGCGTGCGCGAGGGCGCGCCCTCCTTCTCGTCGACATACATCTTCTCGCCGCCGGTGCCGGGCTGCTTGGCGATCGGCAGCTCGATCGTGCCGTCCTCGATCGAGGGCACCCCCGCGATGATTGCCCAATAGACTTTTCGCGCGGTGCGGCTGGAGAAGCTCTTGGCGAAGAAAGCGGCGGCGCGGGCGTTGCGCGCGACCACGAGCGCGCCCGACGTATCCTTGTCGAGACGGTGGACGAGCTTGGGGCGACCCTCCGCCTCGTAGGTCAGCGCGTCGAGCAGCCCGTCGACATGGCGTTCGGTCTTGGTGCCGCCTTGGGTGGCGAGCCCCGGCGGCTTGTTGATCACGATCGCGGCGGAATCCTTGTGGATCACCAGGCTCTGCGCGAATTCGGTCTCGTCCGCGGACAGTTCGGGGCGCTCGCGCTTGGGCTTGGCGACGGGCCGTGCCTCGGGATCGGCGGCTTCGAGCGGGGGCACGCGGATCACCTGGCCTTGCTCGATCCGGTCGCCCGGCGTCGCGCGCTTGCCGTCGACGCGGAGCTGCCCGGTGCGCGCCCAGCGCGACACGACGTTGAAGGTCGCATCGGGCAGGTGCCGCTTGAACCAGCGATCGAGGCGGATCCCGTCGTCGTCGGCCGCCACCTTGAACTGGCGGACATCGTTGGGATCGTTGGGGTTCTTGCTCATGCCGGGACCATTCGTGCGAGTGCGAGGCCGGCGAACAGAAAGAGGATCGCGCCGACCGCCGAGCTGGTGACATAGACCAGCGCCGTACCCCATGCGCCGCGCTGGATCATCATCGCGGCCTCGAGGCTGAAGGTGGAGAAGGTGGTGAAGCCGCCGAGCACGCCGACGCCGACCAGCAGCCGGACATTCTCGCCGCTCGCCGCAGGGTGCCGCGCGAGCAGCCCGACGAGTAGCCCCATCAGCAGCCCGCCCGACAGGTTGATGACCCACGTCCCCCACGGAAAACCGGGCCCGGCCAGCGCGAGCGACAGGCGGCTTATCAGGTAGCGCAGCCCGGAACCGAACGCGCCGCCGATCATGACGAGGAGAAGGGGCATGCGGTGCGCCTTAGAGCAGCGGCGCGGGGGCGGCTAGGTGCGATCGTCTCCCCTCCCTGGAAGGGAGGGGTCGGGGGTGGGTCTTGGCCTGGCGATACGGATCGGTTGCGCGCGAGCTTTCCGTATCACCTGGCCACCACCCACCCCAACCCCTCCCTTAAAAGGGAGGGGCTTTTTGCGCCGCCAGCCGCCGCGCTCAGCCCCCGTTCGTCCAGACGTAATCGACCGGCGTCTCGCCATGCTGCGGCGTGCCGAGGATGATGTGGTAGGCGGCCGCGCCCTTGCCGCCGGTCAGGATCCAGTCGTCGCCGCTGTCGTCGCGGCCGGTGGAATAGCCCGCGGCCTGCGCTCTGGCCTTGTACCAGCCGAGCAGCTGGCCGCGATCGCCGGGCACCGCGAAGCTGGCGACTCGCGCCTGGCAGGCGCCGTCGTGGCCGGCGGCCTCCTGCAGCTTGGCGGCGGGGTGCATCGGCAGGTCGGCGGGGAGCTGGCTTGCCCAGGCGTTCGAATAGACCAGCCCCTCGAGGCAGCCCGTGCCGCCACCGACCGGGCTGCCCTCGCCGTCCTCGGTCACCGCGGGCATGGCGGGCTGGCCGCGTGCCTGTCGCTCGGCGATCTGCGCGAGGCTGACCTGCGCGGTGCGGTCGCCGGCATGACGCCCGGTCTTGGCGGGATCGACGCGGATCGCGCCGGCGAGCGCCCTGTTGGCCGGGTTCTCGTCGGCGACTGCGCCGTTGACGAGATCGTTGTCGATCGCATCCAGGCTGTTGGCGGGCGGCGCCGCCTTGTGGCAGGCGGCGGCCGGGAGCAGCAGCGCGAGGGCGAGTGGAAGGGCGAGGCGCATCGAAAAACGTCCTGTAATGACGCCTTTCGCTTACCCGATCCGCCGCGCCACCGCATCGCCTGCGGCGCGCCGCCTGTCCCGAAAGGGGGCGGCGGGTGCGTCTGTGGCTCGAGTCTGTTTCAGTAAGACTGAAACAGAGCCGGCACCGGCCCGCGCCCCCACCCGGCCGCCCACAGCGTATTCTGAATGGGCGGTCGGGTGGGGGCGCGGGCCGGTACCGATCCAGCGAAGCTGAAAAGACTCTAGCGCCCGGTCACGAAGAAGCGTCCGCTGCTGCCGCCCGCCGCCTGCGCCACCTGCAGCGCGAACTGCGTCGCGCTATGGCCGCTTTCGGTCTTGGTCGCCTGGAATTGGTTGGCGCCCGAGGGCGGCACGATCGTCCAGCCCTGCTGCTGCGCCTGGCCGCGATACCAGTCGATGATCTTCGCGGGATCGCCGGGCGCGGAAAAGCCCATCTCGACGTCGCCCTTGCTGTCGCCGCCCGATCCGTCGCTGGCCTGCCCCGTGATCTTGACGCCGTTGACCTTGGTGCCGGGGAAGATCGCCAGGTCGTCGATCTTGGTGGTGTCCGATCCGAGATCGAGATCGGGCACGTTCACCTTGGCCGAAAAGCCCGGCACGTCGATCGAGACGCTCTGCGTGTTGCCGCCGCCATTGCCGTCGGTGCTGTTGCCGATCGTGATGCTGGCGTCCCGATTGCCGTTGGCGTCGTGCGTGCGGACGCTGCACGCCGGCAGCAGCAGTGCGGCGACGAGGAGAAGCGGGGCGGGGCGGGCGGTCATCGGCGGCTCTCCGGTTGATGCTATGATGTGTGTTGGGCGACTATGACACCCGCGGCGCGGCAAGGGAAGACGGCCGCGCCACGTCGCCCGGACGCCGATGCGACCGAAAACCGAATTTTTCAGACGGGCCGAGTAATTGTGTCAGCCGAGAAACGCTGCGGCAAGGCGAGAGGCTGACAACGCTGACCAAGCCGGCGGTGCTTTCAACTTCCCCCCGGGAGTGCCGCCGGTTGACAGTTCAGGGCGTGTCCAGCGTATCGGGCACGCCCTTTTCGTGTCCGCCCCGGCAGCCATGCCGGGCGATCAGCGCAGCTTCACCGTTCCGGCCGCGATGCAGTCGAGCGTCCTGACGCCCGGCGCGCCGATCCGCGCGGCCATTTCCGCCGCCGACAGTCCCTTGATCGACGCCCCGTCGACGCGCTCGATGAAGTCGCCGCTGGTGATGCCGAGCGTCGCCGCCTTCGATCCGGACGCCACCGACAGTATCATCGCGCCCGAGGACGTGGCGACGATCTGGATTCCGAGCGCGGCGATCGTCAGCGTCGCATCGGCGGAGGCCGAAGGCGCGGATACGAAGTGACCATCGGCGGGCGGCGCGTCGGACGGCGGCGTATCGGCGGTCGGTCGGTCGGCGGGCAGGGCGTCGGCCGGCGGCGCCGGCGATACGTCCGGCAGCGGTTGCGCGAGAACCGGTGGCGACGGCGACGGCGACGGTGCGGCGGCGGGTTTCGCCTCGGCGGCAGGCGGCGGTGCGCTCCCGGCCGCGGCGGCCGCGGCATCGTAACCGGCAAGGAAACCGCGGAGCGCGTCGCCGGGCACGAGGATCGGGAAGGTGCGTATCTTGCCCGACACGGTGACCGTCAGCCCGGTCGCGACCGTCTTCTCGGCGAGCGCGCGGGGCAGCGCGACCGCGACGCGCTCCTCATTCTCGCCGTGCAGGACGGGGCTCGGTTCGCGCGCGAGCACGGTGACGGCGAGCTTGGCGCCCGATGCGTCGCTCGCCGTGTCGAGCGCCGCCCAGCCCGGCAGATCGACCGCGACCATCAGCACCGGATCGCCCGCCACCCCGCCGACGATCTCGCCGCGCAGCCACCAGTCGGTCCGGATCAGGTTGAACGCAGGCTTGTGCGGATGATGCGCGCCGGTGACGACGACGCTGGTCGCCTCGGGACCGG
>CAXTVK010000105.1:0-9170 GCA_964247655.1 uncultured Sphingomonadaceae bacterium | reverse complement strand
ACACGCTGCACGCGGTGACGCAGCGCCGCACCACGATCACGATCGCGCACCGGCTTTCGACGATCGTCGACGCCGACCAGATCGTCGTCCTCGACGAAGGCCGCGTCGCCGAGCGCGGCAGCCATGCCGCATTGATGGCGCAGGACGGACTCTATGCCGAGATGTGGGCGCGCCAGGCCGCCGAGCGCGAACAGGGCGAAGCGCTCGCCGCCGAGTAAGGCGGGACCTAACCCGCTTGACCAATACTCCGTTCGTCCTGGGTAGGGACCGAGCGAAGTCGAAGCCTGTCCTGAGCGCCTGCCTTGGCAGGCAGTCGAAGGGGCCCGTATCGAAGGACTGATCCGCCAGGCCACTGTCCTTCGATACGCCATTTCGACAAGCTCAATGGCTACTCAGGACGAACGCGATTTTAATGTGACACGTTCCCGTCTGGGTGTAGCGTCACCCTAAAACAGCAGGGGGACGGGATGTCGATATCGACGGCGATGGCCGGATTGCTCGCGCTTTTGCAAGCGGTGCCAGCCGCGCCCCCGCAAGCGTCGCCGATCGCTGCGCCCGACCCCGCCGTCCCGGTAGATGCCAGCACCGTGCCGGGCGATCCGGCGAGCACCGCGGTCAGCCTGCGCGAGATCGATACGCGGATGACCGTGCCCGTGCTAATCAACGGCAAGGGGCCCTACCGCTTCATCGTCGACAGCGGCGCGACGCGCACCGTGATCTCCAGCCGGCTCGCCGCCGAACTCGGCCTGCCGTCGGCGGGCACGGTGCCGCTGCACAGCGTCGGCGGCGAAAGCGAGGTGCCCGCGGTGCAGATCGACAATCTCTATGTCGGCGCGCTGCCCGCCAAGGCGATCGTGGCGCCCGTGCTCGACGAGGCCAATCTCGGCGGCGAGGGCATCCTCGGCATCGATACGCTCGCGCATAAGAAAGTGGTGATCGATCTCGTCCACAATCGCATGTCGGTCGAGCCCGCGGACAAGTTCGTGCGTCCGGCGGCGTCGAACGAGATCGTTGTCACCGCGCGCAGCCGCTTCGGACAGCTGGTGCTCGCCGATGCCGATGCCGCGGGGCAGCGCGTCTATGCGATCGTCGATACCGGCAGCATGGTCACGATCGGCAACTCCGTGCTGCAGGACAAGCTCGTCCGCCACAAGCGCGCGGTGCCCCAGCCCGTCACGATCACCGACGTCACCGGCCGCAAGATCGTCGCCACCTACGCGCCGATCAGCGACCTGAGGCTGGGCGCGTTCCATATGAGCAACGTCGTCATCGCGTTCGACGACGCGCATGTCTTCGAGCGCTTCGGTCTCACGAAAACGCCCGCGATGCTATTGGGAATGGATCTGATGCAGGCCTTCACCCGTGTTTCGATCGATTTCGCCCGGCGTAAGGTCCGGCTGATGCGTGCGGACGAGCACGACGGGCTGACGATCAGCATCCAGCATTAGCGGCGCGCGTCGGGCGCCGCTCAGCCCCACTGCGCAAGCCAGTCGGCGAGCCCCTGCGGCGTCATGTGGCGCGCATCGGTGAGCGCGAACAACCGGCCGCCGTTGACCAGCCTGTCGTGAACCGGATCGACGACGAGGATCGCGGGCACGCCGTCGAGCCTGCCCGTGACGCCGTAATGCGCGGCGATGTCGCCATTCTTGTCGTATCGCCCGATGTCGACCTTCGCGACGACGAAATGCCTGTCGAGGAACGGTTTCAGATCGGGCAGCTCCATGATCGAGGCGAGCACGCGGCAATCGCCGCACCAGTTGCCGCCGAGATCGATCAGCAGCTTCTTATGCTCGTGCCGCGCCTGCGCGCGCGCCTTGGCGACGACCGCCCTGGCATCGGCGCTTTCGTCATAGGGATAGGGCAAGGGCTGCGGCAGCTGATCGATGCCGGCGATCGACACGCGCGGTGCAGGGGGCGCTGCGGGTGCCGCGACGGAGACCGCGAGCGCGGCGAGAAGCGGGAGGGCGAGGTGCTTGATCATCGCGCGGGGCTAGCCCGACCGCATCGCGGGCGCCACCAAGCTGTTGCTTCGCAGGACCAAGCTCAGCTTGAACGGGGTGACGCCGCCGCCCGCGCGCGCTAACCGGACGCGGATGACCGCCGACCCGCTCGACATCCTCCACGCGACCTTCGGCTTCTCGGGCTTCCGCGGCGTGCAGGCGCAGGTCGTCGATCGCGTGATGCAGGGGCTGGGCACGCTCGCGGTGATGCCGACGGGGGCGGGCAAGTCGCTTTGCTACCAGCTGCCCGCGCTGGCGCGGCAGGGCACCGCGGTGGTGATCTCGCCGCTGATCGCGCTGATGCACGACCAGGTCCGCTCCGCCGAGGGCTTCGGCATCAAGGCGGCGACGCTGACCTCGGCGGACGACGACCGCGCCGAGACGATGCGGCGCTTTCGCGACGGCGATCTCGACTTGCTGTACGTCGCGCCCGAGCGCGCCTCGAACGAGAGCTTCCGCAACCTGCTGCAGGCGACCGAGCTCTCGCTGTTCGCGATCGACGAGGCGCACTGCGTCAGCGAATGGGGGCACGACTTCCGCCCCGATTACCGGCTGCTGCGCCCGCTGCTCGATCGCTTCCCCGACGTGCCGCGGCTCGCGCTCACCGCGACCGCCGACGCGCACACGCGTGCCGACATCCTCCAGCAGCTCGGGCTTCCGCGGGACGGGCTGATCGTCGCGGGCTTCGATCGCCCCAATATCCGCTACCAGATCTCGCCGCGCGACGGCCTCGCGCAGCAGCTCAAGGCGTTCATCACCGACCAGCCCGGCGCGGGCATCGTCTACGCGCCGACGCGCGACGCGACCGACCGGATCGCGACGCAGCTCGCCGGGCTGGGCCGATCGACGCGCGCCTATCATGCCGGGCTCGATTCGGCGGTGCGCCAGCGCAACCAGCGCGATTTCGTCGCCTCCGAAGACATGGTGATGGTCGCGACGATCGCGTTCGGCATGGGGATCGACAAGCCCGACGTCCGCTTCGTCGCGCACGCCGGCCTGCCCAAATCGATCGAGGCCTATTATCAGGAGACCGGCCGCGCGGGCCGCGACGGCGAGCCCGCGGTCGCGCAGCTCTTCTGGGGCGCCGAGGATTTTGCGCGCGCGCGCAAGCGGCTGGCCGAAGTGGACGAATCGCGACTGGCGGGCGAGCGGACGCGGCTGGCGGCACTCGGCATGCTGGTAGAGACCAGCGACTGCCGGCGCGCGATCCTGCTGCGGCATTTCGGCGAGACCCCGCCAACCAGCTGCGGCAATTGCGACAATTGCCTCAATCCTCCTGCGACGGTCGACGTCACCGAGGTTGCGCGCAAATTGCTGTCGGCGGCGTTCCGCACCGAGATGCGCTTCGGCGTCGGCCATCTGCTCGACGTATTGGCGGGGCGCGACACCGAGAAGGTGATCTCGAACAACCACAATGCGCTCTCGGTCTACGGCATCGCCGACGAGGAGGAATTGAAGCTGGTCCGCCCCGTCGCGCGCGTGCTGATCGCGCGCGATGCGCTGCGGGCGGACGAATATGGCGGGTTGTCGTTCGGGCCATCGGCGCGCGCGATCCTCAAGGGCGAGGAGCCCGTCGGGCTGGTGGTCGCGCCCAAGCGCGAACGCAAGCGCCGGAGCCGCGACGCCGAGACATTTCCGCACGACCCGCTGTTCGAGGCGCTGCGTGCCAGGCGGCGCGAGATCGCGGTCGCCAAGGGCGTGCCGCCCTACGTCGTCTTCCACGATTCGACGCTGCGCGAGATGGCGGGGCTGCACCCGACGACGATGGACGGGCTGTCGCAGGTCACCGGTGTCGGCCAGGCCAAGCAGGAGGCCTACGGCGAGGCCTTCCTCGAGGTGCTGCGCGGGTGGCAGGGATAGGCTAAGGCGCGCCGACGATACGCCGTTCTCCCGCGAAGGCGGGGGTCCAGGGCTGCAAACGGTATCGCCCGCAATTCTGGGCCCCCGCCTGCGCGGGGGAACTTTCGACAAAGGAGATGCCCATGTTCCGCACGCTCGACGAGACCATCTCGGTCGCCGGTCAGATCCAGCCCGAGGATGTCGCCACCGCGGCGGCGCAGGGAGTGCGGATGATCGTCAACAACCGCCCCGACGACGAGCAGGCCGGCCAACCCAGCGCGGCCACGATCGAAGCGGCAGCGAAGGCCGCGGGGCTCGGCTATGCGCACATCCCCGTCGATCATTCGGGCTTTTCGGCGGACCAGGTCGAGGCGATGACCGCGGCACTGGCGCAACCGGGTCCGGCGCTCGCCTTCTGCCGTTCGGGTACGCGCTCGACCTATCTCTGGGCGCTGGCGCGCGGCGCCGCGGGCGATACGCCTGCCGAGATCGCCGCCAAGGCCGCCAACGCCGGCTACGACGTCTCCGCACTGCTGCCGATGATCGAGAAACTGCGCGGCTGACGCCCTACCCCGTCATTCCTGCGCGAGCCGGGGTGACGAAAAAGTTCGGAATCAGACGGCAGCGTGGTCCGCGGGGCCGCCGATCAGCACGAAATGACGGTCGCAATAGCCGCAATCGACCGCGCCGGTCTCGTCGATCTCGAGGAACACGCGCGGATGGCCGAGCGCGGCGCCGGTCGGGATGTCGCTGGCGCCGTCGCACACCACGCGGGGAGTGGCGACGCGGATCGTCTCGGGCGGGTTCGTCTTCACGGATGCGCGCATAGCAAGCGGCTCGCGCCCACGCAATCAGGCGCGCGATCAGGCGGCGGCGACGAACGCCTGCACGTGCGGCGGCGCGGCGGTCGGCACCTCGATCACCGCGACCATCAGCGTCAGCAGGACGGTCATCGCGAACGCGATCGGCGAGTGGCGCACGAAGCGCGGAAGAACGGCTGTCGTCATGCGGCGAATGTCCGCCGAAAGCCCTAACGATCGATGAAGGAGCGTGGTTAACGCACGCGCACCCCGGCGCAGGCCGCGGCCCAGGCCTCACGTTTCTGTTCGAACGCAGCGTCCGCCATCGAGTACGGGCTTGGTCCCCGGCCTGCGCCGGGGAACGGTTCCGCGAGCCCCGCCCCTAGTCGCGGAGCATCCGAGCGTCTATCTGCGCGCAATGAACGACGCCGCGATCAGCATCGATAATCTCCAGAAAACCTATGCCAGCGGCAAGACCGCGCTGCACGGCGTCAGCTTCGACGTGCCGCGCGGGCAGATATTCGGGCTGCTCGGCCCCAATGGCGCGGGCAAGTCGACGCTGATCAACATTCTGTCGGGGATGGTCAACAAGACCGGGGGCACCGCCTCGATCTGGGGCTTCGACATCGATGCGCACCCGCGCAACGCCAAGCGCGCGATCGGCGTGGTGCCGCAGGAAATATTGTTCGATCCCTTCTTCACGCCGCGCGAGGCGCTGGAGATCCAGGCCGGGCTCTACGGCATTCCCAAGGCCGAGCGCCGCACGATGGAATTGCTGCGCGCGGTGCATCTCGAGGACAAGGCCAATGCGTTCGCGCGGACGCTGTCGGGCGGCATGAAGCGGCGGCTGCTCGTCGCCAAGGCGCTGGCGCACACCCCGCCGGTGCTGGTGCTCGACGAGCCGACCGCAGGCGTCGACATCGAGCTTCGCCAGCAATTGTGGGCCTATGTCCGCCAGCTCAACGAGCAGGGCGTGACCGTGGTGCTCACCACCCACTATCTGGAGGAAGCGCAGGAGCTGTGCGACCGGATCGCGATCATCAACCACGGCCGGCTGATCGCCAACGAACCGACCGCGACATTGCTCGCCAAGGCGACCGAGAAGGTCGTCGAGGTCGTCGTCGATCGCGACCTGACCGAGGCGCCCGCCGCGCCCTGCTTCGAGAAGATCGAGCTCAAGGGCGAGCGCACCGTGATCATCACCTACGACAAGAGCCGCGTGAATGCGGGCGAGGTGCTCGCGGCGCTCGGCGCGGCCGGGCTCGGCGTGGTCGACGTCTCGACGCGCGAGGCCGATCTCGAGGACGTGTTCCTCAGCCTTACGAGCGATCGGCTCGCCGCCTGATGGGCGCGCACGCCTATGACGTCGTCATCGTCGGATCGGGCGCGGCGGGGCTCACCGCCGCCTTGAGCCTCGCCGAGCGCTTCAAGGTCGCGGTGCTCGCCAAGGGCGGGCTCTCCGAGGGCTCGACCGCCTGGGCGCAGGGCGGGATCGCCGCGGTGCTCGAGCCCGGCGACACGTTCGATAGCCACATCGAGGACACGATGGTTGCGGGGGCGGGGCTCAACGATCGCGCCGCGGTCGAATTCGTGATCGAGAACGCGCCCGCCTCGATCGAGAAACTCGTGCGGCTGGGCGTCCCGTTCAACGAGGAGGGCAATGCGCTTCATTTGACGCGCGAGGGTGGGCACAGCCACCGGCGGATCGTGCATGTCGACGACGCGACCGGCTGGGCGGTGCAGCAGGCGCT
This sequence comes from uncultured Sphingomonadaceae bacterium, assembly GCA_964247655.1. GTDB lineage: Bacteria > Pseudomonadota > Alphaproteobacteria > Sphingomonadales > Sphingomonadaceae > Solisphingomonas. The sequence continues at coordinate 2,780 of CAXTVK010000105.1, read as the reverse complement.
CGAGACCGCGGCGCGCGCGCATCCGAACATCGCGCTCGTGCCCGACATGGCGGCGATCGATCTCGCCACCTCGCGCCACGGCGAGCGCTATCTCGGCGACGGTCGCGTCTGGGGCGTCTACGCGCTCGACCGCAAGACCGGCAGCGTCGAGCTCTATACGGGCCGCGCGACGATTCTCGCGACCGGCGGCGCCGGGCGCACCTATCTCTATTCGACGGCGCCCAGAGGGGCGACCGGCGACGGCATCGCGATGGCGTGGCGCGCGGGCTGCCGCGTTTCCAACATGGAGATGATGCAGTTCCACCCGACGTGCCTGTGGAACCTCGACGTCAAGAATTTCCTGATCACCGAGGCGATGCGCGGCGAGGGCGCGCAGTTGAAGCTCCCCCCCGGCGTGCCCGGCGCGGGCCACCGCTTCATGCCCGATTTCGACGACCGCGCCGAACTGGCACCGCGCGACATCGTCGCGCGCGCGATCGATCACGAGATCAAGCGGCTCGGGCTCGATTACGTCCATCTCGACATCAGCCACATGCCGCCCGAATTCGTGACGCACCATTTCCCGACGATCCACGCCAAGCTGCTGACGCTCGGCATCGACATCACGACGCAGCCGATCCCCGTGGTGCCCGCGCAGCACTACACCTGCGGCGGCGTGATCGTGGACTTGAAGGGCCGCACCGATCTGCCCGGGCTCTACGCGGCGGGCGAGGTGACGCAATCGGGGCTGCACGGCGCCAACCGGCTCGCCTCCAATTCGCTGCTCGAATGCTTCGTGTTCGGCGAGGCGGCGGCCGCGCACATCGGCCGCCATTTCGACGAGATGCCCGAGCCGCCCGCGATCCGCCCGTGGGACGAAAGCCGCGTCACCGATTCGGACGAGGAGGTGATCGTCCAGCATAATTGGCGCGAGATCCGCCGCTTCATGTGGGATTATGTCGGCATCGTCCGCACCACCAAGCGGCTCGAGCGCGCGCAGCACCGCATCAAGATGCTGCGCCGCGAGGTCGAGGATTATTACGGCGAATTCCGCGTCACCGCTGATCTGATCGAGCTGCGCAACCTGGTCGAGGTCGCCGACCTGATCGTCCGCTCGGCGTTAGCGCGGAAGGAAAGCCGCGGTCTGCACTATACGCTCGACTATCCCGAGACGCTGCCGGTGGCGAAGGATACGGTGCTGGTGCCGTAGGGGCGAACGGGCATCGATGTCGCCGGCTTCGATGCCAGGCGATGTCTTCTACCGTTCCCCGGCGCAGGCCGGGGGCCAGGCCTCACGCATTTCAACAGACGCCACACTTACCATGCAGCACGGGCCTGGGCCCCGGCTTGCGCCGGGGAACGATGCGATCAGCGAGTTCGGCCCCTAGCTCTGCGATGCCCGTGCCGCGCCCGCGCCGAAAACACCGTCCCCAGCATCCGCCGATAGTGCCGGCGCAGCGCGCGCGGATCGAGCTGCATCAGCACGTCGCCCGACGCCGCGTCGACGATGTAGGCCGCGATATGGCCTTTGTCGTCGCAATCCGCATGCGGCGGCACCTGCGCCGCGACGATCAGCCGCTGCCCGCTCGTCCAGCCGACCGCGCCGACATTGGGCACCACCTCACCGCCGCAGCGCATCTCGGGCGCGAAGAGCTTGGCGACGCGGTCGCCCAGATCGATCTGCCGCCAATGCCGTCCCTTCTTCCGGTGCACGAGGATCGAGAGATCGAAGCGGCCCGCCGCACCGCCATCGTCGGCGGTCACCGCGAGCGCGCGCGAATCGGGCGCCCACAACAATTCGGCCTTGGGGCCACCGGCGAAATCATGGTCGTCGCCGCCGAGGAATATGCTGAGGCCACCGTCGTCATCGGCGGTCTTGCCGCCCGAAAAGCGCGCAATGGCACGCGTTCGGTCGTCGGGCGCGGTCACCGTCATCGGGCGCGACGAGCCGTGGATGTCGGCGATCTTGACGGCATGCCGTGCGAACAGCGCCGCCTGCGCCGGCGACGCGCCGAGAATCGCAAGCAGAAGGAAGGCTGTGGCCCGGGGCAGCATCGGCATGTCGTTAGCATGGTAACGCGGTCACAGCGCCCCTGCCAAGCGCGGCGCGACGAACAGGTGGCTGTCGCCTTGGCGCCGCGGCCTTGCTAAGCCTGCCCCCATGCCCGCCAACCATCTCTATCTCGTCGACGGCTCGGGGTATATCTTCCGCGCCTATCACCAGCTGCCGCCGCTCACCAATCGCGACGGGCTCAACGTCGGCGCGGTCTACGGCTATACCGCGATGCTCTGGAAGCTCGCCGACGCGCTGCACAAGGCGGACGGGCCGACGCATCTCGCCGTGGTGCTCGACAAGGGCAGCCACACCTTCCGCAACGATATGTACGACAAGTACAAGGCGCACCGCCCGCCCCCGCCCGAGGATCTAGTGCCTCAGTTCCCGCTGATCCGCACGGCGACGAAGGCCTTCTCGCTGCCGTGCATCGAGGAGGGCGGCTTCGAGGCCGACGACATCATCGCCACCTATACCTGCCGCGCGGTGGAAGCCGGGTGGAACGTCACCATCGTCAGCTCGGACAAGGATCTGGCGCAGCTGATCCAGCCTGGCCGCGTCGACATGCTCGACACGATGAAGAACGAGCGGCGATCGGTGCAATATGTCGTCGACAAGTTCGGCGTCGGCCCCGAGCGGCTCGGCGACGTGCTCGCGCTGATGGGCGACAGCGTCGACAATGTGCCGGGCGTGCCGGGGATCGGCCCCAAGACCGCGTCCAAGCTGATCCTCGAACATGGCGACCTCG
>CAXTVK010000104.1:0-9277 GCA_964247655.1 uncultured Sphingomonadaceae bacterium | reverse complement strand
TCGGCCGCTCGATGAAGAAATGGGGGAAGCGCATCTGCGTCCGATCAGTTCGCCGTGCCGGCCACGGACGCGGTGGATGCCTGCGGCACCGTCACCGACGTCGCCGACGGGCCCGCATCCTGCGAGCGCGGCTTGATCACGATCTTGGTCGGATCGACCTGCGCGCCCGGCTGCAGCATCGCGAGCCCGTCCAGCACGACGAGGTCGGTCGGCGCGAGCCCGCTGCGGATCGCGCGCAGGCCCATCACCTCGGGCCCGGTCTCGACCGAGCGCGACACCACCTTGTTGCCCGCGCCGAGCACGAACACCGTCTTGCGCGACTGGTCGGTCACGATGGTCTCGTCGGGCACGAGCAGCGCACGGTAGCTGCCCGATCCGAGCAATCGCGCGCGGCCGAACATACCCGGCGTCAGGAAGTGATTGGGGTTGGCCACGACCGCGTGCGCCTGGATCGTGCCCGATCCCGGATCGATCGCATTGTCGACGAACGCCATGCGGCCGTGATGCGGATAGTCGGCCTCGTCGGCGAGTTGGATGTCGACCGGATTCTGCGCGGTGCGCGACGATCCGCGCTGCCCGTTCTGCGCCTCGCGCGAATATTTGAGGTAGAAGCTCTCGGCGCCGTCGAAGGTGAACCAGATCGGATCGAGCGAGACGACGGTGGTCAGCAGCGTGTCGCCACTGGTGACCTGGTCGCCGAGCGAGACCCGACGGCTCGAGACGCGGCCCGAAACCGGCGAGCGCACCGTTGTGAACGACAGGTTGAGCCGTGCATTGTCCGCGTTCGCGATCGCCGCCTGCAGGCTGGCCTTGCCGGTGCGGACCTGCGCCTGATCATTCTCGAGCTCTTCCTTGCTCACCGCCTGCACCGCGACGAGCTTGGCGGAGCGCTGCGCGACCGAGGCGGCGTTGGCGAGCGTCGCGCGGGCGCTGGCGACCTGCGCCTCGGCCTGCTCGAGCGTCGCGCGGTAGGGGCGCGGATCGATCACGAACAATTCCTGGCCGGCCTTCACGTCCTGCCCGTCCTTGAACAGGATCTGCGTCACGACTCCGGTGATCCGCGCGCGCAGGTCGACGCTCTGCGGCGCCTGGAAGCGGCCGATATACTCGTCCCAATCGGTGACGTCGCGGGCGAGCGGCTGGCCCACCGAAACGTGCGGCGCAGGCGGCGCCGGCGGCTTTTGCGAGCCCTTGGAGCAGCCGGTCATCAAAGCAAACGCAACGAAGGCTGCGACGGAACGGGTCATCAGAATCCCCTCTATTGCGGCGCAGCAATAATCCCTGATCGGGCCGGCGCAAGCTTTTTCTTACCGATCGGTATCGAATTACCCGCCGAAAGGTTACCGTAAATCCATGTTGGCCAAATGGCTAGCGTCGTTATGGGCCAAGTCGATGACAGCGCTAGACGCCGGAAAGTCGCGATCCCCCGGTTCTCCCGCGTAGGCGGGAGCCCAGGTGAAGCACGCGCCGCGCCCGCCACCCTAAGCTCCTGCCTGCGCAGGAGCACGGTTGGAGTTGCGGCACCGATGGAGGTGCGGACGCGGACGGAGTCGACCAGACCAAAGTATAAGCCGGACCTCAGGCGACGCTCCGCCGCCGCGCGTAGGCGAAATAGACGACCAGCCCCAGCGCGTTCCACGCGAAGAAGCGCAGTTGCGTGCCGAGCGGCAGGTTCCAGAACAGATACAGGCACCCCGCAATCGCGACGAACGCAACCAGCGGCGCTGCCGGCGTGCGGAACGCGCGCTTCCGGTCGGGTTCCCGCCTGCGCAGGATCAGCATCGAGGCGCCGACCGCGACGAACGCGCACAGCGTCCCCGCGTTCGCCAGCGCGGCGATCTCGGCGAGCGGCAGGAAGGCGGCGATCCCTGCCACGATCACCGCGGTGCCGATCGTCACCGCGACGGGCACGCCGCTGCGCGGCGAGACGCGGCCGAGTCGCTCGGGCAGCAAGCGGTCGCGCGCCATCACGAAGAAGATCCGCGTCTGCCCGAAGAGGAAGGCGAGGATGACGGTCGGCAGCGCCACCACCGCGACCGCGCCGAATATCTTGGCGGTGGTGAGCGCACCGATCGTGCGCAGCACTAGCGCCAGCGGCTCGGCCGACTGCGCGAACCGCGCCACCGGCACCGCGCCGATCGCGCAGGCGGCGACCGCGACATAGATGATCACGCAGGCGACCATCGATCCGACGATCCCGATCGTCAGATCGCGGCCCGGGTCGCGCGCCTCTTCCGCGGCGGTCGACACCGCATCGAAGCCGTAGAAGGCGAAGAAGATGATCGACGAGGCCGCCATCACGCCCTGCTTCACGCCATCGGGCCCGGCATGCTGGAAGAAGCCGAAGGGCATGAACGGATGGAAGTTCGCCGCCTTGAACGCGGGCAAGGTCACCGCGACGAACAGCGCGAGCGCGGCGATCTTGGCCGCCACCAGCCAGGCGTTGAGAGTCGCCGACTCGCGCGTACCGACGAGCAGCAGGCCTGCTACCACCGCGATGATCCCGATCGCCGGCAGGTTGACGACTCCGCCCGGCTCGTATGGGCCGGTCGCGAGCGCCTTGGGGATCGTCCAGCCGATCCCGTCCATGAAGCCGGTGAAATAGCCCGACCAGCCGACCGCGACCGTCGAGCAGACCACCGAATATTCGAGGATCAGGCTCCAGCCGACGATCCAAGCAATCGTCTCGCCGACCGCGACATAGGAATAGGTGTACGCGCTGCCCGATTGCGGGATCATCGTCGCGAGCTCGGCATAGGCGAGCGCCGCCGCGGCGCACACCACGCCCGCGATCAGGAAGGACAGCAGCACGCCCGGCCCCGCGAGCGCGGCGCCGACGCCGGTCAGCGTGAGGATGCCCGTCCCCACGATCGCGCCGACGCCGAGCGCCATCAGATGCGGCCACCCCAGCGTCCGCCGCAACGCGTTCGCGCTATCCGACGGTGCCAGCTCGATCGCCTTGCGCGGACCCCAGATGCTCATCGCGCCGGCGCGCCCGCCACCTCGTCATCCCAGCGCAGGCTGGGATCTCGGTGAAGCGTGCGCGGCGCCCGCCCCGAGCAGATCCCAGCATTCGCCGGGATGACGGTGGGGCTGTGTGTGAATTGGGTGTCTGTCATGCCGCGAGCGTGACAGACGATATTCGCGATGGGAAGAGGCGAGGCGGGAGGTGGCGGTGGACAACACAGCTTTACCACCTCCCCGTCATCCCGACGGAAGTCGGGACCCATACGCGCAACTTCGATAGCCAGCGGAAAGCCGCTCGTCGGCGTAACGCTTGCGCTTCGAGCGCCGCGTCTATGGATCCCGGACCAAGTCCGGGATGACGAAGAAGAAGAAGAAGATCACTCCTCGTCGGGATATGGCCCCTTGCCCCCGCTCGCGATGAAGCGGTCGGTCATCCGATCGACCTCGCGCATCGGCACCGATCCCAGATCGAGCAGCGCATCGTGGAACGCCCGGATGTTGAACTTGGCACCCAGCGCCGTCTCGGCGCGCGCGCGATCGTCGCGGATCGTCTTCTCGCCGAGATAATAGGACAGCGCCTGCCCCGGCCACGAAATGTAGCGATCGACCTCGGTCGCGATCTCGTGATCGGAGAGCGCGGTGTTGTCGTGGAGGAAGGCGACCGCCTGCGCGCGCGTCCAGCCGTCGTGGTGGATGCCTGTATCGACCACCAACCTCGCCGCGCGCCACATCTGGTACGAGAGCATGCCGAACTTGTCGTACGGCGTCTCGTACATACCCATCTCGTCGCCGAGCCGCTCGCAATAGAGCGCCCAGCCCTCGCCATAGGCCGAGATATAGCCGGCGGAGCGGAACTCGGGCTGGTCCTTGTGCTCGGCGGCGAGCGGGATCTGGAAGGCGTGGCCGGGCGCGCTCTCGTGCAGCGTCAGCGCGGTCAGCTGGTAGAGCGGGCGGCTGGGCAGATCGAAGGTGTTGAGCAGGTAGATGCCGTCGCCGCCGCGCCCCGCGGTGTAGAAGGGTGCGATCGCGGGCGGCACGGGGACGATGGCGAAGCGCTTGCGCGGCAGATGCCCGAACCAGGTCGCGGCCTTGCCGTCGAACCGCTTGGCGATCCATGCGGCATCCTTGAGCAGCTCGTCGGGCGTCTTGGCGTAGAAGCGCGGATCGGTGCGCAGATAGGTCAGGAAGGCGGGGAAATCGCCCTTGAACGCGACCTGTTTCATCACCGCCAGCATCTCGGCATGGATCGAGGCGACCTCCTTGAGGCCGATCGCATGGATCTGATCGGGGGTGAGATCGAGCGTGGTGAACTCGGCGATCTTGCTCCGGTAATAAGCGACGCCGTCGGGCTGCTTTTCCGCGGCGAGCACGGAGTTGGCGCGCGGGACGTAATCGTCCCGCCAATAGGTCAGCAGCCTGGCGTAGGCGGGCATCACGCTCGTCGTGATCGCCTTGCGCGCTTCCGCCCTGAGCGCCGTCTGTTTCGCCGCGGAGATGGTGTTCGGCATCGTCTTGAACGGCGCCCAGAAGCCGGTGTCCTCGGGCGTCCTGGCGTTCGCCACCGTCGCGATCGACTGGTCGCGACCCTCGAGCGTCACCTGCGGCGGGGTGAAGCCGCGCGCCTCGCCCGCCTTCATGTTGGCGATCTCCTGATCGAAGAGCCGCGGCACTTCGCCCAGCATGGAGAGATAGTTGCGATATTCCTGCTCGGATCGCAGCGGTTTCTCGTCGAAGCCTGCGAGATCGCCCCAGAAGCTCGAATCCGAATTGGCGGGCTTCTGCCATTCCTTGAAGCGCTGTTCGGCGAGCAGCGCGTCGATCTGCCCCTTGTAGACCGCGAAATCGATCTGGTTCTCCGCCGACAGCTTTTCGCGCGGGATCCCCGCCAGATCCGCTTCCACCCTGGTCCACATCGCGGTGCGCTGATCCTGCGCGGCGGGCGAGACGTCGGCAAGGTGCGGGCTCATGATGCGATCCTGCCCCTGGCCCTCGGGCTCGGCGAAGCTGTGCAGCCGCCAGGCATATTCGGTGGAATAGACATCCTTGAAACGCGCATCCCAGTCGGCGGGCGCCGCACCGATCAGCAGAGGCAGGAGCAGCAGGGCGGCACGACGCATGGGCAGGATACTCCGGACGGACAGGCACACACCCTGCCGGGCGGATCAGCGTGCTGCAACCACCGCGGGCGTTCCGCCTGCTGTGGTCTGCGTTTCGGAGAGCATGTAGCCGCTGCCGACCGTATGGATCAGCGGGCGCGCAAAACCGTGATCGACCTTGGCGCGCAGCCGCGAGACGGTGACCGCGACGATGTTGGTGCCCGGATCGAAGCGCTGCCGCCACACCGCGCCGATCAGCGCCATCCGCTCGACCGGCCGATCGCGCTGCCGCGCGAGGGCGGCGAGCAGCGCAAACTCGCGCGGGTGGAGCGGCAGCGGCTTGCCGCCGCGTTCGGCATGACGCGCGATCGGATCGACGAGCAGGTCCGCGCAGCCGATCGGCTGGACGCCCCGCCGCCGCACCAGCGCGCGCAGCCGCGCCGCCAGCTCGGCCGGATCGGCGGGTGCCGCAAGCACGTCGGCAGCGCCCCCATCGAGCAGGTTTGCCCGCAAGGCGGGATCGGCGGGGCCGTCGACGACGACGATCGGCGTCGCGGGATCGGTGACGAGCAACGCCTCGGCCAGGTCGCGCGCCTCGACGAGTATCGTGTCGGCCGTGCCATCGATCGCGGCGACACCTTCTCGCGCCAGCGCCTCGATCAGCACCGGCCCGCCCGCTTCCCGAAAGATCGACACCGCTACGTCCCGCATCGTCCGATCATGCCGCGGGGCGGGCGCGCGCCAACGGCTTATGCGTCCATATCGGCGGGATCCGCCTCCGCCCAGCGTTGGACCGCGGGCGCGTCGTCGAGGAGGCGGGCGGCGCGCGCCGCGACGTAGCGGTCGCCTCGTCGTGCCGCGGCGTCGAGGATGGCGCGCCGTGCGTCCGATCCAAAGGCGGCGTCCGCGAGCGCGCGGACCGCGCCGAAGCGGATGCGATCAACCGGGTGGCGCTTGGCGAGATGATGCAGCAGGTCCGCGCCGTTGCCGCCGCCCAGATGCGCGGCGAGCGGCAGCAGCCCCTCGATCGCGGTGACGTTGAGCAGGCCGGCGATCCTGCCGTTCTCCGTATCGAAGCGATATTGGTCGCGCCACGGCTCGCGCCCGCTCGATTCCATCAGGTTGAGCGTCGCCGAGAAGGCCTGCGGCGGCCGCTGTGCATGCACGTCGCGGTGCGCGCGGTAGAGCAGTATCTCGCCCGGCCCCAGCGTCCGCCGCCCGATCGCGCGGAGCGCCACCGCCTCGCCGGGGACGCCGAGCGGCGCCTCGTCGATCTCCCAATAGTCGCTCTCGTAGCCGGGGCCGTGGTGCCCAATGGTGAGGAAGGAGAAATTATGGTCGTGCGGCAGATCGTAGAAGAAGGCGCGCCGCCCGCTCGCGCGCAGCACCGCGTCGCGCTCGGCGGGCCAGAGATTGGCGCGCACGAACCAGTTGCCGACGCCTCGGACGAGCATGATCACCGGCGGGCCGTAGACGCCCGGCGCGTCGTCGCCGGCGACGAGCGCCCGCACCGCGACGTCGCCGAGGAAGTCGCGGTTGGCCGAGAGCGCGGCGAGGATCGGCGCCGCCTCGTCCCATGCCCCGTCGTCCTCCGAGTCGAAGCCGAGCGCGACCAGCGCCTCGACCGCTTCGTCGAGACCGATCGGCGTGGGCGGCGGCCCCGGCATGATCAGCCGCGGCATGCGGCAGGGCCGTCGATCAGCGCCATCGTCTCGGCCGCCAGCGCACGCAGCTCGGCATCGGGATCGGTCGCTGCGATCTCGGCCAGCCGCGCCGCCGCCGCATCGGCATCGAGCGCCAGCCATTCGCGCATCGCATGCCAGCGGACATGCGCTTGCGGCGCACGGCTCGCCGCTTCGAACGCGGGCGCATCGTCGCGCCCGATTGCGCCGAGCAGGCTGGTCAGCATCTGTGTCCGCGAGGCGCGCTCGCTCGCCGCGCCGGTCGCGCGCAACGTCAGCGTCGCGCGATCATATTCGCACGACGTCGGCGCGGTATCCGCAAAGATCGTCGCATGGAGCAGCACCATGTCGCGCCTCGCATGTTCGACGAGGAAGCTGATGCCCGCATCGAGTTCGAACAGTTCGCCATCGCGCAATCGCATGCGACCCGCAGGCTCGCACACCGCCGCCATCTCGCCGTCGCGCCAGCCGCCGCGCCACAGCGACAGCGTCGCCCCGCCGCCGTCGAGCGCGCGGAGCATCGTCGCGCAGCCCGGGAAACCGATCGAGCCACCGCCGCCGCTCCGCTTTTTCGCCGCCAGCCGATCCAGCGCGCCGACCCCCAGCCCGATAGCGGCGTGGCGCCCGGCGTAGAGCGTCAGCCCCGCCTGCACGTCGCTGCGCACCGGCGCCAGCGGCGGCTCGAACCACGGATCGCGCGCCGCCTCGGCGACCAGCGCGGCAACCGCGCCGGCAAGCCAAGACGCATCCGCGAGCAGTGGCCGGACCAGCGCCGCCACCTGCCGCGCGCCCGGCCGGTCGAGCGCGTCGAGCGACCGCGTCAGGCCGGCTATCGGCGTCGCCTCGCGCCATGCGGCGCCGAAAGCGAAGGCCGACGCCCGAGACGCCGCGCGTGCCGCCCGATCCGGAAGCGTCACGCCCCCGCTGCCCGTACGGCGTGTCAGTGTGCGGCGTAGGTCGCGAACGCCACCGCGACGCCGAAACAGATCGTGCCGCCCACCTCGGTCCGCTGCATCGCGCCGAACAGACCGACCGGCTGTGCGAGGTCGGGCAGCGAAGCGAGCGGCAGGCGGGTGCGGCGGCGGTCGTCTTGCGTGTTCATGATGCGTCTCCCCGTTGAATCGATGTGGAAAAGTCAGCACCGCGGGCCCGCAAAGGGAAATTACATGAGTGTAATCGCGCGCCACCCGCCGCCAAAGACTTGGCGGCGTTGCGGGCCATGCCCGTCCCCGCTATCCCGCGCACGATGTCGGACGCCCGCCCCCCCTCGCTCGAGGATCTCGATCCGCAGATCGTCGGGCGGCTGGTCGCGGGGATCGGCCACACCGGCGCGATCGGCACGCGCTACCTCACGCACGGCGACGACTGGGCCGAGCTCGCGCTCGATTATCGCGCCGATCTGGTCGGCGACGCGACCTCGGGCGTGCTGGCCTCGGGGCCGATCATCGCGCTGATGGATATCGCGACCAGCCTGTCGGTATGGATCAAGCGCGGCGCGTTCAAGCCGCAGGCGACGCTCGACCTGCGCATCGACTATCTGCGCGCGGCGATACCGGGCCGCACGGTGATCGGGCACGGCGAATGCTACCGGCTGACGCGGCGCGTCGCGTTCGTGCGCGGCTATGCGCACGACGGCGATCCCGCCGATCCAATCGCGCATGTCGCGGGCACCTTCATGACGACGGACGAGACGTGAGCCGGGCCGCGGTGCTGGCACTGCCGCCCTATGCCGATTTCCTGGGAGTCTCGGTCGAGCGTGACGACGACGCCGGCGCGCCGCTGTTCCGGATGCCGTTCGGCCAGGCGGTGATCGGCCGGCCCGGCTTCCTCCACGGCGGCGCGATCGCCGGCCTGCTCGAGATCGCGGCGATCGGCACGTTGCTCGATGCGCTCGCGGGCGAGGCGAGCGTCTCGGTCAAGCCCATCACGGTGACGGTCGATTTCATGCGCGGCGGCCGCGAGCGCGACACCTTCGCCGCCGCGCGGATCACCCGGCTGGGCGCGCGCATCGCCAATGTCGAGGCGTTCGCCTGGCAGGAGGACCGCGGGAAGCTGATCGCCGACGCACGGATGAATCTGATGCTGCGGCGGGGCGAATAGAGCGCGCTGCGCCAAAGCCCTCTCCCGTCCTTTGCGGGAGAGGGTTGGGTGAGGGTCTTCTTCTTCCTTCACGCGACGACGCAAAAAAGAAGAAGACCCTCACCCTCCCGTCGCTCGCGCGACGGGGCCCTCCCTCTCCCGCGCAGCGGGAGAGGGCATATACGAGTTACGCCGCCGAGCGCTTGGCGCGCTTGCGCTCGTTCGGATCGAGGTGCCGCTTGCGCAGCCGGATCGACTTGGGCGTGACCTCGACCATCTCGTCGTCGTCGACATAGGCGATCGCCTGTTCGAGCGTCATCCGCTTGGGCGGGGTCAGCCGAACGGCGTCGTCCTTGCCGCTGACGCGGAAGTTGGTCAGCGCCTTGGTCTTCATCGGGTTGACCTCGAGGTCGTCCGGCTTGGCGTTCTCGCCGACGATCATGCCCTCGTAGA
>CAXTVK010000103.1:0-9352 GCA_964247655.1 uncultured Sphingomonadaceae bacterium | reverse complement strand
TCTACCAACTGAGCTACGCTCCTCCAGGTCGGGAGCGGATGCAGCCCATAGCGAGGCGGGGGGCGGGGTGCAAGGGGCGGGGGCGGCTCCCTCTGACCCGTTCGTCCTGAGTAGGGGCTGAGCTTGTCGAAGACCCGTATCGAAGGATGCGTGCCACCAAGCCATCCTTCGATACGCCATTTCGACAAGCTCAATGGCTACTCAGGACGAACGGGGTTGTGGTACTCAGATCGACCGGACGATCCGGTCGTCCGTCTTGGCGTGCGCCAACTCCGCGGCGCCCATCGGGTCGACCGGTTGCCCGATCAGCCAGCCCTGCACCTGGCTGCAGCCGAGCCCGCGCATCCGGTCGTACTCGCCGCGCGTCTCGGCGCCTTCGGCGATCGTCGTCATGCCGAGCGAATCCGCCATCGCGACGATCGCGCGGACGATCGCGATGCTCTCGGCGGCGTTGCCCGTCGCGCCGCGGACGAAGCTGCGGTCGATCTTGATCGTCGAGAAACGCCCCTTGCGCAGATAGCCCAGCGACGAGCGCCCGGTGCCGAAATCGTCGAGCGCGATGCGGACGCCGAGCGACATGATGCGATCGACGACGTCGGTGATCCCGCCGTCGCGGACGAACACCTCCTCGGCGATCTCGAGTTCGAGCCGGTTGGGGGCGAGCCCTGAATGCGACAGCGCCGAGACGATCGTCGCGGGCAGCTGCGGGTCGCGGAGCTGCGCCTGCGCCATGTTGACCGAGACGCGGATATGCTCGGGCCAGGTCGCGGCGTCGCGGCACGCCGAGTGCATCACCCAGTCGCCGATCCGCCCGATCAGCCGCGCATCCTCCGCGACCGGAATGAACACCTCGGGCGAGACGTTGCCGAGCTCGGGGTGGACCCAGCGCAGGAACGCCTCGAACCCCGCGAGCTTGCCGCCCGCCGCCTCGACGATCGGCTGGTAGACGAGGCTGAGTTCGCCGCGCTCGAGCGCGTCGCGCAGCGCGACCTCGATGCGGCGGCGTTGCTCGGCCTGCGCGTGGAGCTGTGGCTCGTAGCGGCGGTGGACGCCGCGGCCGTCGTCCTTGGCGCGGTAGAGCGCGAGATCGGCGTTGCGGAGCAGCGTCTCGACGGCACGGCCATCGCGCGGAGCGGTGGCCGAGCCGACGCTGCCGCCGATGTGGAGTTCGTGATCGTCGATCGAGAAGGGCGCGCTCAGCGTTTCGACGATTCGCGTCGCGAGCAGGTCGACGCGCTCGCGATCGGAGGCGTCGGTGACGACGACCGCGAACTCGTCGCCGCCGAGCCGGCCGCAGACGTCGCCATGCGTCAGCAACCCGGAGAGGCGATTGGCGACCTCGATCAGCAGCTTGTCGCCGACTGGATGGCCGAGCGTGTCGTTGACCTGCTTGAAGCGATCGAGATCGATCAGCATCAGCGTCGAACGCCGGCCGCCATGATGGCCTTCGCGCAAGGCCGCACCGAGCTTTTCGATGACGTGCGCGCGGTTGGCGAGCCCGGTCAGCGCATCGAAGCGCGCCATGCGGTCGATCCGCTCGGCCGAGCGGTGGCGTTCGGTCGCGTCGGTGCCGACGCCCCAGAAGCCCACCATCGCGCCACGCTCGTCGCGCCGGGGCGCGGCGGACAGCGACCACCAGCGGCGCTCGCCCGCGACGGTCACGGGCACGACCAGATCGCGAAAACTCTCGCGCAACCGCAGCTTCTCGGCGAGCATGCGGACGCCCGGCGCGACGTCGCCGTCGCCGTCCCACGCCTCGCCCGCGAGCAGCGCCAGCAGTGGCCGGCCCTCCACCTCGGCGCGCGACTTGCCGAACAGGCGTGCGACGCGCGGCGATACGTCGACCAGGCATTTACCGACGTCGGTGCGCCACAGCCAGTCCGCGCCGGTATCCTCGAACTCGCGCAATAGCAGGCTGATCACCTCCTCCTTGCCGGTCAGCGCCTGTTCGGCGGTGATCTTGTCGAGCAGCATCCGCGCCGCGGCGGCGAAGGTGGCGGCGGTGGCGAGCGTGAAGAGGACGATCACCGACGCGAGCGCGAAGCGTCCGTTGGCGGCCATCGCGGCGGCGGCGGCGGCGCCGACGACGAGGATGAAGCCCAGGCCGCCGATCGGTGCGGCGACCAGCAGCGCGGTCGCCAGCACGAGCAGCGCGCCGCCGACCGTCAGCAGCGTGAAGCTGTAGAGATCGGTGGCGGGTCCGCTGAACAGCGCCATCGCGACCGCCCAGCCCATTCCAAGAAACAGCGCGCCGAGCACGTCGGGATCGTTCCATGCCGATCGCGGTGTCGCCTTGCGCCAGGTGCCCAGCCCGACCAGCGCCACGATGCCGAGGACCGCCGCGAGCCACGGCAGCAGCACCGACCAGCCGAGCACGGGGAACCGCAGGCCCGCGACGCCGAGCGCGGCGACGACCTGCGCACCCAGCCATAGCGGCCGGCGTGCGCGCATCGCGCCGCCGCGCAGCTCGGCCAGCGCCGGATAGGCATCGCCGCGCCGGCCCGAAAGCCCGAGCGTATAGGACCAGGAGGGAGTGATCCGCTCCGACGGGGAAGGGGGTAAGCTCGACACCCGGTAGACGTTAGTCTCGATACCTTACCGTGCGGTAAGCGGCGGAGCGAAACCGAAAATTATCGATGCGTTCGGGCGAGAAAAAGATTGTCGCCGGTTTGCCGCGCAGAGCGCCGGACGCGAGGGTTCAGGCGGCGATATCGTAGGGCTGGATCTCGCCCGACAGATAGAGCGTACGCGCCTTGGCGCGGCTCAGTTTGCCCGAGCTGGTGCGCGGCAGCGTGCGCGGCGGGACGAGCTCGATCACGCAGTTCATGCCGGTGATCGCGCGCACCTTCTCGCGGATCAGGTCGCGCAGGCGGGTGCGCTCGCCTTGGTCCGACGTGCGGCACTGGACGAGCACCGCGGGGGTCTCCTCGCCGCCGGGCGTGGTGATCGCGAAGGCGGCGATGTCGCCCGCCTTGAAGCCGGGCAGCTGCTCGACCGCCCACTCGATGTCCTGCGGCCAGTGGTTGCGGCCGTTGACGATGATCATGTCCTTGGCGCGGCCGACGATGTAGATGTAGCCGTCGCTCAGATAGCCCATGTCGCCGGTGTCGAGCCAGCCGTCGGCCATGCACGCGTCGGTCGCTTCCTGATCGCGGAAATAGCCGACCATGACGGAGCCGCCCGCGCACCAGACCTTGCCGATCGCCTTCTCGGGAAGCGGCGTGCCGTCCTCCTCGCGGATTTCGATCGTCATTCCGCGCACGGGTTTCCCGCAATTGACGATCGCGCGGTAACGTTGCGGGCGGTGGGCGTGGATGTCGCCGCCCGAGAGCTGCGTCTCCTCGACGAGTTCGACGACGATGCCCTCGCCAGGCGGCATGATCGAGACCGCGAGCGTCGCTTCCGCCAGGCCATAGCTCGGCGTGAAGGCATGCGCGTCGAAGCCCGCGGGCGCGAACGCGTCGACGAAGGCCTGCATCACGTCGGGGCGGATCATGTCCGCGCCGTTGCCCGCCAGGCGCCAGCGCGACAGGTCGAAGCGGCCCTTGACGTCGGTCGACGAGCTGATGCGGCGCGCACAGATATCGTAGCCGAAGGTCGGCGAATAGGAGAGGGTGGTGCCGGCATTGCGGCTGATCAGATCGAGCCAGGCGAGCGGGCGCCGCGCGAAATCCTCGGTCTTGAGGTAATCGGTCGAGACCTGGTTGGCGACCGGCGAGAGGAAGCAGCCGACGAGACCCATGTCGTGATAGAGCGGCAGCCACGAGACGCAGCGGTCGCCGTCGCCGACATGCATGCCGTGGCCGTGCGCCGCGAGATTCTCGAGCAGCGCCTCGTGCGTGATCGCGACGCCGTGCGGAAAGCGCGTCGATCCGCTCGAATATTGCAGATAGGCGATGTCGTCCTTGGTTGCCCGCGGCAGCGGCCCGACGGAGGCCGGGCGTGCGGCGAAATCCTCGAACGTCGCGCCGGCGACGCCGCCCGCATCCGCCGCGGCCTGCGCCATCGAGGCGAGCTCCGCCGGATAGAGCAGGATGCTCGGGTCCGAGCTCCTCAGCTGTACCGCGAGCTGGTCGATATAGGATTCGCGGCCCCCGAAGCTCGTCGGCAGCGGCAGCGGCACCGGCCAGGCGCCGGCATAGATCGCGCCGAAGAACATCGCGGCGAACTGCGCGCCGGTCTCGGCGACGAGCGCGATGCGGTCGCCGGGGCGGATGCCGGTCGCGATCAGGCGGTGCGCGTTGGCGAGCGCGTCGCGGCGCAGCTCGGCATAGGGATAGCGATGCGACAGCGTGCCGCGCGCGTCGTGGAAGTTGAGCCCGCGCACCCCGCCGGCGGCATAGTCGAGCGCCTCGCCCAGCGTCGCGAAGTCGGCGATCCGGCGCGGCAATGCATCGTCGGTCGGCGTCGGCGTCATCGCCGTGACCGAAACACCCGTTACGCTCGATTCAACGCCGCTATCCGCAGTGCTGGCAGTGCTCTCAACGTCGTGACGCACCGACGGCATCTCCTCATATACTCCAACCGGGCCTGATAGACGCACAAGGCCGATCATCCAATCCTCTATCGATACACGATGATCGGCGTTCAAAATCCGGCTCGACTGTGGCACAATCGTGGCGAGTGCCGAGATACGCCCCGCAGCGCGCCCGCCCGGCGCTCGACGAGCCCGCGCTGCAGCGCCTCGCGCTCGGCTATGCGGGGCGCTACGCGACCAGCCGCGCCAAGCTTGCCGACTATCTGCGCCGCAAGCTTTCCGAACGCGGTTGGACGGGCGACGACGATCCGCCGATCGCCCGCATCGTCGAGCGGTTCGTCGAACTAGGCTATGTCGACGATCGCGCGGTGGCCGATGCCAAGGGACGGGCGCTGGGCGCGCGCGGCTACGGCGAACGGCGACTGGTGGCGGCTCTGGGCGGTCTCGGCATCGGCGAGAACGATGCCAGGGGTGCCCGCGCGCAGGCGGCGGATGCCGCGTGGGAGACCGCATTGCGCTTCGCCGAACGCAAGCGGATCGGCCCTTTCGCGCAACGGATCGCCGACGAAAAGGGCCGGCACCGCGCGTTCGGCGCGATGATGCGCGCGGGCCATTCGGTCGATCACGCGCGCCGTATAGTCAATGCCGCACCCGGCGATGTGCCGGTGCTGGACGACTATCGAGAGCCGGCTGACAGAAACGACAAGATTCACGGTCGATTCGGACAATAATCATGGTAACGTGATCCGCAGGGGGATCGAAACACATGCAGGAAGGCGCGCGCGCGTTCGAAGACGGTGGGGTGAGCGGTGTACCGGGGGGAGCGTCGTTGCGTACGACACCGTCCGAAGACCACCGCGATGTGCGTTACGAGGCGTCGCATCTTGCATCGTTTCATGACCGATCCGATCATATCGATCATGATCGATATGATCATGGTCATTCCGACCCGGTGCAGTCGCCCGACGGCGACGAAGCCGAGGTGTCGGGCGCGGTCAAATGGTTCGATGCGACGCGCGGCTTCGGCTTCCTCGTCGGCGACGATGGCGAAGGCGACGTCCTCGTGCATTTCTCGGTGTTGCGCCCGTTCGGCCGCCGCAGCTTGCCCGAAGGCGCGCGCGCGGTCTGTCTCGCGGTCAAGCGTGAGCGCGGGCTGCAGGCGCGCGCGCTGGTCAGCTTCGATCTGTCGACCGCGACCGGCCCCGATCTCGAGACCGCGGCGCGCCGCGCGGCGACGCATGTCGATCCGATGCCGCTGCTCGACGATGCGGGGGACGCCGAATCGGTGCGCGTCAAATGGTTCAACCGGCTGAAAGGCTATGGCTTCCTCGTCCGCGACGGCGACAATGCCGATATCTTCGTCCATATGGAGACGGTGCGCCGCGCGGGGCTTGCCGATCTTGTTCCGGAACAGCATCTGCGTGCACGAATCGCAGCGGGTGCCAAAGGTCCGCTCGCGGTGGAGTTGCTTTCCGCGGAGGACTGAATGCGTTTCCATGCCCTGACCCTGGCCGCGCTCGCGGTCGCGATGCCGTTCGTCCCAACCGCGACGGCCGCGCAGACCGAGATCACCCAGGCGCAGCCGGTGCTGCCGAAGATCCCGCTCAAGATTCGGACCGACAAAGGCACGATCCGCTTCCAGGTGGAATTCGCCCGTACCGACTATCAGCAGGAGGCCGGGCTGATGTTCCGCACGGCGGTGCCCGACCATGGCGGCATGCTGTTCCCGATGGAGCCGGTGCGCGATGCGACCTTCTGGATGAAGAACACCGTGATCCCGCTCGACATGGTCTTCATCCGCCAGAACGGCACGATCGCGCGGATCACCACCGCCAAGGCGCTGACTACCTATACCGACGATTCGGGCGAGCCGGTGGCCGCCGTGCTCGAACTCGGCGCAGGCCGCGCGGCGACGCTGGGCATCCGCGAGGGCGACCATGTGGTTTGGAAGCGATAGGTAGGGCGGACGAGGTCGGGTGATTTCTCCGTTCGTCCCGAGCTTGCCGAAGGATGCCGCAAGCGCTCACGTTTTCGAGCACGCAGCGACAGGCTCGGTGCGAACGGTGTGATCGAAGCCTCGGCGCAGCCCCGCAAGCTCGCCGCTTGCCGCCACCTTGTCGCCGCGCTAAGCGCAGCAGCATGGGCGCACTCGCAAACATCTTCACCTGGTGGAACGGTGCCGGGCTGACCACGAAGCTGTTCACGCGCCGTCACGGCGGGCGCGTCGGCTCGGATTCGCAAGGCAACGTCTATTTCACCGGCGGCACCGACGTGCACGGCAATCCGCGCCGCTGGGTGATCTATGCGGGCGCCAACGACGCCAGCCGCGTGCCGCCCGAATGGCATGGCTGGCTGCACAACACGATCGACGAGACGCCCGACGAACTGCCCGCGCCGCGCGTGTGGCAGGCGCCGGCCCAACCCAATCTGACCGGTTCGCGCGAGGCCTATCGCCCCGCCGGCGCGCTCGAGGCCGGCGGCAAGCGCGCCGCCGCCACCGGCGACTATGAGGCATGGAGCCCGAACTGAGCCATGCGTAGCGTGTTGAAGGAACATGGCGCCGAGGCGCTGATCGGTCTGCTCGTCGTGCTCGTCGCGGTGTGGTTCGGCTATTATGCGTGGGCGCGCACCGGCGGCGGTCGCGTCGCCAACGCGGTGCGGGTGACCGCGCTCTTCCCCAATGCCAACGGCGTCTCGGTCGGCACCGACGTGCGCGTCGCGGGGCTCAAGATCGGGCAGGTCGCTGCGCTCAAGCTCGATCCGCAATCCTATCAGGCGAACGTCGTGCTCGCGATCGATCCGACCGCCAAGGTCCCCGCCGACAGCAGCGCCGCGATCACCTCCGAGGGTATCCTCGGCGGCAACTACATCTCGCTGATCCCGGGCGGCGACACCACGCCGCTCAAGAGCGGCGATACGATCGTCGACACGCAGGGCTCGGTCGATCTGATGGGTATGGTCGGCCAGTTCATCAATCATTCGGGTGGCGCCGCCGCCAAGACGCCCGCCGCGGGCAACCAAGCGGCTGCGGCATCCAGCCAGCCGTGAAGCGGCTCGTCCTGGCAGCCGGGATCGTGCTGCTCGGCGGGATCGGCGCGTGGCAGGGCGTCGAGGCGCTGCAGGAAACCAACACCGAAAAGCCCGCGCTGCCGCTCGGCAGGAGCGGCGACGCGTCGGATGCCGCGCCCGACAGAAGCAAAGCGAAGGCGCCTGCCGCAGGTGCGGCGGCCGATCCCGATGCGCTGAGCCGCACCGAGACGCCGATGGCGGAGCGCGTCGCGGTGATCGGCCTGCTCAACAAGCGCAACGGGCTCGAGCGCGATCTGACGATGAAGCCCGGCCAGGCGATGCGCGTCGGCGACGTCGTCGTCCGGCTGCGCGCGTGCGAGACGAGCGCGCCGTGGGAGGCCGAGCCGCTGACCGGCGCGTTCGTCCAGCTCGACGTCGAGGGGCGCGATACGCGCTGGCGGCGGGTCTTCTCGGGCTGGCTCTACAAGGAATCGCCGTCGCTCAACGTCGTCGAGCACCCGATCTACGATGTCTGGCCCAAGAGCTGCGCGATGACGCACCCCGATATCGGGCCTGATACGATCATGGCCTCCGCTGTCGGATCGGGCGCACCTGCGGCACCGCGATCGAGCGCGAAGAAATCGGCCGATGCCGATGCCTCGGCCAGCGCCGTGAAGCCCGCCGAGGCTGCGGCGCCACCGCCCAGCGCCTCGTCCAACAGCGCGCGGTAGCTCGCGCGCCCGATCTCGATCGCGCCCAGCGAGGCGAGGTGATCGGTGATGAACTGGCAGTCGAGCAGCGTGAAGCCGCCCGCGCGCAGCCTCGCGACGAGGTGCGCCAGGGCGATCTTCGAGGCGTCGGTCGCGCGGCTGAACATGCTCTCGCCGAAGAAGGCGCGGCCGAGCGAGACGCCGTAGAGCCCGCCGATCATCTCGCCGCCGACGTCGTCCGCGCGCCACACCTCGATCGAATGCGCGTGGCCGTTGCGGTGCAGGATGCCGTAGGCTGTCTCGATCTGCGGGTTGATCCAGGTCTCCGGCCGATCGTCGCACGCGCTCGCGCATTCGGCGACGACGCGCGCGAAGTCGCGGTCCGCGGTCACCGCGAACCGATCCGAGCGCAAAGTCTTGCGCAGCGAATGCGAGAGGTGGAAGCCGTCCAGCGGCAGCACGCCGCGCTTCTTGGGCTCGACCCAGAAGATGTCGGCGGCGTCGCGGCTGTCCGCCATCGGGAACACGCCGACCGAATAGGCACGCAGCAGCAGGTCGGGATCGATCGGCTCGGCCGCCACCCTGCGCCCGCGCCCCAGCATCAGCGGCGCGGCTCTCGACGACGGGTGTGGACCATAGGACTCGGCATGACGCGGCGAGTATCAGGTGCGGTGCGGCGTCCCGCAAGCGCAATCGGTGGGGTGGTTATACTCTCGTTCCCCGGCGCA
Organism: uncultured Sphingomonadaceae bacterium; assembly: GCA_964247655.1. Taxonomy (GTDB): domain Bacteria; phylum Pseudomonadota; class Alphaproteobacteria; order Sphingomonadales; family Sphingomonadaceae; genus Solisphingomonas. Next base: position 428 of record CAXTVK010000103.1, on the reverse strand, counting down.
GGCCGGGGTCCAGGCCCGGAACCAGAAAGTCTGCGCTTCGCTCGCCAAGAACGACGGGCCTGGACCCCGGCTTTCGCCGGGGAACGTGTCGCTTCGCTTCGCGGGCTGCTACAATATCTCGCGCACCCGCTCGATCGGCCGGCACAGCCGCACGCCCTTGGGCGTCTCGACCAACGGCCGCTGGATCAGGATCGGCTGCGCGATCATCGCATCGAGCAGCGCGTCGTCGTCGGCCTCGCGAAGCGGCACCGCCGCGTCTTCGCCAGCGCGCAGGCCCTGCCGCGGCGTGATGCCCGCCCTCGCATACAGCCCCGCGAGCCGCGCGCGCGTCGGCGGGGTCTGCAGATACTCGATCACTTCGAGTGTCAGCCCCGGCGTCTCCTGCAGGATCGCGAGCGTCTTGCGCGAGGTCGAGCAGCGCGGATTGT
>CAXTVK010000102.1:0-9452 GCA_964247655.1 uncultured Sphingomonadaceae bacterium | reverse complement strand
CGACCGAACAAGCGTTCGTCGTTGGTGTCGTTCTCGCAGAACAGGAAGTCGGCGGACTGCAGCGCCTCGAACCGGCGGGCCTCGTCGCCGGTGCGCGTCGCCTCGACAGCGCCGTCGGCACCCGGCGTCAGCGAGGGCCGCGCCGCGCCTTCGTCCCACGACCAGTCGTTGCGAGCCCACAAATGCGGCAGGACGTGCAGTGGCGCCGTATCCGGCCCGCGATTGTCGATCGTGACGCGCATGAGGATGTCGTCGGGGCCGGCCTTGGCATAATCGACGCTCACGTCGAAATAGCGCCGCTCGTCGAACAGCCCGGTGTCGATCAGCTCATATTCGGGCAGGTTACGGCCCTTGCGGCGACCATTCTCCTCGACGAGGTCGTCATAGGGAAACGCCCCCTGCGGATATTTGAAGAGCATCCGCATATAGCTGTGCGTCGGCGTGCCATCGAGAAACCAGTAGAGTTCCTTGACGTCCTCGCCGTGATTGCCCTCCTCGTTGGTGAGGCCGAACATGCGCTCTTTGAGGATCGGATCGGCGCCGTTCCACAAGGCGAGCGCGAGGCACCAATGCTGCCTGTCGTCCGAGAAGCCGGCGATGCCGTCCTCGCTCCAGCGATAGGCGCGCGAGCGGGCATGATCGTGCGGGAAATAGGCCCAGGCGTCGCCGCCCGCGCTGTAATCCTCGCGCACCGTCCCCCATTGCCGCTCGGCCAGATAGGGGCCCCAGGTCTGCCAGGCGGGATCGGCGAGGCGGCGGCCCTCGACCGTCTGCTGGAGCTCGGAGGATGGTGCATCGGGAGTCTGGGGCATGATGTCCTTCGGGCGATCAGATACGCGAGGAGACGCACAGGATGACGACGACGAGCAGCGGCGCGGACGCGATCGCCAGCCGCCGCCCGGGTATCGCGCGAGCATCGGCCAGTATGACGACGGTGGCGAGCGCGATCCCGCTCATCGTCCAGAAATGATAGCGCACCTCGGAGGCGACGCTGAGCGGCAGATAGCTGATACCGTAAAGCCAGGCCGACAGCGTTAGCGGCAAGGCGATCGTCCTGCGCGGTTGCCCGATCGCGAGGAACAGCGTGCCGAGCCCGAGCGCGAGCCAGCAGATCGGCCAGCCGAGCGGCGTATGGCTGCTCCAGATCGCGATTGCGCCTAGCGTATCGCGCAGCCCGCTCGGCGCGAGGCGGAAGTGCCAGGGATTGGGATCGGTCTGCAGCGACAGCGTCGGCAGGTCGGCATCGTGGACGAGGAAGCGGCTGTTATTGTTGAAATGCGCGAGGCGGTGCTCGGCATAGGCGAGCGGATGCGCGACGATCGCCTCGGCCCAGACCGCGTACGGATTCAGATGGCGCGACGCGAAGGCGGGCTGGAGGTTGGCGAAGCCGATCGGACACGGTGTCGGCCCCCACCACGCATAAGTGTCCCAAGACACCGGTTTGTAGCAGCGCGCGTTGACCGCGACGGGATCGGCGATGCCGACGGGCGGAAAGGCATTGGTGCCGGAAAACTTCCCGATCCCGCCGAGATCGTAGATCACCAGCGACAGTTCGACGCCGCTCTTCTGCGCGTCGAGCAGCCGGTTCGCCACCGGCATCGCCAGCAGCAGCGGCACCGCCGCGACGATCGTCGTCAGCGCCAGCCGCCGCCACGTCCGCCGCCACGCAACGGGCAGCGCCACGACGAGCAGCGGCAGACAGGCCGGCACCGCGTTGAACCGCAGTGTCGCCGCCGCGACCAGCAGCAGGATCGCCGCGATCCTGAGCGGCCATTCCTCCTCGCGCCGCCACGCGATCAGTCCGCTCGCGAGCAGCAGCGCGCCCGCCATCAGGCTGTCCTTGAGCACTGCGCCCACCAGCACGAACGGGATCGGCAATAGCGCGCAACCGAGGATCGCGACGGCGAGCCACCGCCGCCCGCCCCGCAGCGCCGTCGCCGCGAGCAATACGAATCCGCCCCAATAAAGTAGCGCCTGCAACACCAGCATCGGCGCCGGCCCGCCCTGAATCGGCAGGAACTGCCGCCACAACCAGTTCATCGCAGGCGGATGCCAGTCGTCGTAGACGCCGCTCAGCGACTGGCGATATTGTCGGATCGCGTCCCAGATCATTATGCCGGGCCAGAAGGCGGCGAGTTGCACCACCGCCGCCGCGATCATCGCCAGCAGCAGCACCGCGCCGACCGCTTTCGAGCGCGCCGTCATGCCGTCTGAGGTAGTCGCCATCATCGCCGACCGATCCGCGAACCGTGTCGCCGCGTCAATCGTCGAGCATCGTTCCCGATGCCGCAATCCATGCTATCCGTCGCATCATGCGCAAATTCCTCCCCTGGATCGCGGCCGCATTGGTCGTGCTGTTGATCGTCGTGGCCATCCTCGCCGCCCGCCATCGCCCGGAACCGGCGGCAGCAGCGGCGCCTTCACCGGCTCCAGTTGCGACGCAGACCGTAGCGCCGCCCGAACCCGCGCCGCCCGCCCTCGTCGGCCCCAACGGTTTCGTGCCGCTCCAGTCGCAGGCGGTGAAGGACGCGATCCACCGCGCACTGATGACCGGCGTCACGCAGCGCTGGCAGGACGGCGCGCTTAGCGGCTATGCCGTCCCCAGCCTCACGCCCGGCGCCAACGGATGCCGCGCGATCCGCTACACCATCGACCAGACGCCCGATGCGCCCTATGGTTCGATCACCGCCTGCGATGCCTCCGCGCATTGATGGTTCCAGCCAATCGGCCGCGCCTCACCCCGTCGCCAGCACCCGAGGTACGCCCATGTTGATCCGCGCCGGCTACGATATCGCCTTCACGACCACGCAGCCCGTGCCGCTGCTCGCCAATCTGAGCGTCCATCCCTCGCGCAACCGCGACCTGCGCACCGCGCAGCGGATCATGACCACGCCCGACGTGCCGATCTACGATTATGTCGATGCGTTCGGAAACATCTGCACGCGGCTGACCATCCCCACCGGCGGCATCACCATCTCGACCGGCTTCGTGATCGAGGATCCGTTCGAGCCCGATGCGGTGGTGCCTGGTGCGCAGCAGGTGCCGGTGGAGAAGCTACCCGACGATATCCTCGTCTACCTGCTCGGCAGCCGCTACTGCGAGACCGACAAGCTGTCCGAGATCGCCTGGTCGCTGTTCGGCGGCACCGCACCGGGCTGGGCGCGCGTGCAGGCGATCGTCAGCTACGTCCACGAACGCATCCGCTTCGACTACCAGACCGCACGCCCGACCAAGACCGCGTGGGACGCGCACGAGGAGCGCGAAGGCGTGTGCCGCGACTATGCGCATCTCGCGATCGCGCTGTGCCGCTGCATGAACATCCCCGCGCGCTACTGCACCGGCTATATGGGCGACATGGACCTGCCCGCGCTGGTCGGCGACATGGACTTCTCCGCCTGGTTCGACGCCTATCTGGACGGCACATGGTACACGTTCGACGCGCGCCACAACCGCCCGCGGCGCGGCCGCATCCTGATGGCGCGCGGCCGCGACGCGACCGACGCCGCGCTCACCAACAGCTTCGGCCCCGTCGTGCTGACGCGCTTCCAGGTCTATACCGACGAGGACCGGCTGGGGACGCCGCTCGGCTGAGCGACACCCCGAAATCCTCCCCTGCAAGGGGAGGGGGACCGCCGGCGCAGCCGGTGGTGGAGGGGTGTCCAGCCTCTGACGCCGGGCGCCAATCAGGGACGTGGTCTACCCCTCCACCACCCGCTACGCGGGTGGTCCCCCTCCCCCTCCGGGGGAGGAATGTTCAGCGTTACCGGCGGGGGTGCATCGGGCCGCCGATCTCCAGCGCCTTGGCGAGCGCCGGGCGCGCCTTGAGCGTCGCCAGATACACGCCGAGTTCGGGATGGCCGCCGAGCATCGCCGACGATTCGGCGACGTCGATCAGATAGCCGAGTTGGATGTCGGCGATCGTGAAGGTCTCGCCCATCAGATAGGGGCCGCCCATGTTCAGCCGCGCGGCGATATAGTCGAACGTCTTGTTGCGCTCGCCGTCGTTGAACCCGCGCATTACGTCGGGCAAGCCGCCCATCATCCCGCCGAACAGCGTTATCATGATCGGCAACGCGGCCGAGCTCTCGGCATATTGCAGCCACTCGTCGTGGATCGCGGCCTCCGCCGTGCCCACAGGCGGCAGAAAATCGCCGTCGCCGTAGCGCGTCGCGAGATAGGAGAGGATCGTCGCGCTCTCCGCGAGCGTCAGATCGTCGTCCTGCAGCACCGGTGCCTTGCCCAGCGGATGCACCGCCTTGAGCGTATCGGGCGCGCGGAAGCCCGCGGTGCGCTCGTAGCGCACCAGGTCATAGTCGATCCCCAATTCCTCGAGCAGCCAGAGCACGCGGGTCGAGCGCGAGAAATTGAGGTGGTGGAGCGTGATCATGCGGGCGCCTCGGGCTGTGGACAGGATGCCGACCAACGGCGGAGCGTCACGATCGGTTGCGCCGATCACCCGGCGATGTCGCGGTGCAAAAGAAATCGGCCGGATGCGACGAAGCGTGGTTAAGCGGTCGCTTGCCGCGTCGTTACCCTGATCGAGCACCCGCTCCCGGTACGTCGTCTCATCTGCTCCCCCGAGACGACGTGCCGGAATTTTTGGCCGGAATGTTTGCGCGGGGGCTTGTACGCGAGATGGCCCGGAGCTTGCGCCCCGGGCCACCCGCATCCTCTCCGCTACGAACCGTTCGTCTATGCGAACTGGTTCATCGTGTTGTGCGCGCCGCCGGCCTTGAGCGCGGCCTCGCCCGCAAAATACTCCTTGTGGTCGTCGCCTAGGTCGGAACCCGACATATTCTGGTGCCGGACGCAGGCGATGCCCTCGCGGATCTCCTTGCGCTGCACGTCGCGGACGTAGCCGAGCATGCCCGCGTCGCCGAAATATTCGCGCGCGAGGTTGTCGGTCGACAGCGCCGCGGTGTGATAGGTCGGCAGCGTGATCAGATGGTGGAAGATGCCGGCGCGCTTCGCCGCATCCTTCTGGAAGGTCCTGATCTTCTCGTCGGCGACCTGCGCGAGTTCGGTGGTGTCGTAGATTACGCTCATCAGCGCGGCGCGCTCGTACGCCGACACGTCCTTGCCCGCTTCGGCCCAGGCATCGTAGACTTGCTGGCGGAAGTTGAGCGTCCAGTTGAACGACGGCGAGTTGTTGTACACCAGCTTGGCGTTGGGCACGACCTCGCGGATGCGATCGACCATCTCGGCGATCTGCTCGATATGCGGCTTCTCGGTCTCGATCCACAGCAGGTCGGCGCCGTGCTGGAGCGAGGTGATGCAATCGAGCACGCAGCGATCCGCACCCGATCCCGCCTTGAACTGGAAGAGATTGCTGGGCAGCCGCTTGGGACGAAGCATCTTGCCGTCGCGGTTGATCAGCACGTCGCCGTTGCGCGCGGTCTCGGGCGTGACCTCCTCGCAATCGAGGAAGGCGTTATACTGGTCGCCGAGATCGCCCGGCTCGTTCGAGACCGCGATCTGCTTGGTGAGGCCGGCGCCGAGCGAGTCGGTACGCGTCACGATGATCCCGTCCTCGATGCCGAGCTCGAGGAAGGCGTAACGGCAGGCTCGGACCTTCTGGAGGAAATCCTCGTGCGGCACGGTAACCTTGCCGTCCTGGTGGCCGCACTGCTTCTCGTCCGACACCTGGTTCTCGATCTGGAGCGCGCAAGCGCCAGCCTCGATCATCTTGCGCGCGAGCAGATAGGTCGCCTCGGCGTTGCCGAAGCCCGCATCGATATCGGCGATGATCGGCACGACGTGCGTCTGGAAAGTGTCGACCTCGCCGAGCAGTTTCGCTTCCTTGGCGCCGTCGCCGGCTTCGCGTGCGGCGTCGATCTGGCGGAACAGCCCGCCCAGTTCGCGCGCATCGGCCTGGCGTAGGAAAGTGTAGAGCTCCTCGATCAGCGCGGGGACGCTGGTCTTCTCGTGCATCGACTGATCGGGCAGCGGCCCGAAATCGGAGCGCAGCGCGGCGACCATCCAGCCCGACAGGTACAGATATCTGCCCTTGGTCGTGCCGAAATGCTTTTTCACCGCGATCATCTTCTGCTGGCCGATGAAGCCGTGCCAGCAGCCGAGCGACTGCGTGTAGTTCGCCGGATCGGCATCGTAGGCCGCCATGTCGTCGCGCATGATCTTTGCGGTGTAGCGCGCGATGTCGAGCCCGGTCTGGAAGCGGTTCTGCAGCCGCATGCGGGCCACCGCCTCGGCGTCGATCCCGTCCCAGGTGCCGTTCTGGCCTTGGATCAGCTTGGTCGTATCGGTGATGTGGGTCTGGTAGGTCATGATGGGATCCTGGCGTCTCGAACGGAATGGCGGCGGCGCAGGCTCAGCCCAGGCGGCCGAGCCGATGATAGAGATTGCTGAACTTCACCGATTCCGGCTCGTCCTGGATCGCCTTGAGATAATGCGCGACCGCGGTGCGCAGCAGGCTGAAATCCTCGGTCGAGAACACCGCGCGGGCGCGGGCAGGCTCGGGGCCGGTCGGGATCGTATCGGGCTGGGTGGACATGATCATCCTCCTTATCGGTTTGCGTGACCGCCAGATGCGGACGACCGGCCGATGCCGCAATGACGATAGGTGACGTCTGGACATGATACGACCTGTCCTGCTTGTCATATCGTGACACTCTGACCGAACGTCGAGAGGTTGGACCGAACGGCTGCGATGCCGTACCAGCACAGGCGATCGGGGACCCAGCATGGCAAGCGACCACCATCTCAGTGCCCGCCTTAAGCGGCTCCGGCCGCTGCGCCATCTCGATCACCCGCGCGAGATGATCCGGCAGTTCACCCCCAACTGGTTCGCAGCGACCATGGGCACGGGCATCCTCGCGCTCGCCTTGCCGCAAGTGCCAGCGATCGGCGGCGCGCTACGCCCGGCGGGCGAGGCGCTGTGGCTGTTCGACATCCTGCTCTTCCTGATCTTCTCGGCGCTCTACGCCGCGCGCTGGGCGATGTTCGGGCACGAGGCGCGGCGCATCTTCGGGCACAACACCGTATCGATGTTCATCGGGACGATCCCGATGGGGCTGGCGACGATCCTCAACGGACTGCTCGCGTTCGGGCTGCCGCGCTGGGGCGTCGGCGTGATCACGCTCGCCGTGCCCGTGTGGTGGCTCGACGTCGCGATGGCGCTGGGGTGCGGCGTGGCGATCCCCTATTTGATGTTCACGCGGCAGGAACACCGCCTCGACGGGATGACCGCGGTGTGGCTGTTGCCCGTCGTCGCAGCCGAGGTGGCCGGCGCCAGCGGCGGCCTGCTCGCGCCGCATCTCGCCGACCCCAACGCGCAGTTCGCGATGCTCGCGACCTCCTACGTGCTGTGGGCCTATTCGGTGCCGGTCGCGTTCGGGATCCTGGCGATCCTGATCCTGCGCATGGCGCTCCACAAGCTGCCGCACGAGAGCATGGCGGCGTCGAGCTGGCTTGCGCTAGGCCCGATCGGCACCGGTGCGCTCGGCCTGCTCGTGCTCGGCGGCGACGCGCCCGCGATGTTCGCGGCGCGCGGGATGGCCGAGATCGGCATCGTCGCGCAGGGGATCGGCGTGGTCGGCGGGCTGCTGCTCTGGGGGTTCGGGCTGTGGTGGCTGCTGCTCGCGACGCTGATCACGATCCGCTATTTTCGCGCGGGCGTGCCGTTCAACCTCGGCTGGTGGGGCTACACCTTCCCGCTGGGCGTCTACGCGGTGGCGACCTTCCGGCTGGGCACGACGCTGCATCTCGCCATTTTCGGGATCGTCGGCGCGGTGCTCACGCTGGCCCTGGCGATCATGTGGATGCTCGTCGCCGCCCTGACGATCCGGGGCGCCTGGCGGGGCCAGCTGTTCGTTTCGCCCTGCATCGCGAACATCCCCTGATCGGCGGCCCGGGAGCAACAGCGCTGTTTATCGGGCCTTCGCGCCCGACAGGTTGAGCGCAACCGCCGCGCGGACGATCGCCTCGAACGCTTCGCCGTCGATGTCGTCGTGCTCGCGAATATCGATCGCGCGCCGGGTGCCGCCATCCAGCCCGGCATTGAACAGCCCGGTCGGATCCGGGAGCGCGGCGCCGCGCAGGAAGGTGAGCTTCACATAGGCCTTGTAGGTCTCGCCGGTGCAGAGGATCCCGCCATGCTCCCAGACGGGCACGCCGGACGGGTTGGAGGCCTTCCGCCATTTCACCGCCTCGACGACGTCGGGATCGGCCCGCCCGATCAGCGTACGGATGCGTCCCAGCACCGCGCCGCGCCAGTCGGCCAGCGCCGCGATCTTCGCGTCGATCAGGTGCGAGGGGTCTTCCGTCCCGGGCTTGTTCCGATCCTCAGCCATCGATCCGCCTCAATCCGCCATTCGCCACCGCAATGTCTCACCGGCGTGGAACGGCACCGCCGCCGTCGCACCCTCGCCGATAACATCGGGCACGGTCGCATCGCGGCGCTCGAGCGTGACCGTGCCCTCGTTCAGCGGCAGTCCGTAGAAGCGCGGGCCATGTTCCGACGCGAACCCTTCGAGGCGATCGAGCGCGCCGTCCTCGTCGAACACCTGCGCGTAGCTTTCCAGCGCGAACGGCGCGTTGAAGATGCCGGCACAGCCGCACGCGGCCTCCTTGCGCCCGATCCCGTGCGGCGCGCTGTCCGTCCCCAGGAAGAATTTGGGCGATCCCGAGACGGCCGCCCGACGCACCGCGAGCCGGTGATGCTCGCGCTTGGCGACGGGCAGGCAATAGGCATGCGGCCGGATGCCGCCGTCGAAAATCGCGTTGCGGTTGAGGACGAGATGCTGCGGCGTGATCGTGGCGGCCAGCTGCACGCCCCCGGCCAACACGAAATCGACGGCCTCGGCGGTGGTGATATGCTCGAGCACAATCCTGAGCGCGGGATAGTCGCGGACCAGCGGCGCGAGGACGGTCTCGACGAACACCGCCTCGCGATCGAAGATGTCGACGCTGCGATCGGTCACCTCGCCGTGGATCAGGAGCGGCATGCCGATCCGCTGCATCGTCTCGAGCACGCCGGTCAGCGCGCGGATGTCGGAGACGCCGTGCGCGGAGTTGGTGGTAGCGTGCGCCGGATAGAGCTTGCACGCGACGAAGGCACCCGTCTCGTACCCGCGGGCGATCTCGGCAGGGTCGGCCCGGTCGGTGAGATAGCAGGTCATCAACGGCGTGAAGCCGGTTTCGGGCGGCAGCGCGTCGCAGATGCGCGCCCGATAGGCGTCGGCGGCGGCGATGCTCGTGATCGGCGGCGCGAGGTTCGGCATCACGATCGCGCGCGCGAACTGGCGAGCGGTGAAGCCCGCCACCGCCTGCAACATGGCCCCATCGCGTAGATGCACGTGCCAGTCGTCGGGGCGGCGGATGGTGAGGCGCTCGGTCATGGCAACGCTCTACCCCGCCCCTCGCCCGATCGCCAGACGACGATGCGGACTATCCCCACCGGCCTGGATCGACGCACGCAACCGCCGAACCGAAGG
>CAXTVK010000101.1:0-9454 GCA_964247655.1 uncultured Sphingomonadaceae bacterium | reverse complement strand
GGCGTGAATGACACGCACGCTGCCATCCGCCAAGCGCAGCCTGAGCGCGCCGGATACGTCGAGGCCGTCGAACAGGCCCTGGAGGGCGCTCTCATCCTCCACCAGCGCTCCCCCCTCCCCGTTCGCACTGAACGGGTTTGGGGACGGGGACGGGACTCGGACGGAGAGCGCGGTGCCGATGGGGTGCGCGCGGGCGAGCCACGCGGTACGGATTGCCGCGAGGCCCTCGCTGCGCCAACGGCCGACCCAGCGCGCGACGCTGTCGGCGAGGACCGTCAGGAAGCTGTCCGGATCGGGCGTACTGCCCGAATAGGCCGCCAGGCTGGTGGCGGGGCAATCGAGGTCGTCGGGATGGTGCGCGAGGTTCACGCCGAAGCCGATGATCACCGCGTCGCCCGAGCGCTCGAGCAGGATGCCGGAGAGCTTGGCGCCGTCGAGCAAAAGGTCATTGGGCCATTTGATCAGCAGTTCCCCGGCGAACGCCGGGGCCCAGGGCTTCGAACGCAACGCCCGCGTCTCCTGGGCCCCGGCTTTCGCCGGGGAACGGGAAGACTCATGTTCCCCCGCGAAGGCGGGGGCCCAGTCCGGCGCTGGAGGCTGGGCCCCCGCCTGCGCGGGGGAACGGAAGACGTTCACCGCCTCATGCAGCGCCACCGCTGCGACCAGCGCCAGCGTCGGTGCCGGCGGCTCGCCACCTACGAGGCGCACCAGCGTGCTCGCGTACAGATTGCCGACGCGCGACACCCAGCCCCGCCCCTGGCGTCCCCGCCCCGCGGTCTGGCGATCGGCACGCAGCCACAGGCCTTCGGCGGCGCCGACGCGGGCGAGCGCGGTGACGTCGTCGTTGGTCGATGCGGTCTCGGCGATTACGCGAATGTCCGGGATCGTCAGGCCACCCGGATCAGAACAGCGACTTGGCGGCGTCGAGCGTCGCCTGCCCCAGCAAGGGGATCGTGAGGTAGCCGAGCGGCGAGACGAACAGCGCCGCGATCAGGATCAGCACGCCCTCGACCGTGGAGCGCATCGGCGCGAGCGGCGTCGGCGCGGGTTCGTCGAAGTAGATCGTCTTGACGATCTTGAGATAATAGAAGGCACCGATCACCGAGGTCGCGATGCCGATCATCGCCAGCGGCCACATGCCGACGTCGACCAGCGCGTCGAACACCATGAACTTGGGCCAGAAGCCGAACAGCGGCGGGATGCCCGCGAGGCTGAACATGAACACCGCGAACGCCGCCGCGAGCCCCGGACGCGATCGCGACAGGCCCGAGAGCGACGCGATCGTCTCGACCGGATTGCCGTCGGCGTCGCGCATCTGGAGGATGCAGAGCAGCGAACCCAAAGTCATCGCGATGTAGACCGTCATGTAGGTCAGCACGCCCGAGGCGCCGTAGGCGGTGCCGGGGACGAGCCCGAACAGCGCGAAGCCGATGTTGTTGATCGACGAATAGGCCATCAGCCGCTTGATATTGGTCTGCCCGATCGCGGCGACCGCACCGAGGATCGTGGAAGCGAGTGCGCAGAAGATCACGATCTGGCGCCACTCGCCCGCCGCCGGCCCCATCGCCTCGATCGCGACGCGCACCAGTAGCCCCATCGCGGCCACCTTGGGTGCCGAGGCGAAGAAGGCGGTGACCGGGGTCGGCGAGCCCTCGTAGACGTCGGGCGTCCACATATGGAACGGAACCGCCGCGATCTTGAACGCGAGGCCGGCGAGCACGAAGACGAGCCCGAACAGCAGCCCGGTGCCCACCCCCGCCTTCATCGCGACCGCGACGCCGTGGAAGCTCGTGCCGCCCGAGAAGCCGTAGAGCAACGAGATGCCGTAGAGCAGGATGCCCGAGGCCAGCGCGCCCAGCACAAAATACTTCAGGCCCGCCTCGGCCGAACGACCGTCGCGGCGCAGGAAGCTGGCGAGCACATAGGCGGCGAGGCTCTGCAGCTCGAGGCCGACATAGAGGCTGAGCAGATCGATCGCCGAGACCATCATGCCCATGCCGACCGCCGAAAGCAGGATCAGCACCGGGAATTCGGCGCGCATCTCGCCTTCGCGATCGAAGAAGCCGGGCGCGATGATGATCGCGATCGCCGCCGAGATATAGATCAACAGCTTGGAGAAGCCGGCGAAGCGATCGGCGACGTAGAGGCCGTCATAGCCGACCCCGCCCGAGCCCGCGGGCCCGAGCAGCGACGCCGCGGAGACCGCGAGCAGCGCGACGGCGATCACGCTGATCGCCCGGGAAGCCTTGTCCCCCGCCCAGGCGGCGGCGAGCATCAGCGCGATCGCGCCGAAGGACAGGATGATCTCGGGGAGCGAGAGCGCGAAGGAAGCAGTGTAACCCATGATCTTAGCGCTCTCCGGCGGCGGCAAGGGCCGGCTTGGCGTGGGGTGCGGTCAGCGCGGCATCGCTCGCGGGCGCCGTCGGATGGACGCGATCGAGGATCGCGGCGACGTCGGCGCGCATCGGCGCGATGAAGCTCTCGGGATAGACCCCCATCCACAGGGTCGCGGCGGCGAGCGGCGCGAGGATCAGCCACTCGCGCGGCTCGAGATCGCGCATCGCGGCGGCGTCGGCATTCTTCTGCGGGCCGAAGGCGATGCGGCGATACAGGTACAGCATATAGGCCGCCCCGGTGATGATCCCGGTCACCGCGATGAATGCCGCCCAGGATGAGATCTCGTAGGTGCCCATCATCGACAGGAACTCGCCCGGGAAGTTGGAGAGACCCGGCAGGCCCACCGACGCCATGGTGAAGAACAGGAAGAAGGTCGCATAATAGGGCATGTTGTTGGCGATGCCGCCGTAGCGATCGATCTCGCGGGTGTGCAGCCGATCATAGACCACGCCGACGCAGAGGAAGAGCGCGGAAGAGACCAGGCCGTGGCCCAGCATCACCATCATGCCGCCCTCGATGCCCTGCTCGTTGAACGCGAACAGGCCGAAGGTGACCAGCGCCATATGCGCGACCGAGGAATAAGCGATCAGCTTCTTCATGTCCTTCTGCACCAGCGCGACGAGGCTGGTGTAGACGGTCGCGATCATCGACAGCGCGAAGATCAGCCACATGTAATGCGCCGAGGCCTGCGGGAACATCGGCAGCGCGAAGCGCAGGAAGCCGTAGCCGGCGAGCTTGAGCATCACGCCCGCCAGGATCACCGAGCCCGCGGTCGGCGCCTCGACGTGCGCGTCGGGCAGCCAGGTGTGGACCGGCCACATCGGCATCTTGACCGCGAACGACGCGAAGAAGGCGAGGAACAGCCAGTCCTGCATGCCCACCGGGAAGTTATACGCCATCAGCGCGGGGATGCTGGTGGTGCCCGCGGTGTGCGCCATCATCAGCATCGCGATCAGCATCAGCAGCGAGCCGAGCAGCGTGTAGAGGAAGAATTTATAGCTGGCGTAGATCCGCCGCGCGCCGCCCCAGATCCCGATGATCAGATACATCGGGATGAGGCCGCCCTCGAACATGATGTAGAAGAGGAACAGGTCCTGCGCCATGAACACGCCGAGCATCAGGATCTCGGTGAGCAGGAACACCGCCATATATTCGGGCACGCGCTTCGAGATCGCCTTCCACGAGGCGAGGATGCAGAGCGGCACGAGGAAGACGGTCAGCACGATCAGCAGCATCGCGATGCCGTCGATCCCAAGCGCCCAGGAGAAGCGGCCGAACAGGTCCGCCTTCTCGGTGAACTGCCAGCGCGGGCCGCCGGTCTGGTAGCCCGTCCACAGCATGATGCCGAGCGCGAAGTCGATCAGCGAGGCGGCGAGTGCCGTGACGCGCGCGCCCCGCGCGCGGGCCTCGTCGCTGCCCGGCGCGAACAGGCACCAGAGCGCGCCGACGAACGGCACCGCGAGCATGATCGAAAGAATAGGGAAGCCGCTCATTTTATTCTTGTTCCCCGGCGAAAGCCGGGGCCCAGGCCCGGCCGTCGAACTGGACCCCGGCGTTGGGCCCCATCCAAAGTACGACTTTGGATGGGCGCCCGCTCGCCGGGGAACGGAAATGGATGGATGCGCTCATCGTGTCATCGCCCAGGTCGCAACCCCGGCGAGGCCGAGCAGCATCACCAGCGCATAGGTATAGACATAGCCCGACTGGACCCGCGCGGTGACGCGGTTGCCGAACAGGATCAGCCGCGAAATGCCGTCCGGCCCGAAATGGTCGATCGTGCCCTGATCGCCGCGCACCCAGAAGAAGCGGCCGATCGCGAAGGCCGGGCGCACGAACAGAAAATCGTACAGCTCGTCGAAATACCATTTGTGCAGCACGAACTTGTAGAGCCCGTGGAAGGTCGCGGTGAAGCGGCCCGGGATCGAGGTGTCGCGCAGATAGGCCCACCAGGCGACGAACAGACCGATCAGCATCACGATCGTCGGCGCGAGGCTGACCAGGAACGGCAGCTTCTCGGTCGCCTCGTGCAGTTCGCTCGAATAGGCGATCGCGCCCTGCCAATAATCGCCGAGCAGGAAGGTCGGCGCGAAGGCGAAGCCCGCGAACACCGCGCCGACGCTGAGCAGCACCAACGGCAGCGTCATCATCCAGGGGTTTTCGTGCGGCTCATAGCCCAGCGTGCCGTGCTCGACCTCGGTGAAGCCGCGATCATCGGTATGCGGCTGGTCGCCCGCATCTTCCTTGGCGGCATGATCGTCATGCCCGTGCGCATCATGACCATGTGCATGATCATCGTGCGCATGCATCGTGTGCTGGATGTGCTCGGAGGCGGCCCAGCGCGGCTTGCCGAAGAAGGTCAGGAAGATCAGCCGCCACGAATAGAAGCTGGTCAGCAGCGCCGCGAACACGCCCATGAACCAGGCGAAGCCGCCGAGCTGCGTGCCGCTGGCATAGGCGGATTCGATGATCGCGTCCTTCGAGTAGAAGCCCGCGAAACCGAACACCCCTGCCCAGCCCACGCCGGTGATCGCGAGCGTGCCCGCGACCATCGCCCAGAAGGTCACCGGGATCTTCTTCCGCAGCCCGCCGTAAAAGCGCATGTCCTGCTCGTGGTGCATCGCGTTGATCACCGAGCCCGCCGAGAGGAACAGCAGCGCCTTGAAGAAGGCGTGGGTGAACAGGTGGAACATCGCCGCGCCGAACGCGCCGACGCCGGCGGCGAAGAACATGTAGCCGAGCTGCGAACAGGTCGAATAGGCGATCACGCGCTTGATGTCGGTCTGCGTCGTGCCGACGGTCGCGGCGAAGAAGCAGGTCACCGCACCGATGACGGTAACGACGTGCATCGCGGTCGGGCTGGTCACGAACATCGGCGACAGGCGGCAGACCATGAACACGCCCGCGGTCACCATCGTCGCGGCGTGGATCAGCGCGGACACAGGCGTCGGGCCCTCCATCGCGTCGGGCAGCCAGGTGTGCAGGCCGATCTGCGCCGACTTGCCCATCGCGCCGACGAACAGCAGCAGGCAGAGCACGGTCATCGTGTCGGCGCGCATCCCGAGGAAGCCGATCGTCGAGCCGGCCATATGCGGGGCGGCGGCCAGGATCGCGGGGATCGAGACGGTGCCGAACACTAGGAAGGTGCCGAAGATGCCGAGCGAGAAGCCGAAGTCGCCAACGCGGTTGACCACGAACGCCTTGATCGCGGCACGGTTGGCGGAGGGCTTATAATACCAGAAGCCGATCAGCAGGTACGACGCCAGCCCGACGCCCTCCCAGCCGAAGAACATCTGGATCAGGCTGTCCGCGGTCACCAGCATCAGCATCATGAAGGTGAACAGCGAGAGATAGGCGAAGAAGCGCGGCTGGTCGGGATCCTCCGCCATATAGCCCCAGCTATACAGGTGGACGAGCGCCGACACGCTGGTGACGACGACGAGCATCACCGCGGTCAGACTGTCGACGCGCAGCGACCAGTCGACGTTCAAGGCGCCCGAATGGAGGAAATGCAGCACGGGCACGACGGTCGCGTGGCTGTGACCGCTCAGGAAGCCGATGAAGATCGGCCAGGCGAGCGCGCACGACGCGAACAGGCCGATCGTGGTGACCAGCTTGGCGGCGGTATTGCCGATGAAGCGGTTGCCGAGGCCGGCGATCGCGGCCGCTAGCAGCGGCAGGAAGACGAGGAGCTGGATCATGCGGCTACCCGTTCCCCGGCGAAGGCCGGGGCCCAGGCCCCAACTTCAAGATGGCGATGCGTCTGCCACAGGCAGCAGGCCTGGGCCCCGGCTTTCGCCGGGGAACGAAGAAGAACCACCATCACCCCTTCATCCGATTGGCGTCGTCGACCGCGATCGTGCCGCGGCCGCGGAAATAGATGACCAGGATCGCAAGCCCGATCGCCGCCTCGCCCGCCGCCACGGTCAGCACGAACATCGCGAAGATCTGGCCGACGAGATCGTGCAGATAGGCCGAGAAGGCGACCAAGTTGAGGTTTACCCCGAGCAAGATCAGCTCGATCGACATCAGGATGATGATCACGTTCTTGCGGTTGATGAAGATGCCGAGCACCCCCATCACGAACAGGATCGCCGATACCGTCAGATAATGCTGCAACCCGATCAAAGCTCGACTCCCTGGCCGACGGGCGGGTTGGTGTTGCGCGTCGCGTCCTGCGGCCGGCGCATGTTCTGGTGGCGGACGTTCTGCTGGCGGACGCCGCCCCGCGCCCGGTGGGTCAGCACGATCGCGCCGATCATCGCGACCAGCAGCACGAGACCCGCCCCCTCGAACACGAACAGATAGCGCGTGTAGAGCAGGATGCCGAGCGCCTGGATGTTGGGGATCGCCGCCGGATCGGGCGCGATCGCGGTGCGACCCGCAAGCTCGACCGGCCCCGCTTCCCACGCGCCGCCGGCGATCACGATCTCGCACAGCAGCACCAGCGCCACCGCGACCCCGAAGGGCAGATAGCGGGTGAAGCCGCCGCGCAGCTCGGAGAAGTCGATGTCGAGCATCATCACGACGAACAGGAACAGCACCGCGACCGCACCGACATAGACGATGACGAGCAGCATCGCGATGAACTCGGCGCCGACGAGCAGCATCAGCCCCGCCGCGTTGAAGAAGGCGAGGATCAGCCAGAGCACCGAATGCACCGGGTTGCGCGCCGTGATCACGAGCCCTGCGGACAGGACCACCATGATGGCGAACAGGTAGAAGGCGATGGTCTGGATCAACACGGAACCCCGATTGCCACCCGTGCCCCCGCGCAGGCGGGGGCCCAGCCAGAAGAAGAAGCCTGGGCTCCCGCCTGCGCGGGAGAACAGTCGCTAGGCGATGCGAGCGCCATTACCGATACGGCGCATCAGCGGCAAGGTTGGCCGCGATGGCACCCTCCCAGCGGTCGCCATTGTCGAGCAGCTTGCCCTTGTCGAAGATCAGTTCCTCGCGCGTTTCGGTCGCATATTCGAAGTTCGGGCCCTCGACGATCGCATCGACCGGGCACGCCTCCTGGCAGAAACCGCAATAGATGCACTTGGTCATGTCGATGTCGTAGCGCGTCGTCCGCCTGGAGCCATCGTCGCGCGGCTCGGCCTCGATCGTGATCGCTTGAGCCGGGCAGATCGCCTCGCACAGCTTGCACGCGATGCAACGCTCCTCGCCATTGGGATAGCGACGCAGCGCATGCTCGCCACGGAAGCGCGGCGAGAGCGGGTTCTTCTCGAACGGATAGTTGATCGTCGCCTTCTTGCGGAAGAAATACTGAAGGGTCAGCGCGTGACCCTTGAGCAGCTCCCAGAGCGTGAAGGACTTGATGTAGTAGGCGAGGCTCATCGCGCACCCTTCTCTTTACCCGTCGGGGCCGTGACGCAGAAATAGCCGGGCGGCTGCCACAGCGAGGGGTGATCTAGGCTTAACCACGCATCCTTCGACCCGTCCTGAGAACCAACGTCGCCGAACGACATATACGCGGTCCGCTTTTTGCCATTTTCGTCTTGCCAGCGGAGCCCTACCGACCCGCCGACACTACCAAACAAAGCCGGAAACGCTTGAGCCGACATTGGTGCCTTATCAGGCCAGATCACGCTCCAGACGCCGTCGGCATCCGATGAGCCGACCCGCTCGACGCTCAGATCAACTTGCACCGGCGTATGCGGCTTAGATGCCTCCGAGCGCATATGCTCACATTGGTATACCTCCTTGCCTGTCGGCAAAGACGAAGCGGCTGCGAGAGCGAGCGCCAATACCATCATGCCCCGCCCCCGTGGAAGCGGGTCAGCATCAGCCAGCCCGAGACGAGGAAGACGAACAGCAGCGACAGCGGCAGGAAGATTTTCCAGCCCAGCCGCATCAGCTGGTCGTAGCGATAGCGCGGCAGCGTCGCCTTCACCCACGAGAAGATGAAGAAGAAGACCGCCATCTTGAACAGGATCCAGAACAGGCCGAGGCCGATCGTGGTGCCGGGGATGTGGTAGAGGAACGGCAGGTCGAGCGGCGGCAGCCAGCCGCCCCAGAACAGCGTCGCGTTGAGCGCGCACATCAGGATGACATTGGCATATTCGCCGAGCCAGTAGAGCGCGAAGCTCATCGACGAATATTCGGTCTGGTAGCCGGCGACGAGTTCGCTCTCCGCCTCGGTGAGATCGAACGGCGTGCGGCTGGTTTCCGCCATCGACGAGATCAGGAACACGACCGACATCGGGAAGAGCAGCGGGTTGAAGCCATTGGCGTTGATGATGCCGAGCACCTCGCCCTTCTGCGCGAGCACGATCGTCTGCATGTTGAAGCTGCCGGCCCACAGCACCACCGAGATCAGCACGAAGCCGATCGCGACCTCGTAGCTCACCATCTGCGCGGCGGCGCGGATCGCCGAGTAGAAGGGGTATTTGGAGTTGGACGCCCAGCCCGCGAGGATGACGCCGTAGACGCCCAGCGACGAGGCCGCGAGGATGTAGAGCAGCCCGACATTGATGTTGGCGAGCACCGAATAGGAGCTGAACGGGATCACCGCCCAGGCGATCAGCGCGACCGTGAAGGTGATCACCGGCGCGATCAGGAACAGCGTGCGGTTCGCCGCCGTCGGGATGATCGTTTCCTGGAGGAACACTTTCAGGCCGTCGGCGAACGACTGAAGCAGCCCGAACGGGCCGACCACGTTGGGGCCGCGGCGTAGCGCCATCGCCGCCCAGATCTTGCGATCGACATAGATGATCATCGCCACCGCCAGCATCACCGGCAGCGCGATGATCAGGATGTCGAGGATCGACGCGATGAAATACGCCCAGCCATAGGGGAGCGCGGAAAACCAGGAGATCATGCGTGCGTCCCCGGAAACCGAACGCACTGTTCCCCGGCGAAAGCCGGGGCCCAGGCCCCAGCTCCGAATTGGCGATCGGCATCCCACAGGGTGCGGGCCTGGGCCCCGGCGTTCGCCGGGGAACGGTAGGAAGAAACACTCATTCCGCGGCCTCCGCGAAGCTCTCGCCGCGGACCAGCTCGGCCGAGCAGCGCTGCATCGTCGGCGACGAGCGCGCGATCGGGTTGGTGAGGTAGA
>CAXTVK010000100.1:0-9493 GCA_964247655.1 uncultured Sphingomonadaceae bacterium | reverse complement strand
TCGCGCCGGTCGCCTGCTATCCGTTCATGAAGCGGATCACCTGGTGGCCGCAGGCGTGGCTGGGGATCGTCTTTTCCTGGGCGGCGCTGGTCGGCTGGGCGGCGGTGACGGGCGGCTTTTCCGCGCCCGGCCTGCTGCTCTATGCGGGCGGGATCGCGTGGGTGATCGGCTACGACACGATCTATGCGCTGCAGGATATCGAGGACGATGCGCTCGCAGGCGTGAAGTCGTCGGCGCGCGCGATGGGGCGGCATGTGCGGCCGGGCGTGGCGCTCTTCTATGTCGTCGCGCTGCTGCTGTGGGGCGCGGCGTTCTGGTTGCGGCGGCCCGATCCGCTGGCGGTGCTCGCGCTGTTGCCCGTCGCTGTCCACCTCGCCTGGCAGGTCGCGACGCTCGATGTCGCCGACGCGGCCGGCGCGCTCGATCGCTTCCGGTCGAACCGCACGACCGGGCTGCTGCTGGCGATGGCGGCTTTCGCGGTGGGCTCCGCAGGTCAGGGCTGACATCGGATCGTCGGTTTTCCAGTTCTCCGGCGAAAGCCGGGGCCCAGGGCTTCAGACGACATCCCTTGCGGCTCTGGGCCCCGGCTTTCGCCGGGGAACATGAAGGCCCGTCTCGAAGGGTAGACGTTCCGCACCGCGCTCCCTAGATGCCGCGGATGCTGACCGTCGCCGAAGCCCAGTCCCGCGTCCACGATCTGGTGGCCTCCGCCCGCCAAGCGGGCGCCGACGCCGCCGACGTCCTCTATGTCTGCAACGAATCGACCAGCGTCTCGGTGCGGCTGGGCGAGCTGGAGGATGTCGAGCGCTCCGAAGGCGAGACGATCGGGCTGCGGCTGTTCGTCGGCAGCCGCTCGGCGAGCGTCTCCTCCTCCGATCTGTCGCGCGACGCGCTGGCGACGTTGGTCGATCGTGCGGTGGCGATGGCGCGCGAGGCGCCCGAGGATCGTTTCTCCGGGCTCGCACCCTCTGATCGCCTGCTCAAGGGCGCCGCACCCGATCTCGATGCCGACGACGGCGCGACGGTCCCCCCCGAAAACCTCAAGGCTCGCGCCCTGATCGCCGAGGAGGCCGCGCGCGGCGTCGCGGGCGTCACCAACAGCGAGGGTGCCTCCGCCAGCGCGGGCCGCACGATCATCGCGCTCGCGACCAGCCACGGCTTCGCGGGCGGCTATGCGACCAGTGGCCATGGCTGCTCGGCGAGCGTGATCGCGGGCGAAGGCGCCACGATGCAGCGCGATTACGCCTATCGCTCGGCGCGTCATCTCGCCGATCTCGAAGATGCCGAGACGATCGGGCGTCGCGCCGGCGAACGTGCCGTCGCGCGGCTGAACCCTGCCAAGCTGTCGTCGGGCACGATGCCGATCCTGTTCGATCCGCGCGTCGGCTCCAGCCTGCTCGGCCATTTTTCGGGCGCGATCACCGGCTCGTCGATCGCGCGGCGCACCAGCTTCCTGCTCGAGATGCTCGAGAAGCAGGTGTTTGCCAGGGGCATCTCAATCGTCGACGACCCCTTGCGCGCGCGCGGGCTCGGATCGAAGCCGTTCGACGGCGAGGGGTTGCCTACCGCACGGCGCGAGCTTGTCGCCGACGGCGTGCTGACCGGCTGGCTGCTCGACAGCGCCTCGGCGCGCCAGCTCGGGCTGCAACCCACCGGCAATGCGCAGCGCGGAATCGGCGGCCCGCCGGGTGCGGGCACGACCAACCTCTATCTGGCCCCCGGAGCGCTGTCGCCGAAAGACCTGATGGCGGACCTGAAGCGCGGACTGTTCGTCACCGAGCTGATCGGCCACGGCGTCAACCCGGTGACGGGCGACTACAGCCGCGGCGCCGCGGGCTTCCTGATCGAGGATGGCGAGATCGCTGCGTCGGTCGCGGAGATCACGATCGCGGGCAATCTTCTCGATATGTTCGCCGCTATCGTGCCCGCCAACGATCTGGCGTTCGAGCGCGCCACCGACGTGCCGACCCTGCGGATCGACGGCATGACCGTCGCCGGTGCCTGACGCGCTGCTCGACCGGGTCAAGACGGTCGCGGCCGAAGCGGGCGCGCTCGCGCTGACGCGGTCGAAGCAGGGATACGAGCGCTGGGAGAAGCCGGGCGGCGAGCCGGTGTGCGAGGTCGATCTCGCGGTCGACGTGCTGCTGCGCGAACGGCTCAAGGCGATCGACCCGCAAGCGGCGTGGCTCTCCGAGGAAAGCGTCGACGACAAGACCAGGTTGGCATCCGAGCGTGTGTGGGTCGTCGATCCGATCGACGGCACGCGCGACTTTCTGCGTGGGCGGCCCGGCTGGGCGGTGTCGATCGCGCTGGTCGATCGCGGGCGGCCGGTGCTCGCGGTGCTCGAAGCCTCGGCACGCGGCGAATGCTGGACGGCGCTGGCGGGGCGGGGGGCGTGGCGCAACGGCGAGCCTATCCATGTCGCGACGCGCACCGAACTCGCCGGCGCGCGCGTCCCCGCCGACAAGCTGCCGCGGCGCGATGCGGACATGGTCGCGGTGCAGAAGCCCAATTCGATCGCGCTGCGCATCGCGATGGTCGCGGCCGGCGAGGCCGATCTGGTCGCGACGCTGCGCTGGGGGCACGAGTGGGACATCGCCGCCGCGGTGCTGATCGCGAGCGAGGCGGGCGCCATCGTCACCGACGCGCTGGGCGCGCCGCTCGCGTTCAACACCGCGATGGCCGAGGCGTTCGGCGTGCTGGTGACGCCGCCCGGCATCCACGACGCGGCGGTCGCGCGGCTGGCGGCCTATGCCGCGATCGCGGAGCGCGTCGGCGCGCGCTAAGACGCCCAACCATCCCATTTTCGGACAAGTCAACAGAAAAGCGCGCCGCGCGGCACCAATGGCGCGATGCTGCGTTAGCACATCCGAAATCTAGACAGGCACCGCGCATGTGCCTCCCGGGTCAGCGTCCGGGAGAGCGATGCCGTCTTGCCTGCGTCGCAAGACAAGGGAGTGTATTCGATGCGGCTTTTCCCGACACTGATCTTTGCTGCTGCCGCACCGATGCTTGCCTGTCTGTCCCCGCTCGCCGCTTACGCCCAGTCGCCGTCGAGCGCGGTCGTCGCGCCGGCACCGCTCAGCGAGGACCAGGCCGATACGCTCAAGGCGGGCGACTTCCTCTGGCAGCCCGATGTCGCGACCGCCGGCGCGGTCAACATCGTCGTCGATCTCGATCGCCAAGTCGCCTTCGTCTATCGCGGCGGCGCGCTGATCGGCATTTCGACCGTCTCGACCGGCCGCGATGGCCACGAGACGCCGGTCGGCAACTTCACCATCCTGCAGAAGCAGGTCGAGCATAAGTCGAACCTCTATCATGAGGCGGCGATGCCGTTCATGGAGCGGCTGACCTGGGACGGTGTCGCGCTGCACGCCGGCGGCGTGCCGGGCTATCGCGAGTCGCATGGCTGCGTGCATCTGCCGATCGCCTTCGCCAAGGCGCTGTACGGCGTCACCGACATCGGCGCGACCGTGGAGCTGCGCGGTGCGCCGCCGGTCGATGCCGTCGACACCGCGGCGACGACGATCGCGGCGAACGACGGCGACGAAACGCCTGCAGCGCAGCCGGGTGTTGAGCTGGCGAGCGCGCATACGCCGTGACCTGTTCCCCGGCGGAAGCCGGGGCCCAGGCCCAGAGCGTGTGGCCGGCGTAGCATTTGAGGCGCGAGATGGGGCCTGGACCCGGCCTACGTCGGGGAACAGCTATCGTAATGGATCACACCGAGCGCCGCTCCAGCGCGTGCGCGCCCTCGTCGATCAGCGTGCGCAGGATGTCGGCGAGCGGTTCCTCCTTGGTGACCATGCCGACCGACTGCCCGGCCATCACCGAGCCATGTTCGATGTCGCCGTCGATCACCGCGCGGCGCAGCGCACCCGCCCAATAATGTTCGATCTGCAGCTGCGCCTCGGCCATCGCGATCGAGCCCTCGTCGAGCGATTTGGCGACCTCGCGCTGCTTGGCGGTGAACAGCTCGCCGCCGGCATTCTTGAGCGCGCGCACCGGGATCACCGGGAGACGCGGATCGATCTGCACCGAGGCGATCGCGTCGCGCGCGGCGCCGCGGATGAACGCCTTCTTGAAATTGGGGTGGGCGATGCATTCGGTCGCGCAGACGAAGCGCGTGCCGAGCTGGACGCCCGCCGCGCCCATTTCGAGATACCCCGCCATCGCCTCGCCGCGACCGATCCCGCCCGCGACGAACACAGGCACCTGGTCGGCGACCTCTGGAAGAATCTCCTGCGCGAGCACCGAGGTCGAGACCGGGCCGATATGGCCGCCCGCCTCCATGCCCTCGACGACGAGCGCGTCGACGCCCGAGCGGATCAGCTTCTTGGCGAGCGCGAGCGCGGGCGCGAAGCAGATCAGTTTCGCGCCCGATCCCTTGATCCGATCGATCGAACCCGCCGGTGGCAATCCGCCCGCGAGCACGACGTGGCTGACGCCGTATTTGGAGCAGACCTCGATCAGCTCGGTCAGCATCGGGTGCATCGTGATCAGGTTGACGCCGAACGGCTTGTCCGTCAGCGCCTTGGTCGCCGCGATCTCGGCATCGAGCAGGTCGGGCGTCATCGCGCCGCACGCGATCACGCCGAAGCCGCCCGCATTGGACATCGCCGACACCAGATGGCGCTCGCTCACCCACGACATCGCGCCCGCCATGATCGCGACCTCCGAGCCCAGGAAGGCGGTGCCGCGCGCCATCAGGCGGCGGAGGCGATCGTGGCCGATGCTGTCGGCGGCGGGGCGGGCAGGCGCTTCGATGGTGGTCATGCCGAGCGCCATAGAAGAAACGCCGCCCAGCGTCATCCCCGTGAAGACGAAGCGCTTTTCTTCGCGCTCAATGGCCGATGAAGCCGCGCGTCTCGTTCGCGGCGGACGGCGTGCCGGCGACCTGCGACTGCATCGCCTGGATCGCCTGCGCGTCGGCGCCGCCCTCGGTCCAGGCGAGCGTGATCGACATGCGCCGATTGCGCGGATCGTAGATATCGGCGGGCATATAGGGCTCGCGATCGGCGACGCCCTCGATGCGGACGAAGCGATCGGGGGCGACGCCGCCGTCGGCCAGCCGCTTGCGCGTCGCCTCGGCGCGCGCCGAGGACAAGGTCCAGTTGTTGACGTCGCGGCCCGCGGCATAGGGCAGGCTGTCGGTATGGCCGCGCACGATCACGCCGTTCGGCACGCCGCCGATCGTCGCCGAGACGTCGCCGATCAGCTGCGCGGCGCGCGGGGTCAGCGCGTCCGATCCGAGCGCGAACATCGAGAAATCGGCGCCGTCGACGATGTCGATGCGCAGCCCCTCGGGCGTCTCGGTGAAGCGGACGTGCGGGGCGAGGCCGTTGATCGCCTTGTTCGCCGCCATGCGCTGCTGGAGCTTCTGCTGGAGCTGCTGGAAGCGGATCTTGTCGCGCGAACGGATCGCGGCGGCGCCCTCCTTCTGGCCGCCCGAGGCGTCCTTGGGGATGGTGATGCTCTTCGATCCCGTCTGCGCGGCCTTGTGCGGATAATGATCCTTGGCGGTGATGCTGTCGCCGCCGAACGGCCCGTTGGCGCCCGCGGACTTCTCCCGCATCTGGACGAGCGTGGGGCTGAAATAGTCGGCGATGCCCTTGCGCTGCTTCTCGGTGGTGGCGCCGAGGATCCACAGCAGCAGGAAGAACGCCATCATCGCGGTGACGAAATCGGCGTACGCCACCTTCCATGCGCCGCCATGATGGCCGGCATGGCCGCCGTCGATGATCTTCTTGACGATGATGATCGGGCGCGGCTCTGGTTCGTTGCGCCCGCGCTTGGGGGCGGCTGTCGCCATCAGTTTTTGCTCCTGACGGAGCACCGCACCGGCCCGCGCCCCCACCCGGCCGCCCACAGAGTATCCTGAATGGGCGGTCGGGTGGGGGCGCGGGCCGGTGCGGCACGCTCAGCGAAGCTGAGCATCGATCAACGACTCCGCATGCCATCGAACACGTCGGCGAAGGCCGGCTGGTTCGAGTGGCTGATCGACGAGCGCGCGGCCTCGATCACCAGCGGCAGCGGGTGGCCGTGCAGCGAGGCGACGATGATCTGCTTGACGACGTGGTAGATCGAAGCGTCGCTCTCGACGACCTGCTTGCAGCGCGACGCGAAGGGGCCGACGATGCCGTAGGCGAGCAGCACGCCCATGAAGGTGCCGACCAGCGCCGAGCCGATCATCGCGCCGAGGATCGCCGGCGGCTTGTCGATCGAGCCCATCGTCTTGACCACGCCGAGCACGGCGGCGACGATGCCGAGCGCGGGCAGTGCGTCTGCCAAGTTCTGCAGCATGTCGGCGGGACGGATGTCGTCGTGGTGGTGGGTCTTCAGACCATTGTCCATCACCTCCTCGACCGCATGCGGATCGAGCGTGCCCGACGACACCACGACGAGGCGCAGCGTGTCGCAGATCAGGTGGACGAGCGTATCGTCCTTCAAGAGCTTCGGATAATTGGCGAAGACGGTGGAGGATTTCGGGTCCTCGATATGCGGCTCGACCGCGACGGGGCCGTCGGTGCGCAGCATCTTCATCAGCGTCGAGACCAGGAAGATCGCGTCGAGATAATCCTGCTTCTTGTATTTCGGGCCCTTGAATATCTTGCCGAGGCCGCCGCCGAACTGCTTCAATTCCTTCATCGAATTGCCGGCGATCAGCGCGCCGACCGCAGCGCCGCCGATGATGATCATCTCGTGCGGGATCGATTCCATGATGGGCTTCAGATCGCCACCGGTGAAGGCGAATCCGCCGAACACCATGACGAGAAGCACGATCAGGCCGATCGCTGCGAACATACTCTAAGAACCCCCGTCTTGACGCTTGGCTCGGCACGGACGCGATCTGTCCGGGCCGTTGGCGATACCGATAGCCGGCAAACTGGAAACGAGCGGTTAAGCTAATCCAGGATTAACCGGATTTCTCGGCGGTCGAATGTGACGACATGCGATAAAACGACCGTCGCCCCCGCCTTGAGCCCCGGGTCGAGCCCGGGGGGAGGACGATGAGCCGGCGAGACGTTGTCACGCGCTAGCTGATCTTGTCGAACAGCGAGATCTTGCTCAGCGTCGCCAGCACCGACTGCGCGGCGTTGAGTGTGGTCATCTTGCTTGACAGCGTCGCGGCAGCGGCGGTGAGATCGGTACTCTCGAAGCCAGAGCGCTCGTCGGTCAGGTTGGTGGCCGAGGTGGCGAGCGCGTCGGCGGCGTTGTTGAACTGCGTCTCGCGCACGCCGACATCCGATTGCGCGTCCGAGATGTGCGTCGCCGACGCATCGAGCGCGTCGAGCGAGCTGTTGACCGCGGCGCCGCGCGCGGTCGCGTCCGTCTGCAGCGCGGCGATCGAGGCGGCGAGAACGGCGTCGATGCTCGTCGTCGATCCGTCCTTGAGCGTGACCGATCCGAACACCTCGTCGTAGCTGTCGCCGGCGGCGACCGTCTTGCCCTTGCCGATCGGGATCTGCAGCGCGGGGGTGCCCTTGGCATAGAGCGCGTTGCCGCTGGCGTCGGTCGCGCTGGCGGCGGTATCGAGCGTGGCGGCGATACCCTGGAGTTCGGTGATCGCGGCGGTGCGGTCGCTGTCGCTCATCGTGCCGTTCGAGGCCTGGAGCATCAGTTCCTTGGCGCGGTTGAGCGAGGTCTGCACGCCGGTCAGGCTGGTGTCGACCTGCGAGATCGTCGCCTGCGCGACCTTGACGTTGCCCGCATAGACCGACTCGTCGGCCTGCTGGCGCCCGATCGTCGTGATCCGTGCGGCGGCGAGCGGATCGTCGGAGGCGACGTGGATCTGCACGCCCGACGAGATGTTGGTCTGGAGCTGCGCGATCTGGCTTTCGAGCAGGCTCTGGCGGCCGATCTCGGCGGTGAGCGAGTAGTTGGTGGAGAGCATCGTTCAGTTCCTTCAGAACAGATCGAGGATCGATTGCATGGTATCCTTGGCGACCTGGATCACCTTGGCGGCGCCGCTATAGGCCTGCTGGTAGCGCAGCAGCTCGGCCGCCTCGGTGTCGAGATCGACGCCGCTGGAGGTGTCGCGCGCGCTCATCGCCGCGGTCTTGATCGCGCCGGCGGCGGTGTCCGCCGATTTGGCGGAGGCGACCATCTGGCCCTGATCGGTGACCATCCCGCTCCAGCTCTGCTCGATGCCCGTAGAGCTGCGCAGCGTCGAGAGATTGAGCAGATTGCCGTTGGACGCGCTCGACGAAGCGGCGGCGATCGCGGCCGGATCGGAGGTCGCGACCGCGATCGTCGCGGCGGTGGTGCCCGTGACGAGCGCGCCGCCAGCGGCGCCGGCAGCCGTCGTGCCCGCGGCGTTCCACGCGTTGAGCGCAGCGGAAAAATCGGACGCCATCTTGTCGAGCGAGGTGCGGCGGTCGGCGACGGTCTGCGCGCTGCTGACGAGCCCGCCGAGCGTGCCGCCGGTGTCGCCGACCGGCTGCGCCTTGCCCGAGGAAACCGCCTGCACCGAGAGCGCGCCGTTGGCGCCGGCATCGATCGTCAGCCGTGCGCCGCTGCCCGACCCGTTGACGCCGCCGGTGAGCTGGACGCCGCTGTTTGCCAGCGTGGCCGTGGCCGATCCGTCGCCGGCGAGCGTGACGTTGATCCCGACATTGCCCGACAGGTCGTCGAGCAGGCTGTCGCGCTGGTCGAGCAGATCGGCCTGCGAACTGGTGCCGCTCGCCTGCGTGCGCAGCGCGGTGTTGATCTTGTCGAGCTGATCGAGATCGGCGTTGACCGACTGGACGGTCGTTTGCGCGGCGCTCGCGATCCCGGTCGAGGTCTGCGCGAGTGCGCTCGCTGTGGTGTTGAGCGCGGTCGCGGTCTGGCCGATCGCGGACAGGAACGCGTTGCGGTTGCCCGTGCTGCCCGGATCGGCGGCGAGCGTGCTGCCCGCGGTGAAGATCGCGGTCGCGCTCTGGCCGACGCCGGTGGTGCCGTCGTCGAGCGCGGTCTCGGTGTTGCCGAGCCAGGTCACCTTGGCGTCGGCGGCACCCGCGTCGCTCGACGCCGACCGCGCGGCGGCGGCCTGGAAGTCGTTCCACGCGCGGCCGACCTCGGCGGTATCGACGCCGCCGAACTGGCCGCTATTCTTGTAGAGCGCGTTGCTGGCATCGCCCGCCGTATTCTCGGTGAGCGAGACGGTGCGGCGCGTATAGCCCGCGGTGTTGGCGTTCGACACGTTGTTGCCGATCGCCGCCAGCGCGGTGCCGTAGGCGCGGATGCCCGATGCGCCGATGCCGAGCAGATCGCTCATGGCAGCGGGCTCTCGATCGCGGGCGCGGCTGGGGTCGCGGCCTTGGCCTCTTCCTTGGTGGCGATCGGGCCGAGCTGCTTGACCAGCAGGTCGGCGATGTGGAGCACGCCCTTCTTGGACATCGCGTCGGCCGCCTTGCCGTCGGCCATGTCCTGGAAGGTGCTGGTCGCCTCGTTGTCGAGCATGCCGTCGCCGAGGCTGGCGGAGCGCATCGATCCGATCATCTGGCGCAGGAAC
>CAXTVK010000099.1:0-9864 GCA_964247655.1 uncultured Sphingomonadaceae bacterium | reverse complement strand
CTGTTCGAAGCCGATCACCCCGCTAACGGGGTCCCTTTTCCACGCTGATCCACAAAGCCTGTGCGCGAGATGTTGAAGCAACGTCCAACGATGCCGGCGATCAAACCGATTGCGCCAACGAGTGCGATTTCAGGAACGGGCCGTGGCGCCGCCTTATAGATGAATTGCGCCACTTCACCGACCAAGCCGGGCGGCGGCGTTACCTCTGACATGTGGGCAATCCCTACGCCTGCGCCGTGGCGTCGCGAAGCTGATCGAGTTCAGCGGTGGATGTACCGGCTTGCGACATGCGCGACATGGCCCAAGCGTCCAAATCCTCGCGCGTATAGACCGGGAAGCGCCCTATGCGGCGGAACCGGGGGCCACCGCCGACGCACGCCAGTTTGGCGAGGGTTTCCGGGGTATAGAGGCCGAAGCGCTCCTGTAGGTGTTCAGCCGCTTTATCGCGGCGAAGATACTCTGCCATGTTGTCGTCTTCTTTAGACGACTTGAGCTTATGCGAGTTTGATTAAGCGAACACGGGGAAGATTGCGGTGTTCAGCAAACAGCTATTCTGTACGTTCAAGCTTGAGCCTTATTCGTTTTGCGATGTCGCGAAGCCGCTCGTTGCGATATTCTGAGTTGTAGTGGCGCGCCTTTTCGCCGTCATATTGCGGGAGATAAGCTACTGCCGCTTTGCGGGCGTTGGCGAAGGTTCCTTGCGTAACGTCCGACGCGGCCTTCAAATCTAGTTCGTCCAGTCGCTTGTCGCGGCGTCTGCCTTTGTGGGTGATCGGCGGTTTGAAACCACTGTCGGCAGCGAAGTGTAGAATTTCCGTCATGCCGCATTTCGCTTGATCGGAACGACGTTGCCGGCGTTCGATCCGCTCGCCGCCGCAATCGCGTCACTAATGCTATCGACGCCGCGACGTGTGGGCTCGTCGTCAAAGTGAAAGTACCGGCTCGTTGTTGTCGTTGATGCGTGGCCTAGCAGCTTGCTTACAAGAGCAATGCCTAAACCGGAGTTGGCGCCTTTGCTCGCGAACGAATGCCGTAGATCGTGCAAGCGGAGGCCCGGTAAGCCAGCGTGATCGGTAATCCGCTTCCACGGCCGTTTGAGGTCGCTGCGCGGCCGTCCTTTCTTATCGCCCACGATTACATAAGGGTTGCCTTCAACGCGTGGCAACTCGCGCAGGATCGCCGCCGCCGTTCGGCCTAGCAACACGTCTTTCGCGCCACTTTTTGATGTAGGCAGGCGCAAAATGTCGTCGTCAAGATCGACGTGGTTCCATTGCAGCGTCAATATCTCGCCAGCGCGACAACCGGTTAGCATCAACAGGCGTATCGCTGCGATGGCGTACGGGTTTACAACCTCGCGCGGATCATCATTTCGTTTAGGCGCATGTTTCGAATTGGGGCCTTCGCTGAATTGCCACGGAATGCCAACGGTTTCGGCCTCGCGAAGCGCGTTACCCAACCGCTCAAATTGATCGTCTTTCAAAAAGTCCTTCTTCGCTCCATCTGCGCCGATCTTCACGCCCACGCGCGGATTGGTTTCAATGTAACCTTTTTCGACGGCATAGCTGAATATGCCACCCAACAACCGAACCGTGCGACGGGCAGCGCCTTCGCCGCCAGTCACGATCGCACGGCCATGTTTACCGGTTTTTTCATCGGCGGCAGTTTTGCCGTCCGCAACGTCTTCAAAGAAACGCTGAACGTGGGTCCGCTTGATGTCTCCTATCTTCTTCGTGCCGAGCAGCGGCTTGATATGACGCGCGATCCGTCCCTTGTCGGTTGCAACCGTGGATGCCTTCTTATCGCGACAACCGCGTAGAACGTACTCGTCGCATAGTTGCGCAACTGTCATTTCCGCGCGCTTCTTTGCTCGATCGCCCGCAACGTCAACGCCGGTTTCGGCCTTCGCCAAGACGATCCTCGCTTCCTTCCGTGCGTCATCAACGGTCAGTTTGCCGTACGTGCCGATCGTCACCTTGCGAGTTTGGCCGTTCCGACCGCCGATGTCGTATTGAGCGACGAATGATTTGGAGCCCGTGGGCCGAACCGAACAGCCGAAGCCAGGCAGGGTGCCGCACCATGCAATGTACGGCTTGGCGGCTTTCTCTAGGCCGTCCACCGTCGTTTTCGTCAGCTTCTCAACCTTCATCGCCCGACCTTCCACGCAGGACCGGCGCAGGCCGGTGACGGGAAATTGATGGCATGGCGATCAATCCGAGGCAAGGGTCGGTAGTCCAAAACCCGCCAGAATAAAGGGTTAACGGAGGAGCGATCAATCGCGGGTAAGTTGGAGCAAGGCCGTTCCGTCGCCTTGGTAAGGCTGAGGTCGGGAGTTCAATCCTCCCCGGCAGCACCAGCACCCCGCATTCAGGCAGTATCTTGCGCGCGAAAATGTTCGCCGTGGGTCCACGAGCTCGCCCCGCTTACGTCACCGCCGCACGCCGCTGATAGGCGGGATCGGCCCACGCGCCGGACGCGAGCACGTCGCGCATGACATCCACGGCGCGCCAGACATCCTCGTAGCCGACATAAAGCGGGGTCAGCCCGAAGCGGAGGATATCGGGCGCGCGGAAATCGCCGATCACGCCGCGCGCGATCAGCGCCTGTACGATCGCATGGCCCTGCGCGTGCGCGAACGAAACGTGGCTGCCGCGCGCCTCGGCGTCGCGAGGCGAGATGCAGCGCAGCCCACTGCCGGCACAGCGCCGTTCGACCAGATCGATGAACAGGTCGCCCAACCGGCGCGACTTCTCGAAAAGCGCGCCCCGGTCCGCCTCGAGCATCAGATCGACCCCCGCCTCGAGCGCGACCATCCCGAGGATCGGCGGGGTGCCGCACAGAAACCTGGCGATGCCCGTGCCCGGCGCATAGCCGTCGCCGAAATCGAAGGGGGCCGCATGACCCATCCACCCGGTCAGCGGCGAGCGAAGCGTGCCCTGCAGGCGCTCGGCGACGTACAGGAATGCCGGCGCGCCGGGCCCCCCGTTGAGATATTTGTAGCCGCAGCCGATCGCCAGATCGGCGTCGCATCCGTTCAGATCGACCGGCACCGCGCCGACGCTGTGGCTGAGGTCCCACAGCATCAGCGCGCCCCTGGCGTGCGCGGCGCGCGTCACCGCCGCCATGTCGAAGCGCGCGCCGCTCTTGTAATGGACATGCGTGAGCATCACGATCGCGACATCCTCGTCGATCGCGTCGACCAGCGCCGCGCGATCGACGGTGCGGACCTCGACGCCCGGAAGCAGCGTCGCGACGCCCTGTGCGACATAGAGATCGGTCGGGAAATTGCCGGGTTCGGAAAGGATCACCGTTCGCCCCCCGCGCGCGCCCATGCCCGCGACGAGCAGCTTGAACAGGTTGACCGAAGTCGAATCCGCGACCAGCAGCTCGTTCGGCTTCGCGCCGACCAGCCCGGCGATCTTGGCGCCGATCCGCTGCGGCGCGCCAATCCAGTCGGCGTCGTTCCAGCTGCGGATCAGGTCGCGTCCCCATTCGTCGCGCACCGCTGCGGCGAGCCGATCGGGCGTCGCCGTGGGCAGCGCGCCGAGCGAATTGCCGTCGAGATAGACCACACCCTCGGGCAGCGCGAACCGATCGCGGAACGGCGCTTGCGGATCGGCCGCATCCATCGCGCGGACGTCGTCGAGCGTGATCTCGGCGGCCGTCATAGCGCGGTCCTTACGCTCAGCAGTTCGGGGAAGAATTGCTGCTCAATCACCTTGGCCAGGTAGGAGACGCCTGCAGTCCCTCCCGTTCCGGTCTTGAAGCCGATCACGCGCTCGACGGTCTTGAGATGGCCGAAGCGCCAGAGCTGGAAGTGATATTCGAGATCGACCAGCTTCTCGGCCAGTTCGTACAATTCCCAATAGCGATCGGGCTCGGCATAGACCGCCGCCCAGCAGCGCTCGATCGCGGGCGATGCCGCATAGGGCTCGGCGAAGTCGCGCTCCAGCCGATCGGCCGGCACGGGCAGGCCACGGCGACCGAGCAGGCGGATCGCCTCGTCGTAGAGGCTGGGCGCGACGAGATCGGCGCGCAGGATCGCCTGCACCGCGGCATCGCCTTCGTGCACCTCGATCATCCTCGCATTCTTGTTGCCCATGAGGAACTCGATCTGGCGATACTGGTCCGACTGGAAGCCCGAACTCGTGCCCAGCTTGCCGCGCATCAGCGTGTAATCGGCAGGCGTCATCGTCGAGAGCACCTCCCACGACTGGATCATCTGCGTCTGGATGCGCGACACCCGCGCCATCATCTTGAGCGCGGGCGAGATGCGGTCGCCCGCGATCTGCCGCCGGGCCTCGCGCAGCTCGTGCAGGCAGAGCTTCATCCAGATTTCGGAGGCTTGGTGGATCGATATGAACAGCAGCTCGTCATGCGCCTCGGTGAGCGGCGTCTGGCAGGCGAGCAGCTCGGGCAGGCGCAGGTAGCCGCGATAGGTGATGGGGGCCGTGGCCCGATCGATGCTCATCGTATCTGCACCTCGATGCGCCCGATGGTCGCCCGGGCGGAAAAGATTTTCGGCGGACCATGGATCGGCGCGCCATCCCTACGCACCGCATTCCCCCATCGCGTCCGCCTTGTCCAATCCGCCGCGATCGGTGGGCAAACCCGTCGCGGATCCGGCGGTCGTCGTCGATCGCCGCGGCACTTTGCCGCCTGCTCGGCGTTTCTCTTCGAGGAGTGACCGACATGGCGTCTGAAAAGCCGGCCGAAAGCGACTATTTCGGCAGAAGACTGCGCGATCACAATATGGTCGCGGTCAGCGAGGACGACGATGCGATCGCGGCCTTGCTCGATCGGCTGATGATGGAGGAATGGATCGCGGATCGACCCGCGGCGCCCGCGATCTGACGTCGTTGAAGGACGGCGAGATATCGCAGGTTCTAGCCCGCCGCGCTGCGGATACGAACGAGCTGTTCGTCCAATCGTCGCGCATAGCCCAGAAGCTCGCTGCGCATCTCGTCGTCGTTGGTCGCGCGCGCGATGATGAGCATCTGTTCGGACTGCCGCGCGACGCGCTCGGCCCATTCGACGCGTGCCGCCTGCGCATTGATGATCATCGACGTCTCCCTGTCGTTCGCCGCCTCAACGCGATTCGCGCGAAAGCGTCGTGGTTAACGGACGAAGAGTGCTTCCCGGGCGACGAATCGACGCCCGGATTTACGGAACATACAGGATTGGGGAGAATGGTCGGGGAGAGAGGATTCGAACCTCCGGCCCCTGCCTCCCGAAGACAGTGCTCTACCAGGCTGAGCTACTCCCCGACGGAGCACCGGTCGTTTGTATCACTCGGGAGCCGACCGGCGGTGCCAAGCGGGGTGGCCTATAGGCAGGCCAAGCGGGCTCGGCAAGCGTCTCTTTCGTGACGGTCGATCAAATCGCGGGCGCGTGGCCCGCCGCGATCATCTCCGCGAGATCGACGAACTTTTCGCGCGGGCTGCCGTCTCGCGCGCGGCCCTGCTCGGCGGTTTCGATGCGGCGCCAGTCGTCGAAGCTCACCGCGTCGACGCCGCGCGCCGCCAGCAGCCGGGCGAGCCCTGCGCCGCCCTCGACGCCGCGCGCGTGCGGCAGGTCGGCGGCGATCTCCTCGACGATCTGGAAGCCATCGGGGCGGTTGGTGCCGATCGTGCCGCTGGGGCCGCGGCGTGCCCAGC
The DNA here is from genome assembly GCA_964247655.1 of uncultured Sphingomonadaceae bacterium. Lineage (GTDB taxonomy): Bacteria > Pseudomonadota > Alphaproteobacteria > Sphingomonadales > Sphingomonadaceae > Solisphingomonas. Next base: position 4,210 of record CAXTVK010000099.1, on the reverse strand, counting down.
CGGCGCAGTAGAGCCCCGATCCGACGCCGCCGATCCGCCCCGCGTCGTTAGCGAAGCGACCGAGCTTCTCGTCATAGGGCAGGCCGGGGATGGTGATGCTGCGGTAGCCGATGCAGCTCACCACCATCGAACAGGGGATGTCGGTCGTCTCGCCGGTGCCGTGCGCGGTGCCGTCCGTGTCGAGCGCGGTGCGTTCGAGGCGGATGGCGTCGACATGCGTGTCGCCCAGAATCGCGACGGGGGAGGCGAAGAAGCGGAAGTCGATCGTCACCGGCTTGCCTGCGTCGGGCGCCGTGGCCGCGAAGCCGCGGAGCAGCGTCACCGACTTGCGCTGGCCCGGATCGAGCGCGGCATCGTCGGCTTCGGGCGGCAGGTCGGCGGGATCAACGTGCGGCACGGCGCGCGCCAGGTTGCCGAGTTCGCCGAGTTCCTTGGGGGTCATCGCGATCTGGTGCGGGCCGCGCCGGCCGCAGAGGATGATGCGGCGGACGCCCGAGCCCGCTAGCTTATCGAGCGCGTGGCCGACGATGTCCGATCCGGCGAGTTCGTCGCTGGTCTTGGCGAGGATCCGCGCGACGTCGAGCGCGACATTGCCGTTGCCGACGATCGCCACCGTGTCTCCGGCGAGCGGGGGGCTGAGCGCGGCATGGTCGAAATGACCGTTGTACCAGCCGACGAACGCGGCGGAGCCGATCACGCCGGGAAGATCCGCGCCGGGGATGCCGAGCGGTCTGTCGGCGGGTGCGCCGGTGGCGATCACCACCGCGTCGTAGAGCCCGCGCAGTTCCTCGATCGAGACGTCTTGCCCCACCGTGACGTTGCCGAAGAAGCGCACGGGCTCCTCGCTGGCCGTGCCCTCGTAGCGCCGCGTCACCGCCTTGATCGACTGATGATCGGGCGCCACGCCCGAGCGGATCAGGCCGTAGGGCACCGGTAGCCGATCGATCAGATCGACGCGGACGTCGGCGCCGAAGGTCTTGAGGCACGCCTCCGCCGTGTAGAAGCCCGCCGGCCCCGATCCGATCACCGCGACATGGCGCATGCCCGACATCCTTCCGTACCGTTGGCCGGCCACGCTAGACCCGCGAGCGCGCGCGGGGAAGCGTCGCTTGGGCAATGCGGCGTGCGGTGCTATCGGGCGACCAAATCTCTCCGCGCACCCTTCGCCTCGAGGACGTTTCCCCACCGTGTCCATTCCGCTCGACCGTATCCGCAACTTCTCGATCATCGCGCATATCGACCATGGCAAGTCGACGCTCGCCGACCGGCTGATCCAGTCGACCGGGGGCCTCACCGAGCGCGAGATGTCGGCGCAAGTCCTTGATAACATGGACATCGAGAAGGAGCGCGGGATCACCATCAAGGCGCAGACCGTGCGCCTGCACTACACCGCGAAGGACGGGCTCACCTACGAGCTCAGCCTGATGGACACACCGGGCCATGTCGACTTCGCCTACGAGGTCTCGCGCAGCCTCGCCGCCTGCGAGGGCGCGCTGCTCGTCGTCGACGCGGCGCAGGGGGTCGAGGCGCAGACGCTCGCCAACGTCTACCAGTCGATCGAGCACGACCACGAGATCGTCCCCGTCATCAACAAGATCGACCTCCCCGCCGCCGAAGTCGACAAGGTGAAGAAGGAGATCGAGGACATCATCGGCATCCCCGCCGACGACGCGATCCTCACCTCCGCCAAATCGGGCATCGGCATCGCCGAGGTGCTCGAGGCGATCGTCACGCGTATCCCGCCCCCCAAGGGCGACCGCGACGCGCCCTTGAAGGCGATGCTCGTCGACAGCTGGTACGATCCCTATCTGGGCGTCGTCATCCTCGTCCGCGTCGTCGAGGGCGTGCTCAGGAAGGGCCAGCAGATCAAGTTCATGCAGCATGGCACGCTGCACCTGGTCGACCGCGTCGCCTGCATGCGCCCCAAGCTCGAGCAACTCACCGAGCTCGCCGCGGGCGAGATCGGCATCATCACCGCGCAGATCAAGGAGGTGTCGCAGACCGCGGTCGGCGACACGATCACCGACGCCAAGCGCCCGACCGCCGAGGCGCTGCCCGGCTTCAAGACCGTCCAGCCCGTCGTGTTCTGCGGCCTGTTCCCGGTCGACGCCGCCGACTTCGAGAAATTGCGCGACAGCCTCTACAAGCTGCGGCTCAACGACGCCTCGTTCAGCTTCGAGGCGGAAAGCTCGGCGGCGCTGGGCTTCGGCTTCCGCTGCGGCTTCCTGGGGTTGCTCCATCTGGAGATCATCCAGGAGCGGCTGACGCGCGAATATGATCTCGACCTGATCACGACGGCGCCGAGCGTGGTCTACAAGATCCAGCTCGCGCACGACAAGGGCGAGATCGAGCTGCACAACCCCGCCGACATGCCCGACGTGATGGCGATCGCGAGCATCGAGGAGCCGTGGATCGAGGCGGTGATCTACGTGCCCGACGAATATCTGGGCAGCCTGCTCAAGCTCTGCCAGGATCGCCGCGGCATCCAGAAGAACCTCACTTATGTGGGCGGCCGCGCGCAGATCACCTACGAGCTGCCGCTCAACGAGGTGGTGTTCGACTTTTACGACCGGCTGAAGTCGATCTCGCGCGGCTATGCCTCCTTCGACTATCACCAGATCGGCTACCGCGAGGGCGACCTCGTCAAGATGTCGATCATGGTCAATGCCGAGCCGGTCGACGCGTTGTCGATGATTGTCCACCGCGGCACCGCCGAGGCGCGCGGGCGCGGCATGTGCGAGCGCCTGAAGGACCTGATCCCGCGCCACCTGTTCAAGATCCCCGTGCAGGCGGCGATCGGCGGCAAGGTGATCGCGCGCGAGACGATCGCGGCGATGCGCAAGGACGTCACCGCCAAATGCTATGGCGGCGACGCGACCCGCAAGAAGAAGCTGCTCGAGAAACAGAAGGAGGGGAAGAAGCGGATGCGGGAGTATGGGAGCGTGCAGATACCGCAGGAGGCATTTATTGCGGCGCTGAGGATGGGGGATGAAGGCTGAGGCCCGAGCCTAAGGAGGGGATTGCGCAGCGATCGCCGAGTTAGGCGAGGATCAGCCGAAGCCCGGCCGGCGACCGGCCGAGCTTGTCCTCGGCCGTGTCGACCGACGACGCGGCTTCGCCGCGGCGGCCCTAGTCCGTCATTGCGAGCGTAGCGAAGCAATCCAGCTCGGCGTCTGGATTGCCACGGCGCTTCGCGTCTCGCAATGACAGGCGGGGGAAGGGTGGCCCGCCCCTCTCAGAACAGCTCCGCATACAGATCCCGCCATTCCGGGTTCGCCGTCTCGATCAGCGCGAGTTTCTTCGCGCGCGACCCAGCCTTGATCTGCTTCTCGCGCAGGATCGCGCCTTCCATCGTCCCGCACAGCTCGAACCAGACGAGCCGCTTGCACCCATAGCGGTCGGTGAAGCCCGCGACGACACCCTCGCGGTGCTGCCACACGCGCTGCGGCAGGTTCGAGGTGACGCCGGTGTAGAGCGTCCCGTTACGACGCGAGGCCATGATATAGACCGCGGGCTGCTTCACGCCGCCAGACTGTCATCGCGAGCCCAGCGAAGCAATCCAGCTCGGCATTAGATTGCCACGGCGCTGCGCGCCTCGCAATGACGGGAGGGGATCAGTAGAGGCTGGGGCGGTCGGGAAACTCGATCGGTTCACGGCCCGTGTCTTCGTCGACGGCAGGAAGCGCGCGCAGCGCCTCGACCAGATCGAGCGGTTTTGCCTTCTCTGCCGCGGGATCACCGGTGAGGCGAATAGTGATGACGTCGCCGCTGCGTTCGATCGTCACGCGGGTATCGGCCGCGAAAGCCAGCGCCTCGGGCAGTCGTACTGCGACGCCGTCGCCGCTCTTAAAGACCTTGCCGTCGATGGCGCCCATGGGACCGCTCCGATGTGTGCAACGCGTATATTTGAGCCGCCCAGCGGCGGCAAGTCGCTGAAGGTTGCGCCGTATTCCGTCATTGTGAGCGCAGCGAAGCAATCCCGCTCCGGCTGCTGGATTGCCACTGCGCTACGCGCCTTGCGATCAAGGTCGTGGTACGGCAGTTAACGCCCAATTGCGGACGGCGTCGTCGAAGCGATCATGGCGGCGGCGGACCTCCGCCCCAGGCGAACCCACCCCCAGCCCCTCCCTTTCAGGGAGGGGAGTGACCGACTACTTCCCACCAAAGCCCGCCGTTTCGTTCATTGCTAGGAACGCAGCGACGAAGCAAT
>CAXTVK010000098.1:0-9874 GCA_964247655.1 uncultured Sphingomonadaceae bacterium | reverse complement strand
CCATCTTGAGGATCTGGAAGGGCTGCGGAATGTCCATCAGCGGGGTGACGTCGCGCACCGGGCGGATGTCGACCTGCGAACCGGGCAGGAACGCCACGGCGCCGTTGAGGTCGACCGTGAAGCCGCCCTTGACGCGGCCGAAGATCACGCCCTCGACGCGCGCGGTCTGCGCGAACTCGCCCTCGAGCTTGTCCCAGGCGGCTTCGCGGCGGGCGCGGTCGCGCGACAGCATCGCTTCGCCGTGGACGTTCTCGACGCGGTCGACATAGACCTCGACTTCGTCGCCGACATTGAGCTCGGGCTTGACGCCGGGCACGGTCGCGAATTCGCGAAGCGGCACGCGGCCTTCGGACTTGAGACCGACGTCGATGACGACGAGGTCGTTCTCGATCGCGGTGACGGTGCCCTTGACGACTCGGCCCTCGAAGCTGTCGGCGGTGCCGAGCGTCTGCTCGAGGAGGGCGGCGAAATCGTCGCGGGTGGGGTTGGCGGCAGTTGCCATAGGGAGGATCGTTCCTAGCAGTCGTTTCCGGCCATCCGGTTGATCCGGAGGTCTTTGGCCGAACTGCCGCGGGGGCCGGTTGCCCGTCGCGGCACCCGTTGGACAAGATTCGCGGCAGCTGCTTTCCATGCGAAAAGGGCGCGTGAGGGCGATGCTTTACGCAACCCCGCTCCGCGCCTGCCACCGCGGGCCGAGCCCGCTGGATGACCGCGCTATAGCGAAGCGCGCGAGGAGGGGCAAGCGGGCGCACCCGACAAGGTGTCCGACTACGTAGCCGATCCGCCGACGGCAGGAACTTGCCATGTCGCGGATGGTTGGTCGTACATAGCATAACAGGAGAGAATCATGCGGAAATCTATGATCATCGCAGCCGTCGTCGCGTTGACCCCGGTCGCCGTGCTGGCGCAGTCGGCAGGTGGCGGAAGCGGTGGCGGAGCTGGCGCATCGGGCGCTGCCGGGGCGTCGGGATCGTCAGGCGCCACCGGCGCAATGGGGGCCTCGCAGTCGAGCGGCAGCATGGGCGCGGGCACCGGCGCACAGTCCGGTACGCCGGGCGCGATGCCGTCGGGCTCGTCGTCGACCGGGTCGATGGGCAGTGGTTCGATGGGATCGACCGGCTCGATGGGCTCCACGGGATCGATGGGCAGCGGCTCGATGGGTTCGGGTAGCACCGGCTCGATGTCGTCGACCACCTCGGGCGGCACCTCGACGACGAAAGGCCGTTCGAGCCGTTCTTCGCGTGGCAGCACCTCGACCTCGTCTTCCACCGCGTCACCGACTTCGACGAGCACGTCCGGTGGCGCTTCGCCGCGATAAGCGACCTTAGCGCTAACGGGAAAAAGGGCCGGGGTTTCCCCGGCCCTTTTTGTTGCGCACCTTTGGCGCGTGCAATGTCTCGACAAGAAATTCTCCCGCGAAAACGGGAGCCCAGGGTCTCAAACGCTATGGCTGTTTACCTGGGCTCCTGCATACGCAGGAGCACGAAGGTTACAGCGCGACGAAGTTGAGCAAATCCGTTGTCAGCCGGTCGGCGGCGGTGGCGAACAGGCCGTGGGGTTCGCCGTCATATTCGATGAAATCTGCGTGCGGAATGCCCTTGGCGGCGGCGCGGCCGGCGACGTCGATCGGCACGGTCTTGTCGGCGGTGCCGTGGATGATCAGCGTCGGCACGGTGAAGGCGGCGAGATCGGGGCGGAAATCGGTGGTGCCGAACGCCTCGATGCAGTCGATCGTCGCTTTCGGGCTCGCCATGATTGCGAGCATGAAGTTCCAGTCGAGCAGTCCTTGGCTGACTGGATGCGAGACCAGGCCGACGCCGTAGAGGCCCTTGGCGAAGGTCTGCAGGAAATCGAAGCGGTCCTTGCGCACGCCGTCCTTCATCCCCTGGAAGACGCTGTAATCGACGCCGTCGGGATTGCTGTCGTCCTTGCGCAGATAGGGCACGACCGAGGCGACCAGCGCCACCGAGCGGATGCGATCGGTGCCGTGACGCGAAAGATAGCGCGCGATCTCGCCACCGCCCATCGAAAAGCCGATCAGCGTCGCGTCCTGTACCTCGCCGGCGTCGAGCACCTCGGCGAGGTCGTCGGCGAAGGTGTCGTAATCATAGCCGGCCGCGGGATGGCTCGACTGGCCGAAGCCGCGGCGATCGTATGTGATCACGCGGTAGCCCGCCTCGATCAGCGCGAGCGACTGATATTCCCACATATCGCCCGTCAGCGGCCAGCCGTGGATCAGCACGACCGCGCGGCCTTCGCCGGTATCCTTGACGTGGAGGCTGTTGCCGTCGCGGGTGGTGAGATGGGGCATCGTCGTCGCTCCTGATGGTTCGCTGCTGTGAACCCGCCGGAGATAGCCGGCGTTCCCATCGTTCCGCCGCCACATGCGCGTTGCCGGTCAGGCGGGGACGGGGTCGCTCGCGCGGATCATCGGAAAGCGGATCTCGCAGCCTAGGCCGTCGGGATTCCAGTCGAACGCGGCGTGGCCGCGCAACTGGCGTCCGATCATCGCTTCCATCATCGCCGATCCCAGGCCGGGGGCGGGCAGGCTCGCCGGGCTCGGGCCGCCGGCTTCCTGCCAGTCGAGCACGAAATCGTCGTCGTCCGAGAGATGCCAGGCGATATCGATGCGGCCGCCGCGGGCCGATAGCGAACCGTGGAACGCGGCGTTGCTCAGCATCTCGTGGAGCAGCAGTGCGAACGGCTGGACCTGCGCGGAAGCGATCTGCACCGCCGGCCCGTCGCAATGAATGCGCTTGAGGCCGAACGGCTCCGCCTCGCTGTGCAGCAGCCGGCCGATCGGAACGCCCCGCCACCCCCCTTCGGCGAGCAGGCCGTGCGCGCGCGCCAGCGCATCGACGCGCCCCTGGACGATCTGCGCGTAGACCGCCGGATCGCCGGCGCGCGTCAGCCGGACTATACCCTGCACGAGCGCGAGCGCGTTCTTGGCGCGGTGATCCACCTCCTTGAGCAGACGGTGCTCCGTCGCCTCGAGATCCTGTGCGGCGCGGCGGACGGTCACGTCGATCTGCGACGCGAAATAGAAGCGCAGCGCGCCGTCGTCGTCAAACACCGGGCTCATCATCAGCTGGTTCCAGAACGGTCGCCCGTCGCTGCGGTAATTGAGGATTTCGACGGTCGTTTCACGCTCCTCGGCGACCGCGTTGCGGATCTCGTCCAGCGTCGCGGGATCGGTGTCACGGCCCTGCAGAAAACGGCAATTGCGCCCGACGACGTCGGCGGCGGAATAGCCGGTCAGCTCGAGAAACGCGTTGTTGGCGAGCACGATCGGATTATCGGGGAGCCGGGGATCGGTGACCACCATCGGCGTCCGCGTCCGCTCCATCGCGACGATGCTGAGATCGCGGCGTGTCGAGGCATCCTGCAGCGACGGCGCGATCGACAGAGCGGGGTGGTCGTCGACGCGGGAGGCCATAATGATAGTTCATCCATCTTGGCCCCACGCCGCACGACACCAACCGAACGACGCGAAAAAAGGTCCATCCTTCGCAAGCGCATCGGAGAGATTGTCGGCGAAAGAGGCGGCGCACGACCGCTACCTCCACCGTCAGCCCGCGTCGATATCCAGCTTGAAGACCAGGACGGCGCGGCTGGCGACGTCGATCTCGTCGCCGACCGCGACGGTCTCGTCGTCTCGGTCGGGGGCGTTGGTGTCCGCCAGCAGCGTCCAGCCGCTTGCCTCCGAAGCGGAGGGCAGCGTGAAGCGCAACGCGTCGGCGCCGCCGTTGAAGATCAGCAGCACGCTCGCATCCTCGCCGCGCCTATGCACGCCGGTCTTGAACGCGCGCCCGTCGATCAGCATGCCGACGCATGCGGTGCCGCCTTCGCCCCAATCGCCTTCGTTCATCTCCTCGCCGCGCGGCGCGAACCAGGTGACGTCCTTGACGCCGGCCTCCTCGTTCATCTCGCCGGTGAGGAAGCGCGCGCGGCGCAGCACGGGGTATTGGTGGCGTAGCGCGATCAGCTTGCGCGTGAACGCCTGCAGACCTTCGCCCTTCGCCTCGATGTTCCAATCGAGCCAGCTGATCGCGTCGTCCTGGCAATAGGCATTGTTGTTGCCGCCCTGCGTCCGCCCAAACTCGTCGCCGGCGAGCAGCATCGGCGTGCCCTGACTGAGCAGCAGCGTGGAGAGGATGTTGCGGATCTGGCGTTCGCGAAGCGCATTGATCTCGGCGTCGTCGGTTTCGCCCTCGGCGCCGCAGTTCCACGAGCGGTTGTCGGACGAACCGTCCTTGCCGTCCTCGCCATTGGCCTCGTTGTGCTTGTCGTCGTAGCTGACGACGTCGTTGACCGTGAAGCCATCGTGCGCGGTGACGAAGTTGACGCACGCCCACGACCGCCTGCCGCCCTTGTCGAACAGGTCGCGCGACGCGCACAACCGTGGCGCCAGATCGGTGAGCGGCGCGTGGCCGCGCCAGAAATCGCGCACCGTGTCGCGATACTTGTCGTTCCACTCGGCCCAGCCGGGCGGGAAGCCGCCGACCTGATAGCCACCGGGGCCGCAATCCCAGGGCTCGGCGATCAGCTTGACGCCCGCCAGCGTCGGATCCTGCCCGACGGCTTTGAGGAATCCCGACTGCTCGTCGAAACCATGCGGCTCGCGCGCGAGAATGGTGCCGAGATCGAAGCGGAAGCCGTCGACATGCATTTCCTCCGCCCAATAGCGCAGCGAGTCCGTGACCATCTGGATCACCCGCGGATGCGACAGATTGACGGTGTTCCCGGTGCCGGTGTCGTTGATGTAGTAGCGCGGCTCGTCGGGCATCAGGCGGTAGTAGCTCGCATTGTCGATGCCCTTGAACGACAGCGTCGGCCCGAGTTCGTTGCCCTCGGCGGTGTGGTTGTAGACGACGTCGAGGATGATCTCGAGCTTGGCCGCATGATAGCGCGCGACCATCTCCTTGAATTCGCGCAGCGAATTGGGGACGTCCGAGGCATAGCGCGGATCGGGCGCGAAGAAGCCGATCGTGTTGTAGCCCCAATAGTTGCGCAGGCCCTTTTCGAGCAGCTGGCTGTCGTCGACGAAGCTGTGCACCGGCAGCAGCTCGACCGAGGTGACGCCGAGCGTCTTGATGTAGTCGATGACGTTTTTGTCGCCGAAGCCGGCATAGGTGCCGCGCAGTTTCTCGGGCACCTTGTCGTTGAGCTTGGTGAAGCCCTTTACGTGCGTCTCGTAGAGGATGGTGTCGTCCCACGGCACCGCGTCCGAGCGCGGCTTGCCCTTCCAGTCGAAATCGGGATCGACGACGACGCAGCGCGGCACGAACGGCGCACTGTCGCGCTCGTCATAGGTCGTGTCGTCGCCGCTTTCCATCTGGTAGCCGAACACGGCCGGATCCCATTTGAGCGCGCCCGCATGGGCTCTCGCATAGGGGTCGAGCAGCAGCTTGTTGGGGTTGAAGCGGTGGCCATTCTCGGGCTCGTAGGGGCCGTGGACGCGGTAACCGTAGAAGCAGCCGGGGCCGACATCCGGCACATAGCCGTGGAAGATCTGATCAGTATATTCGGGCAGCGCGATGCGCTCGATCTCCTTGCCGCCGTCCGCATCGAACAGGCAGAGCTCGACCTTGGTGGCGTTGGCCGAGAAGATAGCGAAATTGGTCCCCTTGCCGTCCCAGGTCGCGCCGCGCGGGTGCGGCAGGCCTTCTTCGATACGCGAGGGCGTGGTGCTGGCCATGGATGCTCCGGGATGTCGGTAGAAGGCTTTGAGAAAGCCCCGAGGTCCGCATCCAACCGCTGCGCCGATTCTTCGTTCCTTCGCGCAATCGTATCGGGCGTGGGACACGAATTGCCGAATATGCGTTCGGGGCTAGAATCCAGCGGAGATCATGACGATGGCGAACCTATCATGAGCGACAAACGCGAGAAGGCGATCCGCGAGCGCGCTTATGCGCTGTGGGAGAAGAGCGGCAGCGAGCATGGCCAGCACGGCGAGCATTGGGACCAGGCGGTCCGCGAGATCGACGCGGAAGCGGGCGTGAAGGCGAAGCCGGGTCGCAAGGCCGCGGCCGTCCCCGTCGCGAAGGGCAAGCCTGGGCCCAAGCTCAAGACGTCGGCGGTGCCGCCGGCCGAACCCAAGCCTGCTACCAAGGTGCCGCCGAAGCCCGTGGCGACTGCGAAGCCGACTGCGGCGCCGAAGTCGAAGGTCCTCGCCAAGCCGGCACCGGTGTCCGCGCCCGCCAAGGCGGTCAGCAAGGCCAAGCAGGCGGCCGAGTCCGTCGTCGCGACCGTCAAGCGCGCGACCAAAGGCACTGCCAAGAAATAGCGTCCGGCGAGCGTCGAGCGGCAGTCGTCGGCCCGCCGTGGCCGGTGGTCGCGTCTTCGCATCCGCAATATCGGCGGGGAACGTCGGCGTCGCCGAAGCGCTTGCTTCCCCATGCCTGTCCCATTCTCGCGGAGCATCGCCTTGCCATCGACGACGACATGCCTGCTCGATCTCGGCGCCGGTCCATCGGCCGATGCCGCCCGGTCCGGCTTCGACGCCACGATCCGCGCCATATCCTCGATCTTCGTCGAGGACTCGCTGACGGACATGATATTGGCGGTCGATCTGCGTCGGTTTCCGGTCGATCATGCGCTGGTCGCCGCGCACCCGCGTGCCTTCGCGACGCGGCGCGACGGGGCGGGCGAGGGGCCGGTCGATCCGCGGCGGGCGATGCCGCCGGTGGGATCGGCTTGGGCGCGGCTGCGTGATCCCGATGCGCAGCGCGTGCTGTATGCGCCGATCGTCGAACGGTTGCGGGCGTTGTGTGAGGCAGGTGCGACGGGGTTTCGCTTTGTTGCGGCGCACGCCGCAGGTGCGGATGTCCTAGCGCGACTGATCGGCGATCTCCGTGCCCATTTCGGCGATCTCGATGTGATCGTCGATGCGGCGGGTTTCGCCGATGCCGAGCTGCAGGCCTTGGCCAGCGCGGGTGTTTCGGGGCTGGCGATACGCTTCGATGCGCGCGACCTGCGCTCGTCGCGGGCGATCGAGGACTATGCCCGCCTGCGCGCGATCGCGCGGGTGCTGGTCGAGGTGTCGGCGGATGCGGGCACGGCGCTGGTTGCCGCCGCTGCGGTGGGTAATGGCCTGATCCTTCCGGCTGTGCTGGTCGAGGCCGATCCGGAAGGCGCTCGCGACGCCCTGGCGGTGACGCGGAGCCTCGAGGGCTTCGCCGGCGAGATGCGACGGCTGACGGGGGACGGCGGGGCGGTCGCTGCCTTGTTGCGCGCCGACGCCGCCGACGTGCGCGACGCGGAGCATGCATCGGTCGTCCTGATCAATACGACGTCGCAGCCGCAGCCGATACACGACACCGCCGACCTGCTTCAATATGCGGGCGCAGCGTTCGGCCGATGCGAGCCGGTCGAAGGCGGTGCGGACCTTTCGGTTCCGCTCGCGGCGCATGGGGTGCGCCTGTTTCGTACGAGCCGCGCCGCGCCTATCCTGCTGGAGGCTAGGCCCAGCGCCGGGATCGCGGCGGAGGCGCCGCGGCTGGTGCTCGAAGCCGTCGCGCCGAGCGTCGAGGGTGGCGATTTTGCGGTCAAGCGCGTCGTCGGCGAGCGCGTGCCCGTCGGCGCGGTGATCTACGCCGATGGCCACGAGCAGCTTGCCGCCGAGCTTCGATGGCGCGCGGTCGACGGCGACGATTGGCGCATGACGCGCATGGCGCAACTGCCCAACGACGGTTGGTCCGGCGAATTGACGCTCGACCGGCTCGGTCGGCACGAGTTCGTCGTCGAGGGCTGGCTCGATCGCTTCGGCGGCTTCCGGCGCGATTTTCGCAAGAAGCTCGATGCCGGTGTCGCGCAGGCCGTCGATCATGCCGAAGGCTTGGCATTGGTCCGTGCCGCCGCGGGGCGCGCCACCGGCGAACTGCGCGCGACGCTGATCGACTGGGCCGAGCGCGCCGCCGCCGCCGCCGGCGATCCCGACGGCAGCGCCGAACTGCTGCTGTCGCCTGAACTCGCCGACGCGATGGACCGCGCCGACGATCGGCCCCATTCGATCGTCGCGCCGCCGCAGGCGATCGACGCCGAACGCCTGCAGGCGCGCTTTTCGAGCTGGTACGAGCTCTTCCCGCGCTCGATGACCGACGACAAGCGCCGCCACGGCACCTTCGCGGACGTTGTCGATCACCTCCCGCGTATCCGCGACATGGGCTTCGACACGCTCTATTTCCCGCCGATCCACCCGATCGGCACGACCAACCGAAAGGGGCCCAACAACACGCTGACGCCCGAGCCGCACGACGTCGGCAGCCCCTATGCGATCGGATCGGCGGACGGCGGTCACGACGCGATCCATCCCGAACTGGGGACGTTCGAGGATTTTGCCGCGCTCGTCGTTGCGGCGCGCGATCACGGTCTCGAAATTGCGATCGACTTCGCGATCCAATGTGCGCCCGATCATCCCTGGCTCAAGGATCATCCCGGCTGGTTCGCCTGGCGGCCCGATGGCTCGATGAAGTACGCGGAAAATCCGCCCAAGAAATATCAGGACATCGTCAACGTCGATTTCTACGGCCCCGATGCGGTGCCGGGGCTTTGGCTGGCGCTGCGCGACGTCGTGCTGCTGTGGGCGGATCACGGCGTAAAGACGTTCCGCGTCGACAATCCGCACACCAAGCCGCTGCCCTTCTGGGAGTGGATGATCGCCGACGTCCGCGCCCGCCATCCCGACGCGATCTTCCTCGCCGAGGCGTTCACGCGACCAAACATGATGTACCGGCTCGCCAAGGTCGGCTTCTCGCAGAGCTACACCTATTTCACCTGGCGCGACGGCAAGCAGGAGCTGGTCGACTATGTCACCGAGCTGACGACGACCGCGCCCAAGGACTTCTACCGGCCGCATTTCTTCGTCAACACGCCCGACATCAACCCGCCCTATCTTCAGACCTCGGGCCGCGCGGGCTTCCGCATCCGCGCGGTGCTCGCGGCGACCTTGTCGGGGCTGTTCGGCGTCTACTCGGGGTTCGAGCTGTGCGAGAGCGCGGCGCTGCCCGGCCGCGAGGAATATCTCGACAGCGAGAAATATGAGATCCGCCCCCGCGACTACACCGCGCCCGGCAACATCGTCGCCGACATCACGCTGCTCAACCGCCTGCGCCGCGCACACCCCGCGCTGCAGACGCATCTCAACACGCGCTTCTTTGCCGCGTACAACGACAGCATCATCTATTACGCCAAGCCCGAGCCCGACGGCACCGGCATGATCCTCGTCATGGTCAATCTCGATCCGCACCACGCGCAGGAAGCGACTTTCGAGCTGCCTTTGTGGGAGTTCGGCATCCCCGACGACGGCCGCATCGCGGTCCACGATCTGGTCGGGGGCTACCGCTTCGACTGGACCGGCAAGACGCAGTGGATCCGGCTGGACCCGAGCGAACCCTATCGCATCTGGCGCATCGCGCCCGGAGAGACCGCATGACCGACGTCGAAGGCCCCGCGGCCGATCCCTTGTGGTACAAGGATGCGGTCATCTATCAGCTGCATCTGAAATCCTTTTTCGATTCCAACAATGACGGGATCGGCGATTTCGAGGGCCTGCTGGCCAAGCTCGATTACATCGTCGATCTCGGCGTCACGACGATCTGGCTGCTGCCCTTCTATCCGAGCCCGCGCCGCGACGACGGCTACGACATCGCCGAATATCGCGACGTTAGCGCCGACTACGGCACGCTCGACGACGTCCGCGCCTTCGTCGATGCGGCGCATGCCCGCGGGCTGCGCATCATCACCGAACTCGTCATCAACCACACCTCGGATCAGCACCCCTGGTTCCAGGCGGCGCGCAAGGCCCCGAAGGGGAGCCCGGAGCGCGATTTCTACGTCTGGTCCGACGACAACACGCTGTATACCGGCACGCGGA
>CAXTVK010000097.1:0-9999 GCA_964247655.1 uncultured Sphingomonadaceae bacterium | reverse complement strand
GCCGTTCGTCCTGAGTAGGGACTGAGCGAAGTCGAAGGCCCGTATCGAAGGATGCATGCCACCAAGCCAGCCTTCTTCGATACGCCATTTCGACAAGCTCAATGGCTACTCAGGACGAACGGGTTTGGATTGAACGTCCTCAGGTTACCCCAGCCACGCCCACACTCGCCCGGCGCGCCGCCACCTCCGCCCGCCAGCGGCGCCCGCGCCACCACATGATCAACCCGGTGATCCCCAGCACCGTGGGGGCGAGGCCCCACAGCACCATCACCACGCGCCAGCCGGTGCCGAGCGTCGTGCCGTCGTGCAGATGGCGGACCGCAAGCGCGAGCCCGCCGCGCTGTGGCGCGGGCGTGGCGGTGCCGGTCGCGTCGTCGACGGAGACGTCGGCGGTGCCGTGCGCGGTCGCGAGCGTAACGCGCCACGCGCCGGCATCGCCCGAGGGCCAGTTGATCGCGGACGGCGCGCCAGACGTCGCCGCCTGCGCCGAGGCGAGCGCTTGATCGGGCGTCAGCGCGATCTGCGCGGCTGGCACCATCCGTCCGCGCTCGGCCATGCCGCCGCGTGGGGGTGAGGCGAGGCCGACCGTCGCGATCATCTGCGGCGAGGCGATCCACACCCCGGTGAACGCCTGGAACGCCAACGGCAGCGCGATCCAGAAGCCGACGGTGTGATGAAGATTGGTATCGAGCTTGCGATCCCCGCGCTTCCACCGAAAGCCGCTCCGGATGCTGCCGACGGTCGGCCACCACAGCCACACGCCGCCCGCCGCCATCAGGAACATCGCGACGCCGAGCAGCCCGACCAGCGCGCGGCCGACTCCGGGGACGAACAGGCTGCCATGGAAATTATGCGCGAGCCGGACGAAGCCGTTATCACCACGCGCCCGGTCGAGCAGATGGCCGTCGGTGGGATCGAGCCACAGCGTCACGCGCTGCGGCGGACCTTTGCGCGCAACGCCTTCGTACTTGCCGCCGTCGCCCTTGCCGCCGCCCGCGCCGCCCTCGCGCCGATCACCATGCTTGTGGTCACCGCCCGCCGCGACCTTGCTCGCCATCACGACGACGGGGCCTTCGCCATCGGGATAGCGGATCGTCGCGATGCGCTCGTCGGGCTGGAGCGTCTTGCCCGCCGCCGCCGCATAGGCCGAAGGCGCCAACGTCGCGCTGCCGTGCACCGCATAGCGCTGCGGATTGAGGCCGTGATCGATCGCATCGTCCCACGCCAGCACGACGCCGCTCAGGCCCAGCGGCATCAGCAGAATCATCAGCACCAGCGCGGTCCACTTGTGGACCTGCCACCATGCGCGCCGCAGCGCCTGCCGGCTTGCCATGTTCATCGCCCCTTGGTCGGTTTGTCGCGAAGCGCGCTGCCACGCACGCTATTGCTAGTCAATCGCAGATCAGGCGTCGGCCCAGCGCCGCAGCAGATTATGGTAGAGGCCGGTCAGCTGGATCACGGTGCGGTCGCCCTGCCCCTTCTCGACGGCGAGCGTCTGCACCGCTTGGTCGAGCTCGAACAGGTGCCGGCGCGCCTCGCCGTCGCGCACCATCGACTGGATCCAGAAGAAGCAAGCGATGCGCGTGCCGCGCGTCACCGGCGCGACGCGGTGCAGGCTGGAGGCGGGGTAGACGATCATGTGCCCCGCGGGCAGCTTGACCGATTGCGCACCATACGCGCCTTCGACGACGAGTTCGCCGCCGTCGTAGCTGTCAGGATCGGCGAGGAACAGCGTCGCCGAGAGATCGCTGCGCAGCCGGAAATCGGTGCCGCGCTGCATCCGGATCGCGTTGTCGACATGCGTGCCGAACGCCTGCCCACCGGCATAGCGATTGAACAGAGGCGGAAAGACTTTCGCGGGCAGCGCGGCGGCGATGAACAGCGGCGCCTTGCCCAACGCATCGAGCACCAGCGCGCCGCCTTCGCGCGCGGCGCCACCGTCCTCGACGAGCTGCTCGTTGCGCTTGGCGAGCGCCGACTGCGGGCCCGAGGTTGCGTTGCCGTCGATCCATTCGCCGGCATCGACGATCGCGCGCAGCCGGGCGACCGCGGCGGCGTCGAGCAGGTCGGGGATTTCGATCATCATCGACAGGCTCGTATCACGATTGGCGACGGAATATGATGGGCTCGGCTCACCTAAATCCTCCCCTATCAGGGGAGGGGGACCGCTCGCGAAGCGAGGGGTGGAAGGGTATCCGAGCTCGGAGTCCGGGCGCCCTACGGATAGGTGGTCCACCCCTCCACCACCCTGCGGGTGGTCCCCCTCCCCTTTCAGGGGAGGATTAGAACGTCAGAAATTATAGAACAGGCTCGCCGTCGCCGAGCGCGTTGCGCCGGGTTCCGCCCAGCCATTGTTGCGGATGCTGGTATAGTAATGCGTGTTGGTGAAGTTCTGCACGTTGACCTGCGCGGTGAGCTTGGCCGTGATCGGGTAGCTCGCGAAGAAGCGGTGCAGCCAATAGTCCTTCGACGACGGATATTTGCCGTCGATCAGGTGGTTCTTGTCGGTGACGATCGCGAAGCTGCCCTGATAGGTGATCCCGTAGCCGAGCTGCAGCCCGAACGGCAGCTGGTAGGTGGTGAACAGGCTGCCCGAATTCTTGGGCGTCTGCTGCAGCGGGCCGCCGGTGGTCGGCAGCGCGGCGAGCACGGTCGGGCAGTCGCCGGCGAGCGGATCGGCGACGCAGCGGTCGGGGCCGCCCTGCAGCACCTTGCTCTTGAGATAGGTGTAGTTGGCGAAGATCGTCCACGCTTTGGTGAGGTTGCCGCTCGCGCCGAGCGCGATGCCGTCGACGCGCGAGCGGCCGTCGGGCACCTGTACGGGCGCGGGGTTGCCGGTGCCGTCGGTCGAGGCGATGCGGAAGTTGCTGCGCTCGTTGCGGAACGCGGCGGCGGTGAGTTGCAGCCTGTGGTGGAACAGATCGGCCTTGGCGCCGACTTCGTAGTTCTTGGCCTTCTCGGGCTGGAAGTCGCAGAAGTTGATGAAGGTTGAGGTGCCGACCGTGCCCGTCGTGCAGCCGCCGTTGACCGTCGCGATCGAGGGCGTCTTCGAATTGCCGTAGGCGGCGTAGAGGCTGATCGACTTGGTCGGCTTGTACACGGCGCCGACGCGGTAGGAGAAGAGATTGTCGCTGTTGTGCTGCGGGATCACCGAGGTCAGCGCGCCGAAGGTAGCGCCCGGCGTCACGCTGTAATTGTAGGCGGTGAAGTCGCCCGCGCTATGTTCGTAGCGCAGCCCGAAATTGACCTCGAAATGCTCGCCGATGCGCGAGGTGTCGAACAGATAGGCGGCATAATCGGTATGCGTGCCGACGCTCTGGCTCGACCGCGCGAGGTTGACCGGGCCGGTGTAGATGTTGCCCTGCGACGGGTCCGCGATGTCGACCAGCGGCAGGCCGGTGGTGAGATAGGGGTTGCTGCCGTCGGCATTGAGAAATTCGCGGCCCGTGCTGAGGTTGTAATGCTCCCACGTCGCCGAGCCGCCGAGGACCGCCTCGTTGTGGATCGGGCCGGTATCGAAATTGCCGCGCAGATCGAGCTGGTCGTAGCCGAGTTGATTGCGCGTATCGCGCACATTGCCGCGCGGTCCGCCGGGCAGATAATAGCCTTCCGGCACGACGATGTTGTGCGGCGCCGCCGCGGTGCCGAGATTGGTGGTGCACGATCCGTCCGCGGCCGCCTGGGTGATGCCCGTGTTGGCCGGCGTCGCGGTGAAGCACTGGCCGTTCAGCGCGAACACGCCCGCCTGCGGCGGATCGACGATCGTGAGCTGGCGGATATTCTCGTAGCGCGTCAGGTTGCGGATCGTGACGTGATCCGAGAAATCATGCTCGAGGATCGCGGTCAGCTGCGTGATCGTCTGCTTCTGCTCGTCGATGTTGCGATAGCCGTAATAGCCGCCATAGGGCACGCCGTCGGGCTTGCCACCGGCGGCGGCGAACCACGGCACGCCATATTGCGGCGTATTGTTGTCGTGCTGGTAGAGCCCCATCAGCGTAAAGCGCGTCGGCGAGTCGATCCCGATCGTCACCGCGGGCGCCACGCCCCAGCGCCGGAAATGCTCGTAATCGTGCCCCGGCGTGTCGTTGCGGTGATAGACCGCGTTCAAGCGGAAAGCGACGAGATCGTTGACGCGGACGTTCGAGTCGACGGTCGCGCGGTAGTAGTTGTCGGTGCCGATGCTCGGGCTGATCACGGTCAGGTCGTGCGCCTGCGGCAGCTTGGAGACAAGGTTGATCGTGCCCCCGACCGAGCCCGATCCGTTGAACACCGAATTGGCGCCGTTATAGACCTCGATCTGCTGGAGATCGAAGGTCTCGGTGCGGCTGTACTGCGCACTGTCGCGGACGCCGTCGATCGTGATGTCGGTGTTCGCCGAATAGCCGCGCAGGTTGATCGAGTCGCCGAAGCCGCCACCGCCCTCGCCCGCGCCGAAGGTGATGCCCGGCAGCGTCGACAGCGCATCGCGCAGCGTCAGCAGGTTCTGCTTCTTGAGCGTGACGTTGTCGATGACGGTGATCGTCTGCGGCGTATCAAGCAGCGGCGCGGTCGACTTGGCCGAGGCGACGTCGGGCTGCGCATATTTGCCCCGCACCGTGATGAACTGCTGCTCGCCGCCCTCGCCCGCCGACGCCGTTCCCGTGGCGCCGCCGTTCGCCGCATCGGCGGCACCGGTATCGGCGGATGCCACCTGCGGACACAGGATCGTCCCCACGCAGGCGAGCGCCAGAAACGCGGGCATCGACGACGAGGCTTGTTCGGACACGGACACTTTTGCTTCCCCTTCGATCATTGTGATCGCTTTTGTCGAGGCAGCTAATGATAGTGACTCTCAATAGTGTCAATCGAATATCGCGAGGCGGCTTTCTGGATGGGCGCTGAACGATGCGACGACGCGCCCGCGATCTCCCGTCCGGGCTTGCGCGGTAACGCTGACAAGCGCTGTCATCGTGCGTTTCGCGATGCTACAGCGCTGCAATCGTTTTACGGTACGACACGCGCTATGCGGCGGCCGGCAGGAGAGGCGCATGACTGAACTGGTTACCGTGGACATCGGCGGCACCAACGCCCGCTTCGCGATCGCAACCGTACAGGACGACGGAACGATCGACCTCGGCGAGGTGGTGACGCTCGGTACGCGCGACTATGCCAGCCTGCGCAGCGCGTGGGAGGCCTTCGCCGAAAAGATCGGCCGTCCGCTGCCGCCGCGCGGCGGCATCTCGTTCGCGGGCCCGGTCGACGGCGAGGTGCTCAAACTCACCAACAGCCCGTGGGTGGTGCGCAAGAACCTGATCCAGAGCCGGCTGGGGCTCGACGAATATGTCATCGTCAACGATTTCGGCGCGGTCGGCTATGCGGTCAGCCGCCTCAAGCCCGAAGACCTGCGCCACATCTGCGGCCCCGACGAGCCGCTGCCGGCCGAAGGCGTGATCAGCATCGTCGGCCCCGGCACCGGGCTCGGCGTCGCGCAATTGCTGCGGCTGAACGATCTGGTCCACGTCATCGAGACCGAGGGCGGCCATATCGAATTCGCACCGCTCGACCCGCTCGAGGATCGGATGCTCGCGATCATCCGCGAGAAATTCCGCCGCGTCTCGGTCGAGCGGCTGGTGTCGGGCCCGGGGCTCGGCAACATCCACGAGGCGCTCGCGCTGATCGAGGACCGCACCGTGCGGCCGATCGAGGATATCGCGCTGTGGAAGCTCGCGCTCGAGGGGCACGACGTGCTCGCCGCCGCCGCGCTCGATCGCTTCTGCCTCGCGCTGGGCGCGTTCGCGGGCGACCTCGCGCTGGCGCACGGCGCGGTCGCGACGGTCATCGGCGGCGGCGTCGGCGCGCGGATCGGCGATCACCTGCCCGACAGCGGATTCCACGGCCGCTACACCGGCAAGGGCCGCTTCGAGGCGCGGATGGCCAAGCTGCCGGTCAAGCTGATCACGCACCCGCAGCCGGGCCTGCTCGGCGCCGCCGCCGCCTTCGCCGAGCGTCATCTCAAGAAGGCGTGATCTTCGCACCTGCAGCATGAGGTTTGCCGATCCGGCCTCGCGCGCGTAAGGAAGCCCGCGTGGACGGACTGAGCAACCCCGAAGAGATGGCGCCGCACGTCGCCGCGGCCGGCCCGCATGCCGGCATCGGCTTCCGCGAGTTCGTCGGCATGATCGCGGCGATGATGGCGATGATGGCGCTCGGCATCGATACGATGCTGCCCGCGCTGCCCGCGATCGGCCATTCGCTGGGCATCGCCGACGAGAACGAGCGGCAGTGGATCATCACTTCGTTCGTGCTGGGCTTCGGCGTCGCGATGATCGTCTACGGTCCGCTGTCGGATCGCTACGGCCGCAAGCGGCTCATGCTGGGCGGCATGGTCGGCTATGCGATCTGCTGTGTCGGCATCGTCTTCGCGCCGAGCTTCGCGGTGCTGCTGACCCTGCGCGTGCTGCAGGGCGCCTCGATCGCGGCGACGCGCGTCGTCGCCACCTCGATGGTGCGCGATTGCTATGGCGGCCGGCAGATGGCGCGGGTGATGTCGCTGGCGATGATGATCTTCCTCGCGGTGCCGATCCTCGCGCCCTCGATCGGCCAGCTGATCATGCTCGTCTTCCCGTGGCGCGGGCTGTTCCTTGCGCTCGCGGCGTTCGCTGCGGCGGTGTTCGTCTGGGTCTGGCTCCGCCTGCCCGAGACGCTGCATCCCGATTTCCGGCGGCCGATCGAAGCGCGATCGATCGCGCTCGGCTTCTGGACCGCGCTCACCACGCGGCAGGCGGGCGGCTACATGGTCACGCAGGCGCTGCTGCAGGGCGCGCTGCTCGGCTTCATCAGCTCGATCGAGCAGGTGTTCGCGGACATCTTCCATGCCCCCAAGCTGATGCCGCCGGTCTTCGCGGTGATCGCGGGCGCCATGGGCGTGGCGTCGCTGATCAATTCGCGGCTGGTCGAGCGGCTGGGTACGCGCCGGCTCGGCCATGCCGCGATCGTCGGCATGACGGTCGCCGAGATCATCCACCTGCTCGTCGTCCTCGGCGGCGGGGAATCGATCTGGACCTTCGGCGCCTTCCAGGCGATCGCGCTGTTCTGCTTCGGGCTGTCGATGGGCAATTTCAGCGCGATCGCGATGGAGCCGCTCGCCTCGCTGGCAGGGACCGCCGCCTCGGTGCAGGGGTTTGTGATGATGGTCGGCGGCTCGATCCTCGGCACGCTGATCGGCCAGCAATTCGACGGGACGACACTGCCGATGACCGCCGGCTTCGCGATCACCGGCAGCCTCGGCATCCTCGTCATCCTATGGACCGAGCGCGGCCGGATGTTCCACCCGCAAATGGGCGGCTGAGGCGGTCAAATCCCGGTTCATGTCGCGCGAAGTCGAGACACGCTAACGCAATCCCGACCAAGGTCCCTCGACTTCGCTCAGGACGAACGGCGAACGTTCAGTCCGCGAACAGCAGCGCCGGCACCTCGATCAGCCGGCGGACCGCCTGGATGAACTTGGCCGCGTCCATCCCGTCGACCACGCGGTGGTCGAAGGACGAGGACAGGTTCATCATCTTGCGCACCTCGATCCGGCCCTCGATCACCACCGGCCGCTCGACCATGCGGTTGACGCCGACGATCGCGACCTCGGGCCGGTTGATGACGGGCGTCGAGACGATCCCGCCGAGCGCGCCCAGCGAGGTCAGCGTGATCGTCGAGCCCGACAGCTCATCGCGCGTCGCTTTCCCACGGCGGGTGGCATCGGCGAGGCGGACGACCTCGGCGGCGAGCGCCCATACGTCGCGCGCCTGCGCGTCGCGGATCACGGGCACCGACAGGCCGGCGTCGGTCTGCGTCGCCATGCCGAGATGCACCGCGCCGTAGCGGCTGACGACATTGGCCTCGTCGTCGTAGCGCGCGTTGACCATCGGGAAGGCGGCGGCGGCCTTGACCATCGCGCGCATCAGGAAGGGCAGCATGGTGAGCTTGGGCCGCTCGCCGCGCTCGGCGTTCATCGCCTGGCGCAGCGCCTCGACCGCGGTGACGTCGAGCTCCTCGACATAGGCGAAGTGCGGGATGCGGCGCTTGGCCTCCGCCATGTTCTCGGCGATGCGGCGGCGCAGGCCGACGACCTTGATCTCCTCGATGCCGTCGTCACCGGAAACGATCGGCGCGCGGACGGGCGCGGATGCCTTGGCACCGCCCTGGTATTTGAGGAACGCGTCGAGATCGGCGTGGCGGATGCGATCGCCGATCGCGGGCTTGATGTCGGCAAGGTCGACGCCGAGATCCTTGGCGCGCTGGCGCACGGCGGGGGACGCCAGCGCCTTCCTGCTTTCTTCACCCCTCCCTGAAAGGGAGGGGCTGGGGGTGGGTTCGTGTGGGCCTGGCGCGGAGCTCTTCGGTGAGGAACCTACCCCCGACCCCTCCCTTTCAGGGAGGGGGGCGATGGTCTCGACCGCCGTATTCTCAGGCGGCGTCGCGTCCGCCGGTTCAGGCCCGTCGCCCAGCGGCGAACCGGCCGCCTCGCTCTCCGTCTCGAACACCACCAGCGTCGAGCCGATCGCGATCTGGTCGCCGACCGCGCCCGCGATTTCAACCACGCGCCCCGTCACCGGCGCCGCCATCTCGACGGTCGCCTTGTCGGTCATCATGTCGGCGACGGGCTGGTCCTCCTCGACCATGTCGCCGACCTGGATGTGCCAGGTGACGATCTCGGCCTCGGCGATGCCTTCGCCGATGTCGGGGAGGCGGAAGTTCACGCGCGCCATGCGATCAATCCTTCAACACGCGCCGGAGCGCCTGGCCGAGCCGCACCGGCCCCGGAAAATAAGCCCATTCGAGGCTGTGCGGATAGGGTGTGTCCCACCCCGTCACGCGCTCGATCGGCGCCTCGAGATGGTGGAAGCAGCGCTCCTGCACCTGCGCGGACAGCTCGGCGCCGAAGCCCGAGGTGCGCGTCGCCTCGTGGACGATCATG
The DNA here is from genome assembly GCA_964247655.1 of uncultured Sphingomonadaceae bacterium. Classification (GTDB taxonomy): domain Bacteria; phylum Pseudomonadota; class Alphaproteobacteria; order Sphingomonadales; family Sphingomonadaceae; genus Solisphingomonas. The sequence goes on along the minus strand of CAXTVK010000097.1, from coordinate 1,052 downwards.
CAGCGCCCGGTCTTCTCGACCGAGGCGACGATCGTGTCGATGTCGAGCGGCACCAGCGTGCGCAGGTCGATCACTTCGGCGTCGACGCCCGCCTCTGCGACCACGCCGAGCGCGACATGCACCATCGTGCCGTAGCACAGCACCGTCACCGCCTCGCCCGCGCGGACGATCGCCGCCTTGCCGAGCGGCACGGTGTAATAGGCCTCGGGCACTTCGGACGCGTCGTGCTTGGACCAGGGCGACACCGGGCGATCGTAATGGCCGTCGAACGGGCCATTGTAGATGCGCTTGGGCTCGAAGAAGAGCACCGGGTCAGGATCCTCGATCGCCGCGATCAGCAGCCCCTTGGCGTCGTAGGGGTTGGACGGGATCACCGTCTTGAGCCCGCTGACGTGCGTAAAAATGCCTTCGGGCGACTGCGAGTGCGTCTGGCCGCCGAAGATGCCGCCGCCGAAGGGAGTGCGTACCGTGATCGGGCAGGTGAACTCGCCGCCCGACCGGTAGCGCAGCCGCGCGGCTTCGGAGATCAGCTGGTCCATGCCAGGGTAGATGTAATCCGCGAACTGGATCTCGGGCACGGGCTTGAGGCCATAGGCCGCCATGCCGACCGCGACGCCGATGATGCCGCATTCGTTGATCGGCGCATCGAAGCAGCGCGTCTTGCCGTATTTCTTCTGCAGGCCCGCGGTCGCGCGGAAGACGCCGCCGAAATAGCCGACATCCTCGCCCATCACGAGCACGTCGGGATCGTGCGCCATCGCGACATCCATCGCGCTGTTGATCGCCTGGATCATGTTCATGCGGGTCATGCTTCTGATCCTCCCCATCTGCGATGGGGAGGGGGACCGCCGGCGAAGCCGGTGGTGGAGGGGGAGTGCTCCGAGCGCGGCGCCTGTGGCACCGCCCCTCCACCATTCGCTGCGCGAACGGTCCCCCTCCCCCCGCTTCGCGCGGGGAGGATGTCATAAGTCGTCATACCCCCGCCACCCGTCGTTCCTCGGCCATCCAGTCGCTCTGTTCCTTGAGGTGGGCGGGCATCGTCTCGAACACGT
>CAXTVK010000096.1:0-10049 GCA_964247655.1 uncultured Sphingomonadaceae bacterium | reverse complement strand
CGCCTCGGGCACCTGATCGGGCAGCGCGTTGGCGGCGGCGCCCTCGACGGGCTCGAAGCGGAACGCGCCGACGCGGTCGAGCTGCGCCTCGTCGAGCCAATCGAGCAGATATTGGAAATCGGTCTCGGTTTCGCCGGGGAAGCCGACGACGAAGGTCGAGCGGATCGTGATGTCGGGCGCGATCGAGCGCCAGTTGCGCAGCCGCTCGAGCACGCGCGCCTCGTTGGCGGGGCGCTTCATCCGCTTGAGCACCGCGGGGGCGGCATGCTGGAATGGGATGTCGAGATAGGGGAGGATCAGCCCCTCGGCCATCAGCGGGATGACTTGGTCGACGTGCGGGTAGGGGTAGACGTAATGCAGCCGCACCCAGGCGCCGAGCTTGCCGAGCTCGCGCGACAGGTCTGTCATGTGAGCGCGCACCTCTCCGCCGCCCTTGAGCGGCCACGAGGCATGGCGCAGATCAAGGCCGTAGGCGGAGGTGTCCTGGCTGATCACCAGCAACTCGCGCGTGCCCGCCGCGACCAGTCGCTCGGCCTCGCGCAGGATCGCGTCTGGCCGGCGGCTGACCAGATCGCCGCGTAGCGACGGGATGATGCAGAAGGCGCAGCGGTGGTTGCAGCCCTCCGATATCTTGAGATAGCTGTAGTGGCGCGGAGTCAGCTTGAGGTCGCGCTCGGGCACGAGATTGAGGAACGCGGAAGGCGGCATCGGTGCCGCTTCGTGCACCGCGCCGACGACCTGCTCATATTCGTGCGCGCCGGTGACCGCGAGCACGCCCGGGAAGCGCGCGCGGATGACGTCCGCTTCCTTGCCCATGCAGCCGGTGACGATGACGCGGCCATTCTCCGCGATCGCCTCGCCGATCGCCTCGAGGCTCTCCTCCTTGGCGGAATCGAGAAAGCCGCAGGTGTTGACCAGCACGATGTCGGCGCCGGCATAGTCGGGCGACATCGCATAGCCGTCGGCGCGCAGCTTGGTCAGAATCCGCTCGCTGTCGACGAGGTTCTTCGGACAGCCGAGCGAGACCATGCCGACTTTCGGCGGGGAGGGGAGGACGGTTGCCATGGGAGCGCGCGCACATAGGGCAGTGGGGAGGAATTTGCTAGGGTGGGCGCGCGGCGGGTGTCGACGATCGGGCTGCGATCCTCCTCGCGCCGTCCCTCTTCGTCATCCCGGCGGAGGCCGGGACCCATAGGCGCAACGACGACGACCCCGGCGCCGCGCCGATCGTCGACGCTGCGCTTGCGCTCCGGACGCGGCGTTTATGGGTCCCGGCGTCCGCCGGGATGACGGTGGTGCGACGTCACGCCGCGTCCGCCAGGGTCGTGCGGTTGCGGCCCTCGACCTTCGAGCGGTAGAGCGCGCGATCGGCTTCGTCGAGCGCGTCGGCCAAAGCGGTCTCGGCATGGCCCGCCGGGACGGCGACGGGGGCGACGCCGAAGCTGATCGTCACCGGCACCGGCGCGCCGTCCTCGCAGAAGCCGGCGGCGACCTCGATGCGGATGCGTTCCATCGCCTGCGCGGCCTGTTCGGCGGTCGAATTGACCAGCAGCAGCGCGAATTCCTCGCCGCCGATCCGCCCGACCAGATCCTCGGTGCGCAGCCCCGCCGCCAGCCGGCTGCAGATATAGTGCAGCGTGCGGTCGCCCATCGTGTGGCCGAAGCGATCGTTGATGCTCTTGAACAGATCGATGTCGGCGATGGCGACCGCGATCGACTGGCGCTGGCGGCGGCCATTGGCGATCGCGCGCAGCGCCGCCTCGTGGAAGCCGCGGCGGTTGAGCACGCCGGTCAGCGGATCGTGCGAGGCCTGGGCGCGCAGTTGCACGGCGAGATCGGAGGCGAGCAGCAGGATCGCGCTTACCCCGGTGGCGACGAACACCGGCGTCAGCCCCGAGAGATAGAGCATCTCGAACAGCGCGCGGGCGCCGGGATCGCCGGGCAGCGCGAGGCTGCGCATGTCGGTGACGACGAGCAGCAGCTCGAACAGGATGAACACGCCGAGCGCGATGATCGTGACCAGCTCGGCAGGCTCGGCGGCGCGGTCGCGAGGGCGTATCGCGACGACCGCGATGGCGAGCATCGCCGAGGTGAACAGGCCGTCGGTCGCGGTCAGCCACGGGATCGGATGAAGCTGGCGGAAGCCCTCCGCGACGACGAACACGATTGTCGCGGCCACCGCCAGTCCGCGTCCCCACGCGGGAAGCCCCGCGCGCTGCCGCGCGCCCATGGCGATGAGGACCGCGGGCAGCAGCACGCCGACGAAGGCGAACGGCTCGGTCCAATGCTTGATCGACGGGATCGCCGTTCCCAGCCCGACGAACACGATCTCGCCGCCGTATCCGATATAGGCGATCGCCCAGCTGAGCGCGTGGCGCGGGCGGCCGAAGCACGCCCAGGCGATCGCCATGCTCGTCGCCAGCACGAGGCTGATGACGAGCATCGACGCGGAGATGATGATCCCGACCTGCATCGGCTTGCTACTGGCCCTGCGTCGGCGGCAGATAGCGCAGCGGATCGACCGGCGTGCGCTTGTTGCGGATCTCGAAATGGAGCTGCGGCTTGTTGACCGACCCGGTCGCCCCCGCGCGCCCGATCACCTCGCCGCGCTTGACCGACTGGCCGCGCGTGACGAGCAATTGCTCGGCATGGCCGTAGGCGGTGATCCAGCCGTCGCCGTGCTTGATCAGGATCAGCCCGCCATAGACGGCGATCGCCGATCCCGCATAGGCGACGACGCCGTCGGCGGCGGCGTGGATCTCCTCGCCGCGCTCGGCCGCGATGTTGATGCCGTCGTTGCGCCGGCCGTCGCCGGCGGGGCCGAACTTGCCGATGATCGCGCCGGTCAGCGGCCATTGGAAGCGGCCGGTGAACGCCGACGGCGCCGCGACCGCGACGTCGGTATGGAGCGGCTTCTTCGGCGTCGCGGTCGCCTGCTTGGGGGTCTCCTTGACCGGGATCGCGGGTTCCGAACCGGTGGCGAGATCGTCGATGTTGAGGCTGAACGCCTGCGCGCGCTGCTCGGGGCTCATCTGCGCGGTTTCGGCGGCGCTGGGCAGCAGCAGCCGCTGGCCGTTGCGCAATATGTAGGGCGGCTGGAGATCGTTGAGATCGGCGACGGTCGACCAGCCGACGCCGTAGGCGCGCGCGATCGCGACGCCGGTCTGGCCCTGGCGGACGAGATGGTAGCGGCCGCCGGGGATTTTCAGCCGCTGCCCGGCCACCACGTCGAACGGCGGATCGATCCGGTTGGCGCGCGCGATCGCCTCGGATCCCGCGCCGGTGCGGTTGCCGATCGAGCGCAGCGTGTCGCCGGGCTTCACCGTGTAGGTGGAATCCGGGATGGCCTGCGCGTCGGCCTCGACCTTCTGCGCGACCCAGGCGGGGGTCGGCTGACTGACCGAACTGGGGATGTCGGTGGTGCGGACATGGCCTTCGGCGTCGGGCGCCTCGGTCGAGAGCGGCCGGAGCCCGCGATCCTGGCCGCGCCCCTCGTCATGGTGCCGGATCGGCTGCCGGGGCAACGGCGCCGGCGCGGCGGGCGGCTCGCCATAGCCTTCGGGCGGGTCGCCGCGCGGGATGCAGCCGCTCGATGCGAGCAGCGCGATCGTCGCCATCCAACGCCCGCACCGCGACGACATGCAATACCCCGCAAAAGCCCCGCGCCGAGCCTTAGCGGGCAAGCGTGCCGCGCTCAATAGCGCGCCGCGAGCGACGTCATGGCGTCGCGGTGCGTGAGATCGAGGTGCAGCGGCGTCACCGCGACATAGCCGTCGGCGACCGCCTCGAGATCGGTGTCGGCGCCCCCGGTCTGCACGACGCCGTGGAACGACAGCCAATAATAGGGGAAGCCGCGCGGATCGCGCTGCTTGACCATGCTCGCGCGGCCATAGTCGCGGACGCCCTGGCTCACGACGCGAACGCCCTTCACCGCATCGGCGGCGCGTGCCGGGAAGTTGACGTTGACCAGCATGCCCGGCGCGAAGTCCATATCGAGCAGCGGCCGGATCACGCGCTCGCCCCACGCCTCCGCGCAGGCGAATGGCACCGCGTCGCCCACGCCCTCGCGCGCATAGACCTGGCTGAGCGCGATCGAGCGGACGCCCGCGAGCGCACCCTCCATCGCCGCCGCGACGGTGCCCGAATAGGTCACGTCCTCGCCCAGATTGGCGCCGCGGTTGACGCCCGACAGGATCAGGTCGGGCGGGCCGTCGAGCACCTCGAGCAGCCCCATCATCACCGAGTCCGTCGGCGTGCCGCTCACCGAGAAGCGGCGGTCGTCGTGCTTGCGCAGGCGCAGGGGGCGGGTGAGGGTGAGCGAATGGCCCGCGCCGGATTGCTCGTCGGAGGGTGCGACCACCCAGACGTCGTCGCTGATCGCGCGCGCGATCGCCTCGGCGACCTTGAGGCCGGGGGCGTGGATGCCGTCGTCGTTGGTCACCAGGATGCGCATGTCACTTGTCCTTCAAAACCCGGTTTGCCGCTGGTAGCGGCGCCGACCCCAACACCGTTCGTACTGAGCGAAGTCGAAGTACGTGTCGCAGGCGTTGCGTTCGGAGCACGTCCTTCGACTTCGCTCAGGACGAACGGGGAGGGGTGATGCCTAGCTCAGGCCGGCTCGATCACCGTCAGCCCGCCCATGTACGGCGCGAGCACCTCGGGCACGCGCACCGCGCCCTCGGCGGTCTGGTAGTTCTCGATCACCGCGGCGAGCGTGCGGCCGACCGCGAGGCCCGAGCCGTTGAGCGTGTGGACGAAGCGCGTGCCCGCCTTCTTGCCCGCGGCGTCCGCGGTGGCGGGGCGGAAGCGCGTGTTCATGCGGCGCGCTTGGAAATCGGTGCAGGTCGAGCAGGAGCTGATCTCGCGGAAGCGCTGCTGGCCGGGCAGCCAGACCTCGAGATCGAACGTCTTCGCGGCGGAGAAGCCCATGTCGCCGGTGCACAGCAGCGCGCGGCGGTAAGGTAGCCCCAGCGCCTCGAGCACGCTTTCGGCGGCGAGCGTCATCCGCTCATGCTCTTCGTCCGATTGCTCGGGGGTGACGATCGAGACGAGCTCGACCTTCTGGAACTGGTGCTGACGGATGATCCCGCGCGTGTCGCGGCCCGCCGCACCCGCCTCGGCGCGGAAACACTCGGTCAGCGCGGTGAAGCGCAGCGGCAGCGCCTGCTCGGGCAGGATCTGCTCGCGGACGTAGTTGGTGAGGCTCACCTCGGCGGTGGGGATCAGCCAGCGGCCGTCGGTGGTCTGGAACAGGTCCTCGGCGAACTTCGGGAGTTGCCCGGTGCCGACCAGCGCCTCGGTACGCACCAGCAGCGGCGGCGCGACCTCGGTATAGCCGAAGCGCTGCGTGTGGTGATCGAGCATATACTGGCCGAGCGCGCGGTTGAGCCGGGCGATCGGCCCTTTCAGATACACGAAGCGCGCACCCGAGACGACGCCGGCCGCGTCGAAATCCATGCCGAGCGCGCGGCCGATCTCGTCATGCTCCTTCGCCTGGAAAACCAGATCGGTCGCCTCGCCCCACTGCTTGACGATGACGCAGTCGTCCTCGTCGATGCCGTCGGGCACGTCGGGCAGCGCCAGATTGGGGAGCCCCGCGAGCAGCGTCTCGACCTGTGCGCCGAGATCGGCGTCGCGCGCCTCCTCGGTGGCGATCGTCTCCTTGAGGTCGGCGACGCGACCCTGCATCGCCTCGCCGCCGGCGCGGTCGCCGTTGCCGAACGCCTTGCCGATCTCCTTCGAGAGCCGGTTGCGCTCGGCCTGCGCGGCCTCTGCGGCAAGCGCGGCAGTGCGGCGCTCGCCATCGAGCGCGGCGAAGGCGGCAACGTCGAAGTCGGTGCCGCGGCGCTTGAGCGCGGCGGCGAAGGCGGCGGGATCGTCGCGGAGCAGGCGGATGTCGTGCATGGCCGCAGCTATGGCGGGGGCCTCGTGGCTTCGCAAGCCTCGCCACGGTCCTGTCTATCGTCCGATTCGGAGCAGATCGCGCAAGACGGCAGGGCAGGTGCGCAAGCAATCGGAACGCGAGCGCGAGAAACCGAGGTCGTGCGAGCCCGACAGAGGACGTCGCCGGACCGCGGAAGGTGCACATCGCGAAGTCATCGGCGGCGTTCGACGGATCGACAGACCGGTTCGTCTGGCGATTGAACCGTTTCGGTCCCCGGTCCGTTGTCCTGGCGCAGGGTGCAGTGAAAACGCGCCCGTTTTACGGTTCGATATGGAAGAGGGTCTATCATGAACACGATCAAGAACGCGCTGATGCTGGGTGCCGCCACGCTGTTGCCGACGGCGGCGTTCGCGCAGACGGCGCCGGCCGGCAACACCGCCACCACGCCGTCGCAGGCTGCCACCGCGCCCGCGACGTCGGGTGGGGCCGCCGCGACGACATCGACGACCGCATCGCCCTCCACCCCCACCACGATCGCAGCCGGCGCCAAGGTGCTCGACACCAGCGGCGGCACCGCGGGCAGCATCGAGAGCGTCGATGGCGATTACGTCGTGCTCGCCACCGCCAAGAGCAAGGTGCGGCTGCCCAAGACGAGCTTCGCGATGGGCCCCAACGGCCCGGTGATCGCAATGACCGCGTCGCAGATCGATGCGGCGGCGGCACAGGCGACGCCGACGGCGGCTGCGGCGCCGGTCAAGGCGAGCGTGACGCAGGGTGCGGCGGTCTCCGATACGCAAGGCGGCGCAGTCGGCAGCATCACCGGCGTCACTGGGCAGATCGCGACGGTGACGCTGACCAGCGGTTCGAAGGTTCGCCTGCCCGTGTCGGCGTTCGCCGCGGGCAGCGGCGGTGGGCTCAAGGTGGCGATGACCGCGGCACAGTTGAGTGCGGCTGCGGCGGCGAAATAGCGCACGAACTCCTCCCCCTCCGGGGAGGAGCGGGGTGCGATCGATCTGGTGCGACACCGATCGAAAGCAAAAAAAAGGGCCGCGGCGCTGGTGCGTCGCGGCCCTTTTCATGGACTGGAAGAATGTCAGCCCTCGGCGCGCTTGGCGAGCCTGCGGCGGGCGACGAGCGCGGTTGCGGCACCGCCGAACAGCAGGAGCATCGGCGGCGCGGGCACGTCGTGCGGACCATGCGGGCCGTGCGGATGATCGTGGCCACCGCTGGTCGAGGACGAGCTGCTCGTGCTCGACGAACCGCTGGTGCTGCTGCTCGTGCTCGACGAGGTGCTCGAGCTGCCGCTGGTCGAGCTGCTCGTGCTGGTCGATCCGCCGCTGGTCGACGTGGAGCCGCCGCTGGTCGAGGTCGATCCGCCGCTGGTGCTGGTCGAGCTGCCGCCGGTCGACGAGGTCGAGGTGACGCCGCCGGTCGAGCTGCTGGTCGAGACCGAGCCGCTGGTCGTGACCGCGCCACTGGTCGAGCTCGACGAAGTCGAGGAGATGAACCAGCCGCCGCCACCGCCACCGCCGCCACCCCAGAAACCGCCGCCGCCGAAGCCGCCGCCGCCGAAGAAACCGCCACCGCCGACGATCGCGGGCGCCACCGCGCCGCCGCCGAAGCCGGGCGCCTCGAACGAAGGAGCAGGGCCGGCCGCGGCGAGCGTCACGGTGCCGGGGGTGCAGGTGGTCGTGGTGGTGACGGTGCGATGCGCGACGCGGGCCGCGACGACCCGGTGCGCGGCGACGCGGTGAAACGCGGCGCGAGGATGCGGGTGCTCGGCGTAATGCACCGCGCCGCCGCCGACGACGGCGCCTCCGCATGCACATGCGCACAATTTGGCGATGGCCATTCTTACCGACATCGCTTTACCTTCGCCCCTCTATGGCCGGATACATTTACTGATCCACGCCAGCTGTACACTCGGACCGCTACATCGTTCGGCTTTTGACCTCGCAATGCGAATTATCCGTTAAGCCTTGCAGTGTTCTTCGCTTGTTACGACGCATTTGAAAAGAAGAGGTTTCGGCGGGTTTGGCGCCGATGTCCCGTTTTGCGTCAATATGATGCCTCGTAAAGCGGCAGCTTTGCCACAGTGTGGCTTTGTCGCGCGTCCTCGCAAGCGGAGATGTCTCGCGCGCGCTTGTGCGGCTGGATGCGTCTGGGTATAGGCCCGCCCCGGGGACAGGAGCATCTCGTGTCCGGGCGAGCACCGCCTGACCGAAGGCTCCGACATGGAGCGGAGAGTTGCATGGCGACAGCGGTGGAGACCGTGGGCGAACGCAAGCCGGGACCGGCGGCGTTGCCCGATGATTATCGTCCGTCTGCCGACGAGCCCTTCATGGGGCCGCGGCAGACCGTCTATTTCCGGCGCAAGCTGCTGCAGTGGAAAGAGTCGATCCTGCTCGAGGCGAAGGAGACGCTCGCCCAGTTGCAGACCGATTCGCTGCGCGAGCCCGACATCACCGATCGCGCATCGAGCGAGACCGACTGGTCGATCGAATTGCGCACGCGCGACCGCCAGCGCAAGCTGATCTCGAAGATAGACGCCGCGATGCGCCGCATCGACGAAGGCGAGTACGGCTATTGCGAGGTGACCGGCGAGCCGATCTCGCTCGCGCGGCTCGAGGCGCGGCCGATCGCGACGATGACCGTCGAGGCGCAGGAAAAGCACGAGCGCAACGAAAAGATCTCGCGCGACGATTGATCGCCGGCCGGTGACCGACGATTAAGGCTTTGGCGACCTATCCGGCGCTATCCTAGCTGCTATAGGCAATTGTCGCATCACCATCGCGAGACGCCCAGTGGAAGAAAGTCCGATCGGTAGTCACAGTCCGGAAGCAGGCTCCGAGTCGCAGCGGCGCGACCCGCGCGACAGCCTGTTCGTACTCGCGCAGCTTCGCCCCGAGGGCGATGGCGGCGAGGGCGAGAAGGTGCGCGTACGCAACGTCTCGTCGGGCGGGCTGATGGCGGACGCGTCCGACCAATATCGGCCGGGGATGCGCGTCGAGATCGAGCTGGAGGGGATCGGCACGATGAGCGGATCGGTTGCCTGGGCCGAAGCCGGCCGGATCGGCGTCGCCTTCGATCATCCCATCGACAAGAGCCGCGCGCGCAAGGCCAAGGCGAAGAGCGACGAACTTTTCCGGCCCGCGGTCAGCTTGGAGCGTCGTCCGGGACTGAAACCGCGCTGATCTATGCGATCTGCAGTCTAGCGGGGTTCGTCGAACCGGAAATGCCACGTTAGGGGAAGGTAGGCGGCCCGCCGCGCGGCTGATCGCGCGAACGGACCGCGGTACGTTTCAGAGCCCGGAAAGCGCTTCCTTGATCCGCAGCTTCTGCTTCTTCAGCGCGGCGATGATGCTCGTGTCGGGCGAGGGGCGCCGCGACTCGTCGGCGATTCGCGCATCGAGACCCGCGTGGCGGGAAACCAAAGCGTTGGAATGTGGATTGTTCATAGGGAACCTCCTCGTTGGCTTGGTCAGCATCGATCAGTAAACCACCGAAATGCGTTTCTGTCTCGTGAACAAAAGTCGAAAGCGACGGGCCGCGAGGATCGGTGCGACAAACCGCAGGCGGTGATCCGCGCAATCCGCGCTTGCGCGCGGCCGGCGCGCGCGGCATCGCGGTGATCGTGCCGCCCGCGTCGCGCGGCGGGCCGGATGGGGACCCAAGCGATGGACGCCGATGATATCGGGCACAGGCTGGCGATGCTGCGCACCGAGCACCGCGATCTCGACGCCGCGATCGTCGCGCTGGGGATGACCGCGCTCCCCGACCAGCTCCAGATCGCAAGGCTCAAGAAGCGCAAGCTGCGCATCAAGGACGAGATCTCGCAGCTCGGCGACGAGCTCATCCCGGACATCATCGCCTGACGCGAGAAGGGCCGGCCCGGCGAACCGGGTCGGCCCTTGAAGTATTCGCCAAATCCTCCCCTTTCAGGGGAGGGGGACCGTTCGCGAAGCGAATGGTGGAGGGGTATCCGACCTCGACACGGGTGCCTGCCCGAGATGTGGTCCACCCCTCCACCGCCTTCGGCGGTCCCCCTCCCCCTCCGGGGGAGGATGCAGAAGCCGTTACGCCGCCGCGAGTACCTGCGCTTCGCCGTCAAACGCGTCGCCGTCGATCGCGATGCGGCGGGGCTTCTTGTGCTCGGGCACTTCGC
>CAXTVK010000095.1:0-10065 GCA_964247655.1 uncultured Sphingomonadaceae bacterium | reverse complement strand
AGGTCGAGGGGCGGCCGATGCCGAGCTCCTCCATCTTCTTGACGAGGCTCGCCTCCGAAAAGCGCGGCGGCGGCTGGGTGAAATGCTGCTCGGCGCGCACCGCCTTCACCGCGGGCGAATCACCCTCGTTGATGCGCGGCAGGCGGCGGCTTTCCTCGTCGCCCTCGTCGTCGCGGCCCTCCTCGTAGAGCGCGAGATAACCGGGGAAGAGCACGACCTGCCCGGTCGCGCGCAGGCTCAGCATGCCGGTGCCGTCGCTGAGATCGACCGTTGTGCGCTCCAGCCGCGCCGAGGCCATCTGGCTCGCGGTCGCGCGCTTGAAGACGAGTTCGTAGAGCCGCGCATGATCGCCCGAGCCCGCCTTCTCGCGCGAAAAGTCGGTGGGGCGGATCGCCTCGTGCGCTTCCTGCGCGTTCTTCGCCTTGGTGACGTAGATGCGCGGCTTGTCGGGGACGTAGCCGCCGTCATAGCGCTCGGCGATCGCCTTGCGCGCCGCCGAGATCGCGCTCTCGTCCATCTGCACGCCGTCGGTGCGCATGTAGGTGATCAGCCCGTCCTCGTAGAGCGACTGCGCGATCCGCATCGTGTGGCTCGCCGAGAAGCCGAGCTTGCGCGCGGCCTCCTGCTGGAGCGTCGAGGTGGTGAAGGGCGGCGGCGGATTGCGCGTCAGCGGCTTGGTCTCGACGGTCGAGACGACGAGCCGCGCGGCCTCGACGTCGGCCTTGGCGGCCTGCGCGTCGCCCTCCTTGCCGATCGTCAGGCGATCGATCTTGTCGCCCTTCCACTTGGTCAGGCGCGCGACGAAGCCGACGCCGTCCTGCTCCATGTCGGCGGCGACCGACCAATATTCCTGCGCCTTGAAGGCTTCGATCTCGCGCTCGCGATCGACGACGAGGCGCAGCGCCACCGACTGGACGCGCCCCGCCGACTTGGCGCCGGGCAACTTGCGCCACAGCACCGGTGAGAGCGTGAAGCCGACCAGATAATCGAGCGCGCGGCGCGCCCGGTAGGCGTCGATGAGATCCTCGTCGAGCGCGCGCGGCTCGGCCATGGCTTTCAGCACCGCCGCCTTGGTGATCGCGTTGAAGGTGACGCGCACCGTGTCGGCGGGCAGCGCCTTGCGCTTCCTGAGCACCTCCTGGACGTGCCACGAGATCGCCTCGCCTTCGCGATCGGGATCGGTCGCGAGGATCAGGCCGGTGGCGGTCTTGGCCTCGTCGGTGATCGCCTTCAGCTGGCGCGTCTTGTCGGCGTAATTCTCCCACTCCATCGAAAAACCCTCGTCGGGGTTCACCGAGCCGTCCTTGGCGGGTAGATCGCGGACGTGGCCATAGGAGGCGAGCACCTTATACCCGGGGCCGAGATACTTCTCGATGGTCTTGGCCTTGGCGGGCGATTCGACGACGACGAGCTTCATGTGGGGGCAGTCCTTCACGTGTACGCGTACGAGGGTGGGAACGGCGCGGCCGGTTCGTCAAGCGGCTTGCGGTGTCGCAAGCCACCGGCGTTCCCCGGCGCAGGCCGGGGCCCAGGCCCCAAGCCACTGATCGAACAGAGCGCATGCCTCATACGCCGGGCCTGAGCCCCGGCCTTCGCCGGGGAACGCCTAGAGCCTCAAACTCACCTGCCCGCCCGCGTGCCGCTCGAGCCGCCCGGCCAGTTCCAGCTCCAGCAGCACCGTCTGCACGATCGCCGGCGGCCGCCGCGACAGCCGGACGATCTCGTCGACCGGCACCGGCGACGGCCCGAGCAGATCGGCGACCGCGCGGCGATCCGCATCGTCGGCATCCGCTGACACGCGCGGGCCTCCATAGCCGCCGGCTCCTGGCTCCAAGAGCGTCGCGCGCGGATCGATCGGGCGCAGCGCCTCCATCACGTCGTCGGCGTTCTGGACGAGCGTCGCGCCCTCGCGGATCAGCAGGTTGCAGCCCTGCGCGCGCTGGTCGAGCGGCGAGCCCGGCACCGCCAGCACCTCGCGGCCATAGTCGCCGGCATAGCGCGCGGTGATCAGCGAGCCCGATTTGGGCGCCGCCTCGATCACGATCACCGCCTGCGCCAGCCCCGCGATGATCCGGTTGCGATAGGGGAAGTGGCGCGCGCGGGGCTCGGTGCCGGGCGGCTGCTCGGCGACCAGCAGCCCCTCGGTCGCGATCCGTTGCTGCAGATCGGCGTTCTCGGGCGGATAGGCGACATCGATCCCGCCCGCGATCACGCCGATCGTTCCGGTCTCGAGCGAGCCCTGATGCGCGGCGGTGTCGATTCCCCGCGCCAGCCCCGAGGCGACGCTGACGCCGCGCTCGCCCAGTTCCGCCGCCAACCCGCGCGCGAAACGGCAGGCCGAAGCCGATGCGTTGCGCGCGCCGACCATGCCGACCACCGCCTTGTCCGCGATCGCACGCCGGCCCCGCACGATCAGCGCCGGCGGCGCACCCGTCACCGTCGCGAGCAGCGCGGGATAGCCCGGCAGCCCGAGGAACAGGTAACGCGCGCCCGCCGCCTCGACCGCGGCGACCTCCGCCTCGACGGCGGCGCGCGGTGCGATCGTCGGCGGCTTGCCTCCGCCGCGCCGCGCCAGATCGGGTATCGCCTCGAGCGCGGCAGCCGCAGTGCCGAAGCGGAGCATCAGTTGCGCATAGGTGACCGGGCCGACGGTGGGCGTGCGGATCAGCCGGAGCCGCGCGATGCGATCCTCGCGGACCGACTTGGCGGACGCGGCAGGCTGTTCGGGAAACCCCGACCCGTCGACATCCTCGTCGATCGCGCCGGGCATGGCGACGTCAGATCGCGCCGCTGCCGCCGCCGAAGCGCGGCTCGGTGCCGTCGAGCAGCCGCTCGACATTGGCGCGATGCTTCCACAGCACGATCAGCGCGAGCAACAGGAACACCAGCGTGAGATCCGAGCGGTTGAGCACCGCGGCGGTCACCGGCGTCGCGATCACCGCGGTCATCCCGCCGACCGAGCTGTGCCGCGTCGCCGCGAACGCCGCCAGCCACACCAGCGCGAACACCAGCCCGCAGGGCCACGACAGCGCCAATGCGATTCCCAGGAAGGTCGCGACCCCCTTGCCGCCCTTGAAGCGCAGCCAGACCGGATAGACGTGGCCCAGGAAGGCGAAGGCGCCCGCGATGATCGCCGGGAGCGAGGGCGGCATCGGCTCGGGCCAGATCGCGCCGACGATCAGCACCGCCGCCGCGCCCTTCGCGGCATCGAGCAGCAGCGTGATCGCGGCCAGTTCCTTGCGGCCGGTGCGCAGGACGTTGGTCGCGCCGATATTGCCCGATCCGATCGTGCGCGGATCCTGCGCGCCCGCCAACCGCGTCACCAGCAGCCCGAACGGGATCGATCCCAGCAGATAGCCGATCAGGGCGGCGGCGCCCAGTTCGAGCCAGTTTGTTGCGGTCACCCGATACGTCCCCTGCGTGTGACGCGAGCATAGGGATTGTCACCGCCTGCGCAACAAGATGGATTAGTATTCATGTCGGCTCCGCACCGGTTGCAGGCGCGGCGCGACGCGCCTAGATCGCGCCGCGATGGATGCCGATCGCCCGCTGCTCGTCTTCGATTCCGGCGTCGGCGGGCTGTCGGTGCTGGATGCTATCCGCCGCGCGTCGCCGCTGGCGCCGATCGTCTACGTCGCGGATTCGGGGGGCTTCCCCTACGGCACCAAGACCGACGTTGAGCTTGCCGCGCGCGTGCCCGCGCTGCTCGGCCGGCTGGTCGAGCGCTACCGGCCGCGACTGGTCGTGATCGCGTGCAACACCGCCTCGACGATCGCGCTCGCTGCGGTACGGTCGGCGCTCGATCTTCCGATCGTCGGCACCGTGCCCGCGATCAAGCCGGCGGCACTCGCGAGCACGACGCGGACGATCGGCGTGCTCGGCACCGACGCGACCGTCCGCCAGCCCTATGTCGATCGTCTCGCCGCCGAGTTCGCCGCCGACTGCGCCGTGATCCGCCACGGCTCGGCGCGGCTGGTCGATCTCGCCGAGGCGGCGCTGCGCGGGCGGCCCGGCGATCCGGCGGACTATGCCGCGGTGATGGGCGGGTTGTTCGCCCAGCCCGGCGGCGCGGCGATCGACACCGTCGTGCTCGCCTGCACGCATTTTCCGCTGGTCGCCGACAGGCTCGCCGCCGCGAGCCCGCGCCCGATCGCCTTCGTCGATGGCGCGGAGGGGATCGCGCGCCGCGTCGGCGTGCTCACCAGAGATCAGCGTTGGCCCGATGCGCCCGGCGAGGGGATCGCGGTGTTCACGTCGGACATCGACATCGCGCCGCTGATGCCGGCGCTCGCCGGCCGCGGCCTGTCCCGGATCGAGCGGCTTTGAGACGCGTTCGATCGCGGTGATCGCATTTCCTCCTCGGGAGGGAGTGGAAGTCTGTGAAACGACGCGCTATTGGCGTTCCGCCCACTGGGCCAGGAGGACTTGCTTTGGACTATCAGCGCGTGTTCGCCCAGGCGATCGATCGGCTCCATGCCGAAGGCCGCTACCGGGTGTTCATCGACATATTGCGCAACAAGGGCAATTTCCCCAACGCGCGCTGTTTCGCCGGGCATAACGGCCCCAAACCGATCACCGTCTGGTGCTCGAACGACTATCTCGCAATGGGCCAGCACCCCAAGGTGATCGCCGCGATGGAGGAAGCGCTCCACGACGTCGGCGCGGGCTCGGGCGGCACGCGCAACATCGGCGGCAACACCCATTATCACGTCGATCTCGAGCAGGAGCTCGCCGACCTCCACGGCAAGGAGGGCGCGCTGCTGTTCACCAGCGGCTATGTCTCCAACGAGGCGACGCTGGCGACGCTGGCCAAGGTGCTGCCCGGCTGCATCATCTTCTCGGACGAGCTAAACCATGCCTCGATGATCGCGGGCATCCGCAATTCGGGCTGCGAGAAGCGCGTCTTCCGCCACAACGACCTCGTCCATCTCGAGGAGCTGCTGGCCGCCGAGGATCCCGACACGCCCAAGCTGATCGCGTTCGAGAGCGTCTATTCGATGGACGGCGACGTCGCGCCGATCGCGGCGATCTGCGATCTCGCGGACACCTACAACGCGCTGACCTATTGCGACGAGGTCCACGCGGTCGGCATGTACGGCGCGCGCGGCGGCGGCATTTCCGAGCGCGACGAGGTCGCCGACCGGATCACGATCATCGAGGGGACGCTGGGCAAGGCGTTCGGCGTGATGGGCGGCTATATCGCCTGCGACGACCAGATCATCGACGTGATCCGCAGCTATGCGCCGGGCTTCATCTTCACGACGTCGCTGTCGCCCGTGCTGGTCGCGGGCGTGCTGGCGAGCGTACGGCACCTCAAGGCGTCGAGCGTCGAGCGCGAGGGCCAGCAGGCCGCCGCCGCGATGCTGAAGACGCTCTTCGCCGACGCGGGCCTCCCCGTGATGGCCACGACCACGCACATCGTGCCGCTGCTCGTCGGCGATCCGGTCAAGGCCAAGAAGATCAGCGACATCCTGCTTGCCGAATATGGCGTCTACGTCCAGCCGATCAACTATCCGACCGTGCCCCGCGGCACCGAGCGCCTGCGCTTCACGCCGGGGCCGAGCCACACCGAAGAGATGATGCGCGAACTGACCGGCGCGCTCGCCGAAATCTGGGACCGGATGGCGCTGCGGGTGGCGGCGTAAGCGCTGTCCCGTGCTCCTGCACGCAGGAGCACAAGGTTTCAGGCGCCGCGCTTGCTTCACCTGGACTCCCGCATACGCGGGAGTACTGCGGCGCTTTACGCCGGGCAGATGCCTCGCACAGAGAAGATGCGCGAACTGACCGGCGCGCTCGCCGAGATCTGAGACCGGATGGCGTTGCGGGCGGCTGTTTGGACTAGATGAAAACCGTTCGTCCTGAGTAGCCATTGAGCTTGCCGAAATGGCGTATCGAAGGACGGTGGCCTGACGGCGCGATCCTTCGATACGGGTCTTCGGCTTCGCTCAGCCCCTACTCAGAACGAACGGTCTTGGTAGTCACGCCTTCCCCAGCACATCCCGACACACTGCGGTCGCGTCGCTCGCCGGGCACGCCTGACCCATCCGCGTCCCCAGCCGCGCCAGCGCCGCGCCGCCGTCGTGCTTGGCGCTCCAGTCGCGCATCTTCTTGCCCCAGTCGGCGGCCTTCTTGGCGGTGCGCTGCGCATAGTCGCCGCTGTTCTGGCCGAGCGCGTCGATCACCATCCCCGCGCTCTGCTCGACCGCGGCCTTGTCGTTCGGCGTCATCCGCGTCACGCCGTTCGAATAGAAGATCGCCCACTGGATCCGCGTCGCCGGGCCCTGCGCGGTCTCGGCGGCCTGCTTGAGCCAGGCGATCGCCGCCGGATAATCCTTGGCGTCCTCCTTCAGCCCGGCGAGATCCACCATGAAATAATAGGGTGCGATCGCGTGCGGCAGCTCGGCTTTCCAGAGCTTTTCGGCGCCCGCCTTGTCGCCCGCATCGGCGAGCGCCTGCCCTGCATCGGGCATCACCGCCTGGCGCATCATCGGATCGGTCGCGGCACGATCGACGAAGGCGACGCGCGCGCGCACCTTCTCCAGCACCGCAGGCGCGACCTTGCCGCCGTTCGCCGCCTTGGACAGCGCGACCTCGGCATTGACCGCCGAAAGCCGGTCGCCGAGCGGCACGCTCGCGTCCGCCGCCACCTTGTCCATCGCCGCGACCAATTGGGCCGACAGCGCCTGCTTGGCCGCCGGATCGGGCTGCGCGAGGATCAGCGGCGTGGTGCCGTAGCTCAGTTCCTGCCGGTTGGCCTTCACCTCGGCATAGTCCGACAGGATCGCGGGCAGGACGGCGCGCACCTGCGCCAGCTGATCGGGGGTGAGTTTCGCGACATCCTTGCCGCCGCCCGCCAGGAACAGGCTGGTCAGCGCGAAGTGGCGCTTCACCACCGGATCGGGCGCGGCATCGGCGAGCCGGGCGATGAACGCGGTCTCCTTCTTCGCATCGCCGAAATGCTTGGGATCGTCGAACCAGTCGAAGCTCGACAGCAGCCGCCAATCGTCCGCCGACAGCTTCGAGGGATCGTCGGCGCGCTCGAGCAGGTCTTCCGTCGAGGTGGTGCGCGTCGCGGCGACGCGAAGCACGTCGGCAAGCGTCGAGGCGGTGGAGCCCCCCGACAGCCGCGTGATCTCGCTGTGGTCGGGGCGCAGCAGGATGACCGTCGGATAGCCCTGAATGCCGAATTTCTCGCCCCAGCTCTGCGCGCCCTTGGCGTCGCCGTCGAGGTGGACGGGGATGAACGCGCGCGTCTGCGCGATGAATGCCGGGTCCTTGAACAAGGTCGACTTCATCAGATTGCACGGCGGGCACCATTTCGCGCCCCAGTAGAGCAGCACCGGCTTGTTCGCGTCCTTCGCCTCGGCGAAGGCATCGTCGACGTCGCCCTCGCGCCAGGCGATCTGCTGCGCGACGCCGGTCGCTTGCGCGGCGGTTGGCTGCTGGTCCGGCTCGCCATGGCAACCGCTCGCCAAGAGCGCCGCACCCATCATCATCCCGCCGATCGAACGCCGCATATCCACTCCTCGCGCCATGCCGCGAGTGTAGGCACGGCGCTGCCGATCAGGCGAGCGAAAATCCCAGCCCCAGCGTCAGCGCCGCCAGCGCGAGCGACAGCGGCAGCCGCAGCTTCATCCACCACGCCGGCACCAGCCCGCGCTGCGCCAGCCAGCGATCGACCAGCGGGGTCAGCGCGATCGTGACGCCGAGCGTGGTCGAGGCGGTCGCGGGGAAATTCCACGCCATCGCGACGACGAGCCACGCGATCAGCGAAGGCAGCACCGCGAGCCCCATCAGCCTGGGCATCAGCTCGGGTGTCGCGCGTGTCGCCGCCACGCCCCACCAGATACCGCCGAGAAAGCTCAGGATCAGCGCCGAATAGCTGAGCGCGAGGCCGCCGAGCACGATCGGGATCGGCGTATCGGGATAGACGCCGCCCGCCAGCCGCACGAACAGCGCGAGGATCAGCGGCAGCAGCCCCGCCGCGCCCAGCATCGCCGCCGCGATCGGCACGCGGCCGGTCTCTTCGCGATCGTCGTCCCGCACGTCGCCCATCGTCATCCCCCACCCGTCCCGTGCCGTACGCTCTGCCAGATTTGCGTCAACGGACCGCTAAGACGATCGCCCCGCCGCCCGATCAGTCGCGGCAATAGCCCTCGCCCGGCTTGACCGTCAGGCAGTCGGTCTTGTCGGCGAGATATTTGAGGCCGGTCTCCTTGCCCTCGGTCTCGCGGAGCACCTGCGGTCCGTCGGGGCGCGTGAAGACGATCGTGTTGCCCTTCGCGACGCCGTCGAACACGCCCTTGTCGTCCAACGTATACCGGTCGGTGAGCCGGTAGTGGCCGGGGCGCTTGGCGGGATCGGCGGCGATCACGAGGTTGAGCCCCTCGACACCCTTCCAGCGCCCGATCCAACCCTCGGCAGCGGGCGGATCGACGAGGCCCGCCATCCGGTTGTCGAGCCCCGCGATGCGGCCCTGCGTGGTGTTGCCCGCCGCATCGACGCTGTTCGAGGCGTTCTCGCCCCAATCGTCGGCGCGGTCGGCAAGGCTGTCCGCGCGGTTGGCGAGATCGTTGGTCGCCGATTGCGTGCCGTGGCATCCGCCCAGCAGCGCCAGTGCGGCGGCGATCGGTGCGGTAATCAGGTGGCGCATGCTATCATCCTATTCCGGCCTAGCCTATCTGCGGCGACGCCCGTAGAGAGACGCCGACCCGACTCAAAAGGTTCCCATCATGGCCCAACGCATCGCGATTGCATCAGATCATGCCGCCTTCGCGATGAAGGCCGAACTGGCCGAATGGCTGCGCGCCGAAGGCCATGACGTGATCGACCTGGGACCCGCGAACGACGCGCGCGTCGACTATCCCGATTTCGGCTTCGCACTCGCCGACGCCGTCGCCGGCGGCGGGGCGGAGCGCGGGATCGCGCTGTGCGGATCGGGGATCGGCATCTCGATCGCGGTCAATCGCCATCCCCGCTTGCGCTGCGCGCTCGTCTCCGAGCCGCTCTCGGCGCGCCTCGCCCGCGAGCACAACGACGCCAACGCGATCGCGATGGGCGCGCGGCTGATCGGGATCGAGCAGGCCAAGGCGTGCATCGAGGCGTTTCTCGCCACCGATTTCGCAAGCGGTCGCCACGCCGGCCGCATCGACAAACTTTCGCATCCTGTTTTTGGCCCCAGCTTCGAGAAGGAGCCCGCATGAGCACCCAGCCCAACGACGTCACCGACATCCGCAAGGACGGTTTCTTCACGCAGAACCTCGCCGACTCCGATCCGGCGGTCTTCGCGGGCGTCGAGCAGGAGCTCGACCGCGAACGTCACCAGATCGAGCTGATCGCCTCCGAGAACATCGTCTCCAAGGCGGTGCTCGAAGCACAGGGCTCGGTGTTCACCAACAAATATGCCGAAGGCTATCCGGGCAAGCGTTACTATCAGGGTTGCGCGCCGTCCGACGTCGTCGAGCAGCTCGCGATCGATCGCGCGAAGCAGTTGTTCGGCTGCGGCTTCGTCAACGTCCAGCCGCATTCGGGCGCGCAGGCCAATGGCGCGGTGATGCTCGCGCTGACCAAGCCCGGCGACACGATCATGGGGCTCAGCCTCGATGCCGGCGGCCACCTGACGCACGGCGCGCGCGCCGCGCTGTCGGGCAAATGGTACAACGCCGTGCAGTACGGCGTGAAGCCCGACACGCACCTGATCGATTACGATCAGGTCGAGGCGCTCGCCCGCGAACACAAGCCGCGGCTGATCATCACCGGCGGCTCCGCCTATCCCCGCCACATCGACTTCGCCCGCTTCCGCGCCATCGCCGATGAAGTGGGCGCGACGTTCATGGTCGACATGGCGCATTTCGCAGGGCTGGTCGCGGGCGGCGTCCATCCCACCCCGTTCGGCCATGCGCACGTCGTCACCACGACGACGCACAAGACACTGCGCGGGCCGCGCGGCGGCATGATCCTGACCGACGACGAGGGCGTAGCGAAGAAGATCAACTCGGCGGTATTCCCCGGCTTGCAAGGCGGCCCGCTGATGCACGTCATCGCCGCCAAGGCGGTCGCGTTCGG
>CAXTVK010000094.1:0-10245 GCA_964247655.1 uncultured Sphingomonadaceae bacterium | reverse complement strand
GCAAGGCCGTGCGGCTGTTCCACGACTGGCTGGTCGAGGGCGTGGAGGAATAGGAGGGCGTAAATCCTCCCCTTTCAGGGGAGGGGGACCGCCGGCGAAGCCGGTGGTGGAGGGGTGTCCGACCTCGGAGACTGGGCGCCCAACCGAGACGTGGTCTACCCCTCCACCACTCGCTGCGCGAGCGGTCCCCCTCCCCCTCCGGGGAAGGATTTACAGTTCACGCGTCCTTCAGCGTCGCGGTCTTGATCTTGCCGGGCGCGCGCGGCGGCTCGCCCTTGGGCAGCGCGTCGACATGCTCCATGCCTTCGATCACTTCGCCCCACACCGTGTATTGGTTGTCGAGGAAGCGGGCGTCGTCGAAGCAGATGAAGAACTGGCTGTTCGCCGAATTGGGCTGCGACGAGCGCGCCATCGAGCAGATTCCGCGGACATGCGGCTCCTTGCTGAACTCGGCCTTGAGGTCGGGCTTGGTCGAGCCGCCCATGCCGGTGCCCTTGGGATCGCCGCCCTGCGCCATGAAGCCGGGGATGACGCGGTGGAAGATCACGCCGTCGTAGAAGCCTTCGCTCACCAGTTCCTTGATCCGCGCGACGTGGCCCGGTGCCAGATCGGGGCGCAGCTTGATGACGACGTCGCCGCCCTTGCCGTCGCCGGCATCGAGGGTCAGGACCAGCGTGTTGGTTTCGGCATCCGCCATGAAGTGTCTCCTTGTGTGAACTCTGGTTGTATGAACTCTGGGGCCGGCTCTAGGCGGCGCGATCGGGCATCGCCACCCCCTTTCGGGGCGGCAATGCGAGCCGATCTAGTGTCGCGCGGCCGATATGAAAGGGCTGACAGCGCGGTTTTCCGCGCCTAAGGCGCGACGGGAATCAGCGACACGGAGGCGGCACCATGAGCGACACCGACCTCGAGGCGCCCGTCGAGACCGAAGCGCGCATCGTCGAGCCGAGCCACGACGAGGGCAACCGCCTCAACCGCGACTTCATCGATGCGGTCGTCGATCATGTCGAGGCGGGCGAGGACGAGGCGGCGCGTGCGCTGGTCCGCCCGCTGCATCCCGCCGACGTCGCCGATCTGTTCGAGCTCGCCCCCGGCGACATGCGCGGGCCGCTGGCCGCGGCGCTTGCCGAGCTGCTCGACGGCGACGTGCTCGCCGAGATGAACGACTGGGTGCGCGACGCGGCGATGCGCGCGCTCGATCCGGGGCAGGTCGCGACGCTGGCGACCGAACTCGATACCGACGATGCGGTCGCGATCATCGAGGACATGGACGAGGACGATCGCCGCGCGGTGCTGCGCGCGCTCGATCCCGACGACCGCGCCGCGATCGAGGAGGCGCTCAGCTACCCTGAGGAGTCCGCCGGCCGCCTGATGCAGCGCGACCTGATCGCGGTGCCCGAACATTGGCGCGTCGGCGACGTGCTCGACTATCTGCGTCGCAACGAGGATCTGACCACCGATTTCTGGGAAATCTACGTCTGCGACGCCGCGCACCATCCGATCGGCACCTGCAAGCTGAGCTGGATCCTGCGCACCCCCTCCGACGTCGCGATCGCCGACGTCATGCAGCGCGAGCAGACGCTGATCCCGGTCGACATGGACCAGGAGGAGGTCGCGCTCCGCTTCCAGAAATATGCGCTGATCTCGGCGGCGGTGATCGACCAGTCCGGCCGGCTGGTCGGCATGATCACCGTCGACGACGTCGTCCACATCATCCAGGAAGAGGCCGGCGAGGACATTCTCGCGCTGTCGGGCGCGGGCGATGGCGACATCAACGAGCCGATCCGCTTCACCGTGCGCACACGCCTCGTCTGGCTGGTGATCAACCTCGGCACTGCGATGATCGCCGCCGCGGTCGTCGGCCTGTTCGACGACGAGATCGCACGCTACGCGGTGCTCGCCGCGCTGATGGGCATCGTCTCGGGGATGGGCGGCAACGCCGGCACGCAGACGCTCGCGGTCGTCGTGCGTGCGCTCGCCACCAACCAGCTGACCTCCTCCAACTCGGTACGGATGATCGGGCGCGAATTCTCGATCGCGGCCGCGAACGGCATCGTGCTCGGGCTGCTGATCGGCTTGGGATCGTGGATGCTCTACGGGCGCGGCGATCTCGCCTTCGTGTTCGGCGCGGCGATCCTGATCAACAACCTCATGGCGGGGCTGTCGGGCGTGCTGATCCCGATCGGGCTGCACAAGGCCAAGATCGATCCCGCGGTGTCGTCGGCGGTGTTCGTGACGATGTGCACCGATTGCATGGGCTTTTTCAGCTTCCTGGGTTTGGCGACGCTGTTCCACCTGCATTGAACGGCGGCGGTGCCGAGCCCATCTGGACAGGATGGCGGCACCGCTCAACATGACCAAGGTGGCGGTCGGCTGCGCCGAGATCGATACGCTGCGTATCCGCCTCGATTCGCGCGCGGAGGGCGGCGAGACGCACATCGTCACGCGCTACCGCCCCAAGCGCGAGGCCGAGCTGATCGGCGGCTCGCTCTACTGGATCATCAAGCACCGCCTCGTCGCGCGGCAGGAAATCCTCGGGTTCGCCGATGACGAAACCGAGGGTCGCGGCAAGCGCTGCCGCGTGCTGCTCTCGGCCGCGCTGATGCCGGTCCGCGCGCATCCCAAGCGGGCGCACCAAGGCTGGCGCTATCTGGTCGGCGGCGATGCACCCGCCGATCTGGGCGGCGAGGAATCGGACGGGATCGCGGCGCTGCCCGGTGCGATGGTGGCGGAACTGGCCGCGCTGGCGCTGATCTGAGCTCTCCTTGTGCTCCCGCGTAGGCGGGAGTCCAGGTGAAGAGCCGCAGCGCCTGCAAACCTAAGCTCCCGCCTGCGCGGGAGAACAACGGGGTGTGGCGTCGCCCGCCTACTCCGCCGCCTTGTGGTCGCAGTGTACGTCGCCCGATCCGCTCCGCGCGATCGTGCAGGTCGCGGGGCCGACGATCGAGAGGTCGCCCGATCCGGCGAGGCTGCCCTTGGCGGTGTGGCGCGCGCCGATCGAGAGGTTGCCCGATCCGACCAGATTGGCCTGCGCATCGTCGGCGAGCAGCTGGTCGGCCTTGAGGTCGCCCGATCCGGTGAGCACCGCCTTGGCGCCGACGACGCGGCCGGCGAGGCTGAGCGTGCCCGATCCGGTCGAGGTCGCGGCGAGCTGCGTCACCTGGATCGCGCTGGCGGTCAGCGATCCCGATCCCGAGAGCACCAAAGTCGCCGCATCGCCCTTGATGCGATCGATCGTGGTGTCGCCCGATCCGGTCACCGCCGCCTGGTCGAGCGACGGCATGGTGACGTCGACGACGAGCTTGCCGTGGAACCCCATCGGCCAGCCGCCCCAGCCGCCGGGCAGCGGCTTGATGACGAGCGTCTCCTCGTGCTGCTCCACCGACAGCCGATCGATCGCCTCCTGCGGCCCGGTCGCGCGCACCGACGACGACGGGCCGACATGGACATGCACGTCGAACGGCCCCGCGATGCGCAGCCGCGAGACGTCGGTGATGCTGTATGTCTTGGTCGCGGCGTTAGCCGACGCGCCGCAGGCGGCGAGCGGGAACAGCGCGAGCGCGGTGGCGAGGGTGCGGGTCATCTCGGGTCTCCGAAAAAAGGCGGTTCAGCCGCAGCGGACGCTGCCGAGGCCGCTCTTGTGGACGGTGCAGGTCGGGTGGCCGTCGATCGCGACGTCGCCGACCCCCGACAGCGAGACGTCGGCCGGGCCGTCGATCCGCGCGCGCAAATGGCCGGTGCCCGACATCGCGACGCGGCCGCTCTTCGCGGTCAGCGCGCTGGCGTCGATCGAGCCCACGCCCGAGGTGTGCGCGTCGAGCGCGCCGGTGCTACCCGCGACGATGATGTGGCCCGCGCCGCCCATCGACAGCACGGTGCGCTCGGCATGGACCGCGGCGACCTTGATCGTGCCCGCGCCGCCCATGCTCGCGCCGAAGGCGGGGCCGCTGCCCTGATCCAGATCGATCGATCCCGCGCCGCCGATCGCGACGCTGGTCGTGCGCGGCATCGTGATCGCGACGCGGAGATGACCGTTGTTGGTGTGGACCCAGCCGCCCGGCTTCCACGCCAGCACCAGCACGCCGTCGCGGACCTCGGCGGTGAGCCGGTCGATCAAGGACTGGTCGCCATCGGCATGCACCGAGAAGCCCGCGCCAGTGCGGATCGTGACGTCGGCCGCGGCGCGCAGATCGACCTGGCTGAAGCCCTGCGCCGGAAAATCGCGCGTCGCGGCGGGGGCTGCGGTGGTGGCCAGCGCGGCGAGGGCGGCGGCGGTCAGGGCAAGCGGGATACGCATCGGGGTGGCACCTCTCTACTGTGTTGCTTGTACAATACAGCAAGCGTTGCGGGGTGCAAGGGGACGAGGGCATAGTTGCTAAACCAAGACTGCTTCTTCTTCGTCATCCCGGACTCGATCCGGGATCCATAAATGCGGCGCCCCTTGGTCGAACGCCGCGCGTATGGATTCCCGCCTTCGCGGGAATGACGGGACAAGGTTCGCGTGTTCGGTAGACATGAAAAAAGGGCGCGGCGACCTATCGGCCACCGCGCCCTTTCCCGTCACCAGCCTCGGCTGGCGCAAAAGCTACTTCGCGTGCAGCACCGCATGCTCGCGCAGGATGTCGAGGATCTTCTCCTGCGCCTTGGGCTCGTCGGTCTGCTCCATCGCGGCGAGTTCGCGCGCGAGACGGCTGGTCGCCGCCTCGAAGATCTGCCGCTCGGAATAGCTCTGCTCGGGCTGGTCGTCGGCGCGGAACAGGTCGCGGACCACTTCGGCGATCGACACGAGGTCGCCCGAATTGATCTTGGCCTCATACTCCTGCGCGCGACGCGACCACATGGTACGCTTGACCTTGGGCTTGCCCTTGAGCGTGGTCAGCGCCTCGTCGAGCGTCACCGACGAGGACAGCTTGCGCATGCCGACCGATTCGGCCTTGTTGGTGGGCACGCGGAGCGTCATCCGCTCCTTTTCGAACCGCAGCACGTAAAGTTCGAGCTTGAGGCCCGCAATTTCCTGGCTTTGCAGTTCGATCACGCGGCCCACGCCGTGCTTGGGATAGACGACATAGTCGCCGACGTCGAAGCTCAGCGCCTTCGCAGCCATACAATACCTTTCCGGAAAGTCCGGCCCCGAATCCCGTCCGGTCCACATTCGCCCAAAGAGCCATGCGGCCGCCCGGCAGTCCGGTGACCACCCGCTAGAATGAGGGGGCGGACTGGCGATCACACAGGATCACGAGCCGCCCCCGACAAGGCAGCTTGTAACATAGTTTTCGCGAGAAAGACAGGCTTGTGGCGCGCTGGCCGAAATGGCGGAAGCCGTAACGGCGGGTGCGGGCCGGTGCCGATCCAGCGAAGCTGAAAAAGATCAGTCGCCCTGGCCGGGGTCCGCCGAGAAATATTTGTCGAACTTGCCCTCTTCGCCCTTGTGCTCGTCGGCGTCGGCGGGGGCCTCGCGCTTGCGCGTGATGTTGGGCCACTGCGCGGAGAAGCTGTTGTTGAGCTCCTGCCACTTCTCGAGACCGCCCTCGGTATCGGGCAGGATCGCCTCGGCGGGGCATTCGGGCTCGCACACGCCGCAGTCGATGCACTCGTTGGGGTTGATGACGAGCATGTTCTCGCCCTCGTAGAAGCAATCGACCGGACACACCTCGACGCAATCCATATACTTGCAGCGGATGCAGGCATCGGTGACGACGTAGGTCATGGCGCGGGATCTCTCTGGAGGCGGAACCGGGCCGTGCTAGTCGGGGCGGGAGGGGGCGTCAACCGCAAGGGGACAGCGGTCCGGCTCCAAGCTCGTCACCCCGGGCACGACCCGGGGTCCCGCTTCTGCCTTCGGACAGCGGAGAAGAAGAAGCGGGATCCCGGATCAGGTCGGGATGACGAGGATGGATCACACCAGATCGGTGTAGCAGCTCTGCGCCTCGGGGGCGGGGCCGCGCCGGCCGGGCAGCGCCTCGACGCGGACGATGCGGACCTCGCCCGAGACGGGAAGTCCGAGCACCGAGCCGACGCGGACCTGCGCGGAGGGTTTGCGGATGGCGCGGCCATCGAGCCGGATATGCCCTTCGTCGACGAGGGCCTGGGCGATGCTTCGGCTTCGCGCGAAGCGGGCGAAGCAGAGGAACTGGTCTATCCGGATCGTGGTGTCAGCCATGCGCACCTTGTTTCTGGGGTGGGGGTCGGTGGGGTGGGGGTTGCGGCGGAAGCAGGCGGGCGAGCGCGCCGAAGGCATTGCCGGGGCGCGCGACACGCGGCGCCTCGACGCGATCGGGCCGGCGGCCGCGCCACAGCCAGGCGGTGGCGATGCCGTTGGTATCGGTCGGCCGTTTGTGGAGCGCGAAGCCCAGCGTGCGCATCAGCCGCGAGACCGCATCGGGCTTGAGGCCGAGCGAGGTCGACAGCGAGGGATCGGGCACGAACGGGCGATGGCCCTCGCGCGCGTCGTGCGCCTGGCGCGCCAGCCGCTCGACCAGATCGACGCGCAGCAGCTGGTCGCCGAGTTCGCGAAACCCCGCGCGCAGCGCCGCCGCGCGCAGCAATGCGTCGGGCCGATCGAGCATCACCGCGCCGGGGACGGGCAGGGGGGGCATCGGGTTGCCGTGGCGCGCGGCGAGCAGCGCGAGGCGCCAGCGCATCGGCTCGGGCTTGAGCAGCGCGGTTACGAACAGGTCGAGCGTGCCGATCCTGAGCCCGAGTTGCGCGGTCGCGCGGCGCTGGTCTCGCGACAGATCGGGCAGCGCGGCGGTAACCGCCTCGCGCGCGACGATCCCGCCCGCCTCGGCGACGGGCGCGAGCAGCCCGCGGAGCAACGGCGCGGTCGCGGTGTCGCGCGAGGCGGCCGAGATCGCCGCAAGCGGCGCGAGGTGCCGCGCGATCGCGTGTCGCAGCCACGCCTCGCACCGGGCGGCGACACGCGCGCGATCCTCCGCCGAGAGCGGATCGAGCGTGCGGTGGAGCGTCAGCCGCGGTTCGGTCAGCGCCTTGCCCTTGCTGAGCCGCGCGACCACGTCGCCGCGCCAGAAGATCGCAACCGGCCGGCCGATGTCGGTCGCCAGCGTGAACGCGTCGTCGGGATCGTCGACGAGGGCCGCGGCCCTGCGCGCCAGCTCCACCCCGAGACGCCGCTCGGCCGCCGCCATCAACCGCTTCATGTCGGCATGGCGCGCAGCGACGTCGGCGACGAAGCGGAAGCCGGTCAGATGCCCGATCGACTCGTCGGCGACGCTGACCAGACCGTCGGCAGCGATCGTGACGGGCAGCATTTCGGCGCCGCGTTTGTCGAGATCGCGCAGCAGCACCGAGGTGCGGCGATCAACGAAGCGCTGCGTCAGCCGCTCGTGCAGCGCGTCGGAGAGCTTCTCCTCGAGCTGGCGCGTGCGTTCGGCCCACATCGCGGGCTCGGCAAGCCAGTCGGCGCGGTGCGCGATATAGGCCCAGGTGCGCACCGCCGCGATCCGTCCCGCGATCGTCTCGACGTCGCCCTGCACCGTGTCGAGCCGCTGCAGTTCGTCGGCAAACCAGGGCGCGGGGATGCGGTGGTCGCCCTCGCTCAGGTGGCGGAAGATGCGGCCGACGAGGCGGCTGTGCTGCTCGGCGCCGGTCTTGCGGAAATCGGGCAGCCCGCACGCGCCCCACAGCCGCGTCGTCATCGCCTGGCCGCGCACCCGGTCGCCGATGTCGGTCTCGGCGGCGAGCCGCTTGAGCACCGCGAGGTCGATCGCTTCGGGCGCGGCGCGCAAGCCGGGCAGCGTCGGCTTGGCCTCGAGGCTCGCGATCAGCCGCTCGGCATTGCCGAAATCGGGTGTGCCGCAGCGCCAGTAGAGGTGATCGAGCGGCGCGAAATGATGCCCCTCGATCGCCATCACCTCGTCGCCGTCGAGCGTGGCGCTCGATCCGTCCGAGCCCAGCGTGCCGAACGTGCCGTCGCGCTGATGTCGTCCGGCACGACCGGCGATCTGCGCCATCTCGGGCACGGTCAGCCGACGCGAGCGCTTGCCGTCGAACTTGCGCAGGCTCGCGAACGCGACGTGCGCGACGTCCATGTTGAGGCCCATGCCGATCGCATCGGTCGCGACAAGATAATCGACCTCGCCCGCCTGATACATCTGCACCTGTGCGTTGCGCGTACGCGGCGAGAGCGCACCCATCACCACCGCCGCGCCGCCGCGCAACCGCCGCAGCATCTCGGCGACCGCGTAGACCTCCTCGGCCGAGAAGGCGACGACCACCGAGCGCTTGGGCAGGCGCGACAGTTTTTTCGGGCCGGCGTAGGAGAGCGTCGAGAAACGCGGGCGGCCGATGATCTCGGCATCGGGCACCAGCGCGCGCAGCATCGGACGCAGCGTCTCGGAGCCCAGGATCAGCGTCTCCTCGCGGCCGCGTGCGCGCAACAGCCGATCGGTGAAGACGTGGCCGCGTTCGGAGTCGGCGGCAAGCTGAGCCTCGTCTAGCGCGACGAAAGCGAAGTCCCTGTCGGTGGGCATGCTCTCGGCGGTGCAAAGGTAATAGCGCGCGTGCGGCGGCAGGATCTTCTCCTCGCCGGTGAGCAGCGCGACCTGCGCCTCGCCCTTGATCGCGACGACGCGGTCGTAGACCTCGCGCGCGAGCAGGCGAAGCGGGAACGCCATAAGTCCGGAGGAGTGGCCGCACATCCGCTCGATGGCATAGTGGGTCTTGCCCGTGTTCGTGGGGCCCAGCACGGCGACGAGCCGATCCGTGTTCACGGTGCGCATCCTGATCGAAAGGTGGGGTTTTCGCCACGCGAACGCAAGCGAGCAGGCTGGGCGGGCGGCTCGGTTCGTCGCGAATGCGGAATCGTTGTGCGCAGCCGTAACGATCCCGGTTAGCGTTCCCTTAACCTCGTTTCGCCAAGGTCGCTGCGCGTCGACCTCGCGGCGCCGGGGCCGCGCGATTGTACCGATATGACGATCTTGGTTTCGGCAGCGGCGACATGGTCGCGTGGCCGCAGTATCTCGTGCGTGCCGAAGCGACGATCGTGCGCCGTCGGCGCTGGATGCCGCGCTTCGATCCGGTCGTCGATCTCGGCGAGCGCATCGGCTCTGCACGCTGGTATCGCGGCGTCGCGACGCTCGCCGCGATGGTTACGGCGCTCATCCATGTCGCGCCCGGCGCTCACAGCTTTCCCGAGATTCGGCCGCAGCCGGCGCCGCGCGTCGAGGCCGTCCGAATCCTACCGGCGATGCCCTCGATCCGGCCTGCGACCGTCGCCCCCGCCCGCAGCCTGCCGACGCCTGTCGGCACGATCCGGCTGAGCGGCACGACCGGCGACAGCCTCTACACCACGCTGCGCGCCGCGGGCGCCGCGCCGTCGGTCGCCGCCGACTATATCCGCGCGATCGCGCCGCGCGTCGACATCGGCGAGATCGGCCCGGCGGATCGCTACGACATCGTCGTCGAACACATATCCGACGCGACCCCCGCCGCGCGCGACGGGCGGCTGGTCTATGCCGGCATCGTCCACGACGGCCAGCCGCTCAGCCTGATGCGCTGGTCGCTGGGCGGGCGCGAGCAGTGGCTCGATGCCGCGGGCACCGGCACGACGACCGACGGCTTCACCGTCCCCGTCGCGGACGCGCGGCTGTCGTCGGGATTCGGGATGCGCTTCCATCCGATCCTGGGCTTCAGCCGGATGCACCAGGGCGTCGATCTCGCAGCACCCTACGGCACGCCGATCGTCGCGGCGGCGGAGGGCATCGTGCGCTTCGCGGGCGCGCATGGCGGCTACGGCAATTTCGTCCAGCTCCAGCACGGCGGCGGGATGGGCACGGGCTACGGCCATATGAGCGGCATCGTCGTGCGCGTCGGCGAAAGCGTGCGGCAGGGCGAACTGATCGGCTATGTCGGCTCGACCGGGCTTTCGACCGGGCCGCATTGCCATTTCGAGGTCTATCAGAACGGCATCGCGGTCGATCCGCAGACCGCCAGCTTCGCCGTCGCGCCGCGACTGGGCGGCGAGGCGCTCGGGCGGTTCAGGGCGGCGATGGCGAAGGCGGTCGCGGTCCCGGTCACCTTGCCGCGATCCCGAACCCGATCGGGGATCGATAGACGGCAAGCCAAGGGATGACGCCGCCGACCCGGCTGCCTATATCCCGCGGATGACCAGCCTCACCGATCCCCGCGCCTTCCTCTACCGCGACGGCCTGCTCGATCCCGACGCCGCGCGACGGCTGAGCGCGGAGGCGCTGGCGGCGACCGACGACGGCGAACTCTATCTGCAAT
>CAXTVK010000093.1:0-10418 GCA_964247655.1 uncultured Sphingomonadaceae bacterium | reverse complement strand
CGATCGCGGCGAGGCTGCCGATCACGCCGGTCAGCGCGCCGAGCACGCCCTGGTCGGCGCAGCTGACGTCCGGCCGATCGGGATCGTCGCCGACCAGGCAGCGATAACAGGGCCTGTCGGCTTCCCATCCGCGATAGACCGCCAACTGCCCCTCGAACTGGCCGACCGCCGCCGAGACGAGCGGCACGCGCGCCGCCAGCGCCGCGTCCGCCACGATCAGCCGAGTCGCGAAATTGTCCGATCCGTCGATCACCACGTCGACGCCGTCGATCAGCCGCGCGGCGTTGCCGTCATCGAGCCGCCGGTCGATCGGCAGCAGCGTCACGTCTGGGTTCATCCGCTGGACGAAATTCGCCGCGGCCACGACTTTCCGCGAACCGACGTCGCGCGTCGCGAACAGCGTCTGGCGCTGGAGATTGGACAGCGCGACGGTGTCGTCGTCCACGACGGTCAGCTTGCCGACGCCGGCCGCCGCGAGATACTGGATCACCGGCGATCCGATCCCGCCCGCGCCGACGATCAGCGCATGCGCACCGAGCAAGCGCTTTTGCCCGCCGCCGCCGATCTCCTTGAGGATGATGTGCCGCGCATATCGGTCGAGCTGCTCGTCGCGGAGGGTCATGCGCTCGCTGCACCGTTTGTTCTCCCGCGCAGGCGGGAGCCCAGGATGGCGGGCGGTGTCGCTCGGAGCTCTGGGCTCCCGCCTGCGCGGGAGAACGGCAAGATCGTCACGGTAGCGAATGACGCCCCGTCGACCCGAACCCGCCCGCGCCGCGCAGCGTCTCGTCGAGCGTCTCGACCTCGAGGAAGCGCGCGGCGGTCACCGCGGCGGGCACGAGCTGCGCGATCCGCTCGCCGCGCTTCACCGCGAATGGCTCCGCGCCAAGGTTCGCGAGGATCACCTTCACCTCGCCGCGATAATC
Organism: uncultured Sphingomonadaceae bacterium; assembly: GCA_964247655.1. GTDB lineage: Bacteria > Pseudomonadota > Alphaproteobacteria > Sphingomonadales > Sphingomonadaceae > Solisphingomonas. The sequence continues at coordinate 9,495 of CAXTVK010000093.1, read as the reverse complement.
GGCATCGATCGTGCCCGGCGTGTTGAGGCAGGTGACGCCGAATTTGAGCGCGAGCCCCGAACGCGGGCGGACCTGGATCTCGTAGCCGGCAGGGATCGCCACCGCGAACCCGGTCGCCACCGCGTGCCGATCGCCGGGGGCGAGCACGATGTCCTCGGCCGACACGATGTCGAGCCCGGCGGCACCGGTGGTGGCGTAGGCGGGGGCGGGCAGGCCCGCGCCGTGGGGGAGGCGCTTGAGGTGGATTTCGATCATCGTGTCATTCCGTCATTCCGGGCTATTCTTCGTCATCCCAGCGTAGGCTGGGATCTCGGTGAAGCGGGCGCCGTAGCACCTCCGGGAGATCGCAGCCTTCGCTGGGATGACGGGGGAGGGCACCAGCGTAGCGCTCATTGCAGCGCATCGGCGATCCGCGCCGCCAGTCGCGTGGCAACGTCCGCCTTGGGCAGCTGCGGCCAATCCTCGACGCCATCGGCGGTGACGAGATGCACCGCATTGTCCGCGCCGCCCATCACGTCTCCCGACACGTCGTTGGCGACGATCCAGTCGCAGCCTTTTCGCGCCAGCTTGGCCCGTGCGTGCGCGACGACGTCGTTGGTCTCGGCGGCGAAGCCGACGAGGAGGCGGGGGCGGCGGGGCGAACTGGCCAGTGTCGCGAGGATATCCGGGTTCTCGGTAAGCGCGAGCGCGGGCGGTCCGCCCGATTTCTTGATCTTGAGGCCCGCGGCGTCGGCGCGCCAGTCGGCGACGGCGGCGACGAGGATTGCAGCGTCGGCGGGAAGCGCGGCCTCGACGGCGGCCGCCATCTCGCGCGCGGTCTCGACATCGATGCGGGTCACGCCGGGCGGTGTCGCGAGCGTAACGGGGCCGGCGACGAGCGTCACCTTCGCGCCGAGCGCCGCCAGCGCCTCGGCGATCGCGAAGCCCTGTTTTCCCGACGAGCGGTTGGCGATGTAGCGCACAGGGTCGATCGGTTCGTGCGTCGGGCCGGCGGTGACGAGGATGCGTTTTCCCGAAAGAACCCCGTTCGCACTGAGCGTAGTCGAAGTGCGTGCTTCACGCGCCGCGTTTGCTTCCCGTCCTTCGACTTCGCTCAGGACGAACGGGGTGGGGGGCGTGGTGAGCGCCGTCTCGATCGCCTCCACGATCGCTTCCGGCTCGGGCAGCCGCCCCGGACCGAACTCGCCGCATGCCATCGGGCCTTCGTCGGGCGCCATCACGGTGACGCCGTCGCCGCGCAATGTCGCGACATTGCGCTCCGTGGCGGCATGCAGCCACATCCGCACGTTCATCGCGGGCACCGCGAGCACCGGCTTGTCGGTGGCGAGCAGCAGCGTGGTAGCGAGATCGTCGGCGATCCCCGCCGCCATCTTGGCGAGCAGGTCGGCGGTCGCGGGGCAGACGACGACGAGATCGGCCTGCCGGCTGAGCTCGATATGCCCCATCTCGACCTCGTCCTTGAGCTCCCACAGCGAGGTGTGGACGGGCTGTTCGGAGAGCGCGGCGAGCGTCATCGGCGTCACGAAGTGCGCGCCGCCTGCGGTCAGCACGCAGCGGACTGTATGGCCGCGCTTGCGCAACAGGCGGATCAGCTCGCACGCCTTGTAGGCCGCGATGCCGCCGCCGACGATCAGGAGGATGCGCTTGGCTGTCACTGCCGTTCCATGGCGCGGGGGGCGGGGGAAGTAAATTCCTCCCCGAGATTTCTCGGGGAGGGGGACCGCTCGCGAAGCGAGGGGTGGAGGGGCGGCTTCGGGCGCGGCGCTTGTGGCGCCGCCCCTCCACCACCGGCTTTGCCGGCGGTCCCCCTCCCCAGCAAAAGCTGGGGAGGATGAGCCGCTACCGCAGCCGTCGCCGCTTGCGCAGCATCAGGATCGACCGATCGCCGCTCACGATCGCGTCCGCGCTTCTCCAGTTCCCCGGCGAAAGCCGGGGCTCAGACCCGCACGATGTGACGAACGCCGCGTTTCGTAGACACGTGGGGCCTGGGCCCCGGCGTTCGCCGGGGAACGCTTAGCGCGGCCGCGTCCGCCGCCGCTTGCGCAGCATCAGGATCGACCAGTCGCCGCTGACGATAGTGTCCGCTGGCCGCATCCCCTCGCGGCGATAGGCGGCGGTGACGGCGGCGGCCTGCGTCGTCAGCAGACCCGCCAGGATCAGCGAGCCCCCCGGCGCGATCGTCGCGACGATGCTGGGCGCGAGCTCGATCAGCGGCTGCGCGAGGATGTTGGCGACGACGAGGTCGAACGGCCCCAGCGCGGCGTAGAGCGGATGATCGACGCCCTCGGCCACTGCCAGCCCGAGCCGGTCGAGCGGCACGCCGTTGGCCTCGGCATTCCCGAACGTCACCTCGATCGAGACCGGGTCGATGTCGGTGGCGATCGCATGCGCGCGCGGCCACAGTGCGAGTGCCGCGAAGGCGAGCAGCCCGGTGCCGGTGCCGACGTCGGCGATCATGCGGTGGCGCGCGCCCCGGCGTTTGAGCCGGTCGAGCATCTCGAGGCAGCCGGTGGTGGTGTAGTGATGCCCGGTGCCGAACGCGCGGCCCGCCTCGATACGGAAGACGGTGGCGTCGCCGGGCACGTCGTCGCTGTGCGCGGCGGTATGGACGTAGAAGCGACCGGCGCGGATCGGCTCCAACCCGGCCTGGCTCAGCGTCACCCAATCCTGCGCCGCGACCGGCTCGACCACCGGCGCGCGGCGCGCAGCGGAGGGCACCAGCGCGCGCACCGCGGCGATCGTCGCGGTGTCGGGCTCGGCCTCGGTATAGGCTTCCAGCAGCCATTCCTCGGGCTTGCTCTCGTCGGGCTCGAGCGTGTTGAGCACGGGCGGCTCGTCCATCCCCGGGAAGGGATCGGTGGCCGACGCCAGCGCCTCGGCCTCGACGCGCGTGCAGGGCAGCACGATCTTCCAGCTGTCAGCGGACATAGGAAGCGCCGTTGACGTCGATCACCGCGCCCGTCGCCGACGCCGGCGCGTCGAGCGCGAGCCAGCGCACCGTCTCGGCGACCTCGGAGGGATCGGCGACCTTGCCGAGCGGGATGTCGGCAAGCAATTTGTCGCCGCCGCGGCTGGCAAGATAGTCCTCCGCCATCCCCGTCATCGTGAAGCCGGGGCAGACCGCGAAGGCGAGGACATTCTCGCGCGCGTAGCCTCTGGCTATGCTCTTGGTCATCGCGACCATGCCGGCCTTGGAGGCGGCATAGTGCCAGTGCGCGGGCGAGTCGCCACGATAGGCGGCGCGGCTGGCGACGTTGACGATGCGGCCGCCCCGCCCGCCCTCGCCGGTGAAGTGGCGCACCGCGAGCCGGCAGAGTTCGGCCGACGCGGTGAGGTTGATCCGCATCGTCCGCTCCCACGCGGCGACCCAAGCGTCGTGCGTCATGTCGATCGGTGCGGCCTCGAAGATGCCGGCGTTGTTTATCAGCACGTCGATCCGGCCGCCCATCCGATCGAGCGCCTCGTGCCACAGCGCGGCGGCGGCGCCGGGTTCGTCGAGATCGGCGGGGATGCGCGCGTCGTCGCCAGGCCTACTGGCGTGGCCGATCAGGCGGACGTCGGGCAGGTCGAGCGCCGCCGCGATCGCGGCGCCGATGCCGCGGCTGGTGCCGGTGGCGAGGATGTGGATGGTCATGGGCGCTCTCTAGCGCGTGGGCGCCCCGGCACCCACCCCCGTTCGTCCTGAGTAGCCATTGAGCTTGTCGAAATGGCGTATCGAAGGATGGTGGCCTGGCGGAGCCCTCCTTCGATACGGGCCTTCGACAGGCTCAGTCCCTACTCAGGACGAACGGAAGAGGGGGCTGTTTACGCTGCGATCCGCTGGACGAAATCCCCGGTCGTCGTCTCAAGCTGCGCGAGCTGGTTGTCGACCGAGCGGAAGCCCGACTCCAGCCGGTCGATGTCGCTCGCCACCGCTTCGGTATCGACGCGGATCGAGGCGATCGTGCCCGACATCGAATCGGCGGCGAGTGCGGTCTCGTCGACCGCGGCGGTGATCATCGTGACGGTCTGCGCCTGCGCCTCCATCGCGATGCGGATGCGCTGCGCGGAGGCCTGCACCTCGCCGACGATGTCGCGGATCGATCCGTTGACGTCGAGCGTCTGGCGCGAGGCGGACTGGATCGCCGCGATCTTGCTGGCGATGTCGTCGGTGGCGCGCGCGGTTTGCGAGGCGAGGCTCTTCACCTCCTGCGCCACCACCGCGAAGCCGCGGCCGGCATCGCCCGCGCGTGCCGCCTCGATCGTGGCGTTCAAGGCGAGCAGGTTGGTCTGCCCCGCGATGTCGCGGATCAAACCCAAGATCGATTCGATCGACTGGGCATGGCCCGACAGCGCCTCGGAGACCGCGACCGCGAGCGTCGACTGGTCGGCGGCGCGGGTCGCGACGCCGGCGGCGATCTCGACCTCGCGGCGTGCGTCCTCGATGGCGCGGATCAGCCCGGCGGAGGTCTGCGCGGCTTCGCGCATCGCGACTGCGGACTGTTCGGCGGCGGCGGCGACTTCGGACGCCTTGCCGAGCATGCCGCGCGCCGAGGAGGACGTGGCTGAGGTCTGGTCGCGCAGCTCGCCCGAATTGCGCATCGCGGACGAGAGGATGCCCAGTATCTCGCTGCGGAAAGCGGCGCTGTCGGCGGTGCGATCGGTGCGCGCGGCCTTTCGGGCGATGCTCTCGACCTCGGCTTTCATCACCTCCATGCGATAGCCGTCGATCGACCGCAGCGTCATGACGGCTTCGATCACGAAATCGGGGTCGGCCGGAAACGCCTCGAGCAAGCGGCGCGAGACGCGTTCGGCCTTCTCGGTCATTGCCGCCATGATATCGTGCGATTCGAGCTTGAGCGACCACATCTGACGGCCTTGGCGCGCTGCCGAGCGCATCCATTCGGCATCCAGCGGGTGGCCGTAGACCTGCTCGATCCCGGTCAGCATGGTCTGCGTCGCGGTATCGTCGGAGCCGTATTGCACGCGGAACAGATCGGCGTAATAGGCGCGCAGCTCGGGTTCGATCACCGATCGCCCCTTGGTCCAGAGCCGCTCGCGGCGGGCTTCGAAGTCGCCGTTCGCGCCATAGGCCACGACCCGGGCGTCGATTTCCGCATCGCTCAACGCGACGTCGCCCTTGATGCCTTCGCTCATATCGCCCCTCGAATTCTGGATGCGCCGTGGCGTCCCGCGCAATCTCTAGGCGCGAAAGGGTAAACGCGGAGTTAGCTCAACCGTCCGCCGCAACGCTTGCATGGTGCGTCGCAATGATTACAGGAGGGCGCAAATCCGATCGGAGGCTTCATGGCGCACAATCCGGCGCGACCGCTCTCGCCGCATCTCAGCATCTGGAAATGGGGCCCGCACATGCTGGTCTCGATCCTGCACCGTGCGACCGGCACCGCGCTGGCGATCGGCGGCGGCCTGATCTTCACCTGGTGGCTCACCGCGGCGGCGATCAGCCCGGCCGCCTATCTGATCTTCTACCACTGGATCGTCGAGGCCGATCCGGCCAGCGCGCACGAAGGCCTGCAGGCGATCGTCGGATTGCTCGCCAAGCTCGTCGGCGTCGGCCTGACCTGGAGCTTCTTCCAGCACGCCGCCTCGGGCGTACGCCATCTGATGCTCGATACGGGCGCGGGTTACGAACTCAAGGTCAACCGGCTGGGCGCGTGGCTGACGATCGCCTTTTCGGTGGTCGCGACGCTGCTGTTCTGGGTGATCATCGTACGGAAGGGCTTCTGATGGGTCGCGGCACCAGCCTCGGCCGGGTTCGCGGGCTCGGCTCCGCGCATGCCGGCCCGCATCATTGGTGGCTCCAGCGCGTCACCGCGGCGGCCAATCTGATCCTGATGATCTGGTTCGTCGTCTCGCTGGCACGGCTTCCCGTGCTCGATCACCAGGCGGTCGTGCTGTGGCTCAAGTCGCCGCTCGTCGCGGTGCCGCTGCTGCTGCTCGTCGTCTCGGTGTTCTGGCATCTGCGGCTCGGGCTGCAGGTGTTCATCGAGGATTATGTCCACGAAGCCGGCGGCAAACTCGCCTGCCTGCTGCTGCTCAACGCCTATGCCATCGGCGCCGCGACGCTCTGCGTCTTCTCGATCCTCAAGATCGCCTTCGGTGGGGTGCCCGCCTGATGTCCGTGTCCGACTATAAGATCATCGACCATGTCTACGACGCCGTCGTCGTCGGCGCGGGCGGCTCGGGGCTGCGCGCCACGATGGGCTGCGCCGAAAAGGGCCTCAAGACCGCCTGCATCACCAAGGTGTTCCCGACGCGCAGCCACACCGTCGCGGCGCAGGGCGGGATCGCGGCCAGCCTCGGCAACAACACGCCCGATCACTGGACGTGGCATATGTTCGATACCGTCAAGGGTTCCGACTGGCTCGGCGACCAGGACGCGATCGAATATATGGTGCGCGAAGCCCCCGCGGCGGTGATCGAGCTCGAACATGCCGGCGTGCCGTTCAGCCGCAACCCCGAGGGCACCATCTATCAGCGCCCGTTCGGCGGCCACATGCAGAATATGGGCGAGGGCCCCCCGGTTCAGCGCACCTGCGCCGCCGCCGACCGCACCGGCCACGCCATGCTCCACGCGCTCTACCAGCAGAGCCTGAAGTACGACGCCGATTTCTACATCGAATATTTCGCACTCGATCTGATCATGGAAGATGGGGTCTGCAAGGGCGTGATCGCGCTCTGCATGGACGACGGGACGATCCACCGCTTCCGTTCGCATGCCACCGTGCTGGCGACGGGCGGCTCGGGCCGCACCTATTTCTCGGCGACGTCCGCGCACACCTGCACCGGCGACGGCGGCGGCATGGTGCTGCGCGCGGGGCTCCCGCTGCAGGACATGGAGTTCGTCCAGTTCCACCCGACCGGCATCTACGGCGCGGGCGTGCTGATCACCGAGGGCGCGCGCGGCGAGGGCGGCTATCTCACCAACTCCGAGGGCGAGCGCTTCATGGAGCGCTATGCCCCGTCCGCCAAGGATCTCGCCTCGCGCGACGTCGTGGCGCGATCGATGGCGATGGAGATGCGCGAGGGCCGCGGCGTCGGCCCCAATGGCGATTACATCTACCTCCACCTCGATCACATCGATCCCAAGGTGCTGCACGAGCGGCTGCCCGGCATCACCGAGACCGGCAAGATCTTCGCAGGCGTCGACCTGACCCGCAAGCCACTGCCCGTCACCCCGACGGTCCACTACAATATGGGCGGCATCCCCTGTAACTATCACGGCGAAGTCGTGACGTTGCGCGACGGCGATCCCGATGCGGTCGTCCCCGGCCTGTTCGCGGTCGGCGAGGCGGCGTGCGTCTCGGTGCACGGCGCCAACCGCTTGGGCTCCAACTCGCTGATCGATCTCGTCGTCTTCGGCCGCGCGACCGGCTTCCGCATCGCCGAGCTGATCCAGCCCAATTCGAAGCACGGCGCGGTCGTGACCGCGGCGGACGAGAAGGCGCTCGCCCGGCTCGATCATTATCGCAACGCCTCGGGCAGCACCAAGACGGCGGAGATCCGCCTCGAGATGCAGCGCACGATGCAGAAGCACGCCGCGGTGTTCCGCGACTCGGCGCTGCTCGACGAGGGCAAGGCGAAGATCGATGCGGTGTTCGCGCGGCTTGCCGACGTCCAGGTCTCGGATCGCTCGCTGATCTGGAACACCGATCTGGTCGAGACGCTCGAGCTCGACAACATGCTCCCGCAGGCGGTGGTGACGATGCACGCCGCCTCCAACCGCCGCGAAAGCCGCGGCGCGCACATGCACGAGGATTTTCCGGATCGGAACGATGCCGAGTGGATGAAGCACACGATCACGTGGTTCGATCCGGCGGGTGCGGGCGACGGTCTGGTCAAGATCGATTACCGGCCGGTGCACGATTATACTCTGACCGACGAGATCGCGTACATCAAGCCGAAGAAGCGCGTGTATTGATCCTGGACTAACCGACCGGTCGCAGGAAGTAGCCGCAGGTCAGATAGGGCGATCCGGGATCGACGCAGTGCGCTGAGCGGTGGACGATCCCGGCGACAGGCCGTGGTGGTGTCCTTTGCCGCAATGTGTACAGTAGAAATGCGAGTGAACGCCGTTTCCAACGGGATATGTCGGGATCGGATTGCTTGCGGTCGCTCCGATCATTCGATGCTCCCCGCCGCGATCTTATAGACTGCGTTCCGATCGCGCCGGCCCACCGCGACGACGATCACCGTCACCCTCTCGTCCTCGACGCGATAGATCAGCCGGTATCCGACCGCGCGTAGCTTGATCTTGTAACAGCCCGGCATGTCGCTGAGCATCGCGGACGGTATGTGTGGCTGGCCAATCCGCTCCCGCAGCTTCTTCGCGAACTGCTCGCGGATCGAATAGTTGAGCTTGTCCCATTCCTTCCGCGCGCTCGGAAGGAACTCGAGTTTATAGGTCGTCAATGTCGACCGGTATGCCGACTTCGCCGGTCCGGGCACGAACGATCTCGGCCAGTTCGATATCTTCGAGCCGGTCCATCAACGCTTCCCATGCGCGCGCCGGCACGAGATAGGCGGCTGGCGTATTGCGGTTGAGGATAGCAACGGGGAAGCCCTCCGCCGCCTCGATGACCGCGGACGGATTCTTCTTGAGGTCGCTTATGCTGACCCCCATATCGGCGAGAAGCGGAATGTTCATGACCGCGCAATAGGTCTTTTAATGGCGCTTGTCGATGTTCCCAAACTCACGCCGCCATCCCCTCGAGCCGATCCGCCAGCCACAGCTTGATCAGCGCCTGGCGAGTCACGCCGCGCTTGCGGGCCTCCCGGTCGAGGCGATCGACCATCCATTGCGGGAAATCGACGTTGACGCGCTTGGGGCGAAGATCAGGCTGGCGCAATGTCGATATGTCCAGGGCAGACACGATGGACTCCCCGCGATCGAAGGCGTCGTCAAATTCGTCCGTCGTCATTGGTTTCGTCATAGATTTGCTCCTCGTCACGGCGCGACCGGCGGGCCGAGATGATGCGGATGGCGTCGCCTCGATAAGTGATGACGACGGTCCAATATCGTCGTTGCCCACCCATTCTGCCGACGACGATCCAACGTGCCTCGCCGCCTTCGCCTAACCGCGCCGCGATCTCGATCCTTCGATCATCCAGCCACAACGCCTGCGCTTCGTCGAAATCGATGCCGTGCTTGGCCTTGTTGGCCGTGCTCTTGTCCGGATCATATTCGAACATGCGCCGATCATAGCGCGGATAGAGTATAATTTCTATACCGCCGCGCTTTGCTCCGGCGAGCCGAAAGGGGCTTCCGATCCGCGCCCCATCTCGCTATCGCAACCGCGAAGAGGTGATCCGACATGGCTGAATTCGCGCTTCCCAAGAACTCGAAGATCAAGGCCAAGGGCCAGGTCTACAAGGCTGCGCCGGGGGCCAAGGCCAAGCGCAACTTCAAGATCTATCGCTACGATCCCGATAGCGGCGCCAACCCGCGCTACGATCGCTACGAGCTCGATCTCGACGAGACCGGCCCGATGGTGC
>CAXTVK010000092.1:0-10681 GCA_964247655.1 uncultured Sphingomonadaceae bacterium | reverse complement strand
CGTCCTCCCCCTCCACCATCCTGCGGATGGTCCCCCTCCCCCTGGCGGGGGAGGACGTCTCAGCTATCGCCTCCGCGGCGAAGACCGGCAATACCGCCGCTCATCATCGGAGCGGGCAATGGTAGCGGTGGGGAGGGTGAGGTCACGCCGACCTTTGATGATCCTCCCCCGCCAGGGGGAGGTGGCGCCGAAGGCGACGGAGGGGGAGGGCGCGGCGTGCTCTAGACAAGGGCGACGCCGTCCTCCCCCTCCACCATCCTGCGGATGGTCCCCCTCCCCCTGGCGGGGGAGGATGTCTCAGCTATCGCCTCCGCGGCGAAGACCGGCCATAACCGCCGTTCATCATCGGAGCGGGCAATGGCGGACCAGGACGGCATCTTCATCGGCGCGAGCGCGGACGGGCAGCGGCAGTCGCTGGTGCTCCGACGCGCCAATCGCCACGGGCTGATCGCGGGCGCGACCGGCACCGGCAAGACCGTCACGCTGCAGGGCATCGCCGAGGATTTCTCGCGAGACGGCGTCCCCGTCTTCCTCGCTGACGTGAAGGGCGATCTGTCGGGCATCGCGATGGCGGGATCGCCGACCTCGCCGATGCACGCTGCCTTCGCCCAAAGGGCCAAGGACATCGGCGAGACCGACTGGGCGTACGGCGACAACCCCGCGATCTTCTGGGATCTGCTCGGCGAGCAGGGCCACCCGATCCGCACCACCGTCACCGAGATGGGCCCGCTGCTGCTCAGCCAACTGCTCGACTTGAACGAGGTGCAGGAGGGCGTGCTGACGGTCGCCTTCACGCTCGCCGACAAGGAGGGGCTGCTGCTGCTCGATCTCGACGATCTGGGCGCGATGCTGGGCGAGATCAGCAATCGGGCGGACGAGCTCGCGACCACCTACGGCAATGTCTCGAAGGCGTCGGTCGGCACGATCCAGCGCGCGCTGCTCCAGCTTCGCAGCCAGGGCGGCGAGCATTTCTTCGGCGAGCCCGCGCTCGACATCCACGACTTCATGCTGACCGACGAGAAGGGCCGCGGCCAGATCTCGATCCTCGCGGCCGACAAGCTGATGGCCTCGCCGAAGCTCTACGCCACCTTCCTGCTGTGGATGCTCTCCGAACTGTTCGAGACGCTCCCCGAGGTCGGCGATCCCGACAAGCCCAAGCTCGTCTTCTTCTTCGACGAGGCGCATCTGCTGTTCGATGCCGCGCCGCCGTCGCTGCTCCAGAAGGTCGAACAGGTCGTGCGGCTGATCCGATCGAAGGGGGTGGGCGTCTACTTCATCACGCAGAATCCGGTCGACGTGCCCGATACGGTCGCGGGCCAGCTTGGCAACCGCGTGCAGCACGCGATCCGCGCGTTCACGTCCAAGGATCAGAAGGCGGTGCAGGCCGCGGCGCAGACGTTCCGCGCCAATCCCGGCGTCGATGTCGCCAAGGCGATCATCGAGCTCAAGGTCGGCGAAGCGCTGGTCTCGCTGCTGCAGGACGACGGATCGCCCGCCCCCGTCGAACGTACGCTGATCAAGCCGCCGCGCAGCCGCGTCGGGCCGATCACGCCCGCCGAGCGCGCGACGCTGCGCTCGCTGTCGCCGCTCGGCGCCAAATACGACACGCCGCTCAATCGCGAGTCGGCCGCCGAGAAGCTCGCCGCCAAGGCGCAGGCGTCCGCCGCCACGGCGCAGGCGACACCCGCCACGCCGGGCCGCGCGCCGGCCGCCCCGCCGCCTTCGGTGTGGGACAAGGCGCTGACCTCGGCGACGCGCGCGGCCTCCTCCTCGATCGGGCGACAGATCGCCAACCAGGTCGGCAAGGAGATCTTCGGCGGCGGACGCAGCTCGTCGGGCGGGCTTGCGGGTCAGCTGGTCCGCGGCGTGCTCGGCGGGCTCATGCGCAAGCTGTAGGGCCACTACCATCCTCCCCGTCTTTTGACGGGGAGGGGGACCGCTCGCGCAGCGAGTGGTGGAGGGGTATCGCTACAAACGCCGCGCTCGCAGCCTTTCCCCTCCACCACCCTGCGGGCGGTCCCCCTCCCCAGCAAAAGCTGGGGAGGATGTTTTGGCACCCAACTCGTTTCGGCGTCGTCTTTAACCCGCGTTAACTCTCGCGGGCTATTCCGATCCGACCCAGTCGTATCCGGAGTCCAGCGTGTCGCAGCAGTCGGCGATCTACAGTGCGCCCGTGACGCGCATCGGCCGCTGGCTGGTCGATCCGGGGCGCGACGTGCCCGCCGAAGTGCGTCCGATGCTGCTCTCCGGTCTGTACGGCACGCTGATCATCTTTCTGGGCGGCGTGTTCAACACGATCGCGGTCTCGGCGGTCGCCGCGTTCCGCGATCCACAGCCCGCCTTCACCGGCTGGCTGATCTTCGAAAGCGTGCTTGGCGTCGTCCGCCTCGCCATCCTCGCGCACGCGCGGCGGCAGGCGGTGCGCGGCGGGGCGACTCATACCGACGCCTATGTGCTGCTCGCGCTGACCTGGTCGATGAGCGTCGGCTATGGCGGCTATATGGGGCTGGCGAGCGGCGATTGGGTGCTGGGCGGCCTCACCGGCATCTCCGCCGCGGCGATGGCGGGCGGGATCGCCTTCCGCAACTTCTACGCGCCGCGGCTGTGCACGCTGATGGTGCTGTGCAGCTTCGGGCCGTGCGGCGTCGCCGCCGCGCTGTCGCACGAGCATGCGATGTGGCTGCTGGCGCCGCAGGTGCCGATCTACCTGTTCAGCCTGCGCGCCGCGATCTTCAATCTCAACCGCATGCTGGTGCGCACGATCGCCGCCGAGCGCGAGAACGACCGCCGCGCGACGCACGATCAGCTCACCGGCCTCGCCAACCGTACCGGGCTCGAGCGCGCGATCGACGCGTGGCAGCACCGCGAGGATCGCCGCGGGCCGCTCGCCTTCTTCTATTGCGATCTCGACGGCTTCAAGGCGGTCAACGATCGCTACGGCCACGGCGCCGGCGATTCGCTGCTGCGGATGGTCGCGATGCGGCTGCAGGCGCTGGCGCCCGAGGGCGGGATCGCAGCGCGGATCGGCGGCGACGAGTTCGTGCTGCTGATCCCCGAGGCGGATCGCGGCGGCACGCTGGGCCGCGCCGAGCGCGTGATCGCGGCGATCGCCAACCACCCTTACGATCTCGACGACGGCGTCTCGGTGACGATCGGCACCAGCGTCGGCATCGCGCGGCTGCCCGATCACGGCCACGATCTGCCGATGCTGATGTCGGCGGCGGACGCGGCGCTGTACGAGGCAAAGGCGCGTGGGCGCTGCCGCGCGGTGATCGCCAGCGCGCCCGCGCTGCGGATCGCCGCGATCGGTCCGGTCAGGCGCATCGCGGCGCGCTGACGGCTTCCCCTCGCGCGCCAGCGCGCTTATTCGGGGGCGATGGACAGCGTCATCGATAAACCTGCGACCGCCACGCCCGCCGCGGTCGCCTCCGTCTCGCTCGCCGCGTTCGATGCCGATCGCGACGGCTTCGCGCAAAGGCTGGGCGCCTCGTTCGAGCGCTACGGCTTCGCGGTCGTCGCCGATCACGGCATCCCCGCCGACCTGATCGCGCGCGCCGAGGCCGCGGCGAAGGCGCTGTTCGCGCTGCCCGACGACGCCAAGCTGCGCTACCGCCCGACCGGCGGCGGCGGGCAGCGCGGCTATACCGCGTTCGGCACCGAAGCCGCCAAGGATGCGACCGCGGTCGATCTCAAGGAATTCTGGCATGTCGGCCGCGAACTGCCCGCCGGGCACGCGCACGCCGATACGATGGCGCCCAACATCTGGCCGCAGGAACTCGCCGACTTCCGCAGCGTCATGCTCGACATCTACGCCGCGTTCGAGGCGACGGGCGCGCGGCTGCTTGAGGCGATCGCGCGTTATCTCGGCCTCGCGCCCGATTTCTTCGTGAGGCCCGTGGCGGACGGTAACAGCGTGCTCCGCCTGCTCCATTACCCGCCGGTGACGCAGGACGGCGCCTCGATCCGCGCGGGTGCGCACGAGGACATCAACACGATCACGCTGCTGCTCGGCGCCGAGGAGGCGGGGCTCGAGATCCTCGATCGCGACGGCAAATGGCTGTCGGTGACGCCGGGCGAGGGCGAGCTTGCGGTCAATGTCGGCGACATGCTGCAGCGGCTGACCAACGGCCGGCTGCGCTCGACGACGCACCGCGTCGCCAATCCGGCGAGCGCGCGGCGCGGCGTGGCGCGTTATTCGATGCCGTTCTTCCTGCATTTCCGGCCCGACTATCGGATCGAGACGTTGCCTTCGTGCATCGATGCCGCGCATCCCGATCGCTTCCCCGAACCGATCACCGCGCACGATTATCTGATGCAGCGGCTGCGCGAGATCGGATTGCTGTGAGGGCGCTCGTCGCGGCGCTGGCGCTGATGCTGGGGAGTGCGGCCGTGGCGACACCGATGCGCTATGCCGACTTCCAGAAGCTGGAGCAGCCGCCCGCGCCGGGGCCGATCCTCGCTTACGGCACCGATCCGCTCCAGCATGTCGAGCTGTGGAAGCCCGCGGGGAAGGGGCCGTTCCCGGTGGTGCTGATGCTCCACGGCGGCTGCTGGCAGACGAGCGTCGCCAAGGCCGACATCATGCACCTGCTCGCCGCCGATCTGGTCAGGCGCGGAATCGCGGTGTGGAACGTCGAATATCGCGGCGTCGACGTGCCGGGCGGCGGCTATCCGGGGACGTTCGCGGATGTCGCGGCGGCGGCGGACATGCTCGGGCGCGAGGGGCCGAAGCTCGCGCTCGATACGCGGCACGTCGTCGCGGTGGGGCATTCGGCAGGCGGGCATTTCGCCTTCTGGCTGGCGGGGCGGCACCGCATCGCGCGGACCAGCGTGCTGTGGTCGGCGCATCCGCTGCCGATCGCGGGGGTGCTGAGCCAGGGCGGGCTGCCCGACCTGCCGCTCGCCAAGTCCGATGCGGCGGAGGCGTGCGGTGCCGATACCGTCGATCGGCTGGTCGGGCCGCCCACGGTGGCGCATCCCGATCCCTATGCCGATACGTCGGCGGATCGGCTGCTGCCCAACGGCGTGCGCCAGGCGCTGGTCAGCGGCGCCGCGGACCCGATCGCGCCGCCGCGCTTCGCCGAGGCCTGGGTCGCGAAGGCGCGGGCGGCTGGCGACCGCGTGACGTCGGTGGTCGTGCCCGACCAAGGGCATTTCGAGCTGATCACGCCGGGCACGGCGGCCTGGACGGAGGAATTGCGGCTGATCGAGGCGATGCTGGGGCGATAGGCTCGTTCAAACGCTGCCGTACTCCCGCGTAGGCGGGAGCCCAGGTGAAGCGGGCGCGGCGTCTGCAACCTTGGGCTCCTGCTTTCGCAGGAGCACGGAGGTTATCCCCGCCCGCGATACCCCGGCACGCCCTGATCGGGCAGCCACAGCCCTTCGGGCGGCGTGCCCGATTGCCAGAAGACGTCGATCGGGATGCCGCCGCGCGGATACCAGTAGCCGCCGATGCGCAGCCAGTGCGGCGCCATCTCGGCGAACAGGCGTTCGGCGATGCCGACGGTGCAATCCTCGTGGAAGGCGGCGTGGTTGCGGAAGCTCGACAGGAACAGTTTGAGCGACTTCGATTCGACGATGGTCTCGGCCGGCGCATAGTCGATCACCAGATGCGCGAAATCGGGCTGCCCGGTCACCGGACACAGCGAGGTGAACTCGGGCGCGGTGAAGCGGACCAGATAGGGTCGGCCGGGTCGCGGGTTGGCGACATAGTCGAGAACGGCGTCCTCGGGACGGGCGGGCAGTGGGCTGGTCTGGCCGAGATGGGTTAGGCTCATGCCGGGATCGTCCTTATGTTCTCCCGCGCAGGCGGGAGCCCAGTGGCGTGGGGTCTGGACCCCCGCCTTCGCGTGGGCACGTAAGACGCCGGCGGACGTCGCGCAATCCTCGACGGCACCCGCGCCCGGCCTTATGCGGTGCCCCAAGAGGAGTTTCGACGATGGACGATCTGGTCACGGTGGAGTGGTTGGCGCGGCGGCTGGATGATCCCGGCTTGGTCGTGCTCGACGCGACCTATCTGCCGTTCGAGGCGGACCGCGACGCCGCGGCCGAATATCGCGCGGGCCACATTCCCGGCGCGCGCTTCCTCGATCTGGCGACCCTCGCCGACACGACCGATCCGCGCCCGACGATGGCGCCGACGCTCGACCAGTTCGTGGCGCGGATGGCGTCGCTGGGCGTGCGGCGCGACGATCGCGTCATCCTCTACGACGATTCGCCGCACCGCACGTCGGCGAGGGCGTGGTGGGTGATGCGGCTGTTCGGCGTCGAGCGGCTCGCGATCCTCGACGGCGGAGTCGCCGCCTGGCGCGCGGCGGGCCAGCCGCTCGAACATGGCGATAGCCGCCCCACGCCG
Source organism: uncultured Sphingomonadaceae bacterium (assembly GCA_964247655.1). Classification (GTDB taxonomy): domain Bacteria; phylum Pseudomonadota; class Alphaproteobacteria; order Sphingomonadales; family Sphingomonadaceae; genus Solisphingomonas. Next base: position 4,326 of record CAXTVK010000092.1, on the reverse strand, counting down.
CTCAGCCGCGAGCGCACCGGCTTCGTCACGCGCGACGACGCGCCGATCCGCGATCTCGCCGCGGTGCGCGCGCTGGTCGACGCGCCGACCGAGCAGTTGGTCGATGCGCGGGGTGCCCCGCGTTTCTCGGGCGCCGAACCCGATCCACGCGCCGGCGTCGCCCCGGGCCACATCCCCGGATCGGTCAACCTACCTTATAGTCGGTTGTTCGAGGCGGACGGGCGCTGGAAGAAGGGGGACAGGCTCGCCGAGCTGTTCGAACAGGCGGGCGTCGATCCGGCACGGCCGCTGGTGTTCACCTGCGGATCGGGGATCACCGCTGCCGGGCTGTTCTTCGCCGCGCACCTGCTGGGCCGCGACGACGCCGCGCTCTACGATGGATCGTGGAGCGAATGGGGCGCCGACCCGACAACGCCCAAGGCGACCGCATGAGCGATCCCGATACCCGCGACGGCCCGCGCGACGAGACCAAACTCGTCTCGGGCGGTCGCCGCCCCGAATGGACCGGGCCGATCGTCAACCCGCCCGTCCACCGCGCTTCGACGATCCTGTTCGAGGACTGCGCCTCGCTCAAGCGCGGCGCAGGGCGCAACGCCGACGGCGAATTCCACTATGGCCGCCGCGGTACGCCGACGCAGTGGGCGCTCGCCGAGGCGCTGACCGAGCTCGAACCTGGCGCGGAAGGCACGATGCTCTACCCCTCGGGCGTCGCCGCGATCGCTTGCGCGCTGCTCGCGGTGGTCGAGCCCGGCGACGAGCTGCTGATGGTCGACAGCGTCTACGGCCCGACGCGCGCCTTCTGCGATCAGGTGCTGCACGGCATGGGGATCGCGACGCGCTATTACGATCCGCTGGTCGGCGCGGGCATCGCCGAGCTGATCGGCGAAAGAACGAAGGCGATCTTCCTCGAAAGCCCCGGCAGCCTCACCTTCGAGGTGCAGGACGTGCCCGCGATCGTCACTGCCGCCAGGGCGCGGGGGATCGTGACGCTGCTCGACAACACCTGGGCGACGCCCTTGTTCTTTCCGGCGATCGCGGCGGGAATCGATCTCACGATCCTGGCGTGCACCAAATATGTCGTCGGCCATTCGGACGCGATGCTCGGATCGGTGACCGCGACCGCCGCGCATTATCCGGCGCTGCGCCGCACCGCGCAGCTGTTCGGCCAGCATGTCGCGCCCGACGACGCCTATCTCGCCAGCCGCGGGTTGCGCACGCTCGCCGTCCGGCTCAAGGCGCACGAGGCGGGGGCGCTGGCGGTCGCGCGCTGGCTCGAAACCCGGCCCGAGGTGGCGCATGTGCTGCATCCCGCGCTGCCGTCCTGCCCCGGGCACGAGGCGTGGGCGCGCGACTTCAAGGGCGCGAGCGGGCTGTTCGCGTTCGTATTGAAGCGCAACAGCACCGCCGCGCGCGCCGCGCTGATCGACGGGCTGCGGCACTTCGGCATCGGCTACAGCTGGGGCGGCTACGAAAGCCTCGCGCTGCCGGTCGACCCCGCGGGCTTGCGCACCGCGACGCGCTGGCAGGCCGACGGTCTCGCGGTGCGGCTGCACATCGGGCTCGAGCATCCCGACGATCTGATCGCCGATCTCGCCGACGGACTTGTTCGCTATACGAACACTATATGACAAAAGGCTGGAACTTTATGCCAATTCATGTTGCGCGTGAGCAACGGTAGGCCGGCCATATCGGGTGCGTGACGGATTTGTGATTGTGCGGCGCGGCACGGATGTTAGGCGATCTCTGCGTATCGACAGCCGGCCGTCGCCCTGAGGGGGGTGGGAGAGCCCGGCACCGATGCGCTCGCGGGTGGATGCTTCTCGATCACTTAAGGGAGGGATCATCCTATTATGCGCACTATCTCAAAAGCCTGTCTGGCGTTCGCGTTCGGTTCGATGGCCGTCGTGCCGGCGTTCGCCGACGATGCCCCCGCGGCACCGGCGAGCGACTTCACCGTCACCGGCGGCGCGACGCTGACCAGTGACTACCGCTTCCGCGGCGTCTCGCAGACCGACAAGCGCTTCGCGATCCAGGGCACGCTCGGCGTCGTCCACTCGTCGGGCTTCTACATCGGCACCTGGGGCAGCTCGATCGACGATTATGTCGCCAACGGCAGCGATCAGGAAATCGATCTCTACGGCGGCTACAAGCATACGTTCGACGGCACGACCGTCGACGGCGGCCTGCTCTATTATTACTATCCGGGTTCGCACGGCGCAAACACCGACTTCTTCGAGCCCTACCTCAACGCCTCGCACAGCTTCGGCCCGCTCGGCGTCAAGGCCGGGCTGAACTATGCGTGGAAGCAGCATGCGCAGTCGTGCACCTACGATCCGCGCTGCACGCACTCGAAGGAAGACAATCTCTACACCTACGGCGAGCTGTCGATCGCGGTGCCCAAGACGCCGGTGACGGTGACCGGCCATCTCGGCGAGAGCTGGGGCCGCAGCTACCTGACCAACGGCCTCAAGAACTACACCGACTGGTCGGTGACCGCGGCCTACACCTGGAAGGCGCTGACCTTCTCGGCGGCCTATGTCGACACCGACATCAAGAAGTCCGAATTCGTGATCCCCAGCGGCCGCAACCCGGTTGCCGGCGGTTTCGTCGGCGGCATAGCGGTCTCGTTCTGATCGCCTGAGCGGGATGACATTCAGGCGATAGCGCGGACATCCTCCCCCGCCAGGGGGAGGGGGACCATTCGGAGAATGGTGGGGGGAGGACGGCGGCGCCTATCTTATAAAGACGGTGCCGCTGCCCGCCCCCTCCGTCGCCTTCGGCGCCACCTCCCCCTGGCGGGGGAGGACCGTTGGATCTCGATACCCCCGAGCGGCATCGCATACGAAAAGGGCCGCGACCGGAGATCCCGGTTGCGGCCCTTTTCGTGTGTCGGCCACGGCGTGGTTCGTCGTCCCCCCACCTCGTCATCCCAGCGCAGGCTGGGATCTCGTTGGGGCGGGCGCCGCGTTCCCTTCACCGAGATCCAGCGTTCGCTGGGATGACGGGGGGGCGTGGAAAGGAGGGGCGGGCGCCCGCCCGGTTACTGCGGCGTCGTCGCGGTCGTATTGCCGCCATTGCCCGCGGGCGCGGCGATGATGTCCTTGGTCGCGGTGCCCTTGTCGACGACGTTGGTCGTGGGGGAGCCCGCGGCGGAGCGGATGCCGCCGTCGGGCGCGCCGCCGGCGGTGTCGATCAGGCCCTGCTGGCCGGGCGTGGTCTGCGCGGTGCCGCCGAACATCGCGGCGAGCGCCTGTGCGGACGGATTGGCCTCCTGCGGGCGCGGCGCACCGGGCTTGGGCGGCCGCAGCGCGAAATCGGGCGGGATCACCAGCGGCGGCGAGCGCGTCACCGCGAACTCGTTGGGCGCGTTGCGATTGCCGAAGCCGGTCGCCTTGGAGCCCGCGCAACCGCCGAGCGTACCCAGCGCCGCTACCGTCCCGATGAGCCCGATCGTCTTACGCATGCGAATCCTCCGAAGCGGGTGTGCGGACGAAGAGCGCGCGCAGCACCAGCAGCAATACACCGATCGTAATAGCGGCATCGGCGACGTTGAACACCAGGAAAGGATGCATGTCGCCGAAATGCAGATCGAGGAAGTCGGCGACATAGCCGAGCCGCACGCGATCGGTGATGTTGCCGGCCGCGCCGCCGAGCACGAGCCCCAGTGCGCCGGCATCGAGCCGGTTGTGCTCGCGCCACAGCCAGAACACGACGGCGACGGCAATGGCGGCGGTCAGCAGCACCAGCAGCCAGCGCTCGGTCGCGCTGTCGGCAGTGAGGAAGCCCATCGAGATGCCGTGATTCTCAACCCACAGGAAGCGGAAGATCGGCAGCAGGTCGATCTCGAGCCGGCCGGGCAGATCGAGGCCATGCACTATCAGCGCCTTGATCGCCTGGTCGAGCCCGAACACCAAGGCGGCGATGCCCAGCCCCAGCCGGCGGATCGCCTGTGCGTCGTAGAAGGGCTTAGCCATGCACCATGTCCTCGCAGCGATCGCACAGGTCGCCGTCGGTCTCGACCTCGGGCAAATGCCGCCAGCAGCGCCCGCATTTGAGCCAGTCGGTGGTGTGGACGATCACCGTCTCGTGCGCGGTGGTCTCGAGCTGGACGTCGGCGACGATGAACAGCTCGGCGAGCTCGGACGGCGTCGCGGTCGGCCGCTGCGGCGATCCGATCGCGACCTTGGCGGCGAGCGACGAGCCGATTGCCTTGACCTTGCGCATCGGCTCGATCTCGGCGGAGACCGCGAGGCGCAGGCGACGCAGCGTCTCCCAGGTGTCGGCGAGTTCGGCGTCGAGCCACAGCTCGTCGACCTCGGGCCAGGT
>CAXTVK010000091.1:0-10711 GCA_964247655.1 uncultured Sphingomonadaceae bacterium | reverse complement strand
CCCATGATCTTGACCGTCAGGATCACGATCCGCTCGTGCAGCACCTTGTTGTGCTTGAGATTGTGGAGCAGCGCGGGCGGTGCGCCTTCCGGCGAGGCGGATAGGAACACCGCGGTGCCCGACACGCGCTTGACCGACTTCATCGCGGACTGGATGAACAGCTCGAGCGGCATCGCATTCTCGAACAGCCGCTCGCGCATCAGCCGGCGCCCGGTCGACCAGGTCGTCAGCATCGTGAACGCGCAGGCGCCGACCAGCAGCGGGAACCAGCCGCCATCGGGGATTTTGGTGATGTTGGAGGCGAAATAGGCGCCATCGACGATCAGGAACGACCCGATCATCAGGCCCGCCGCCCAGCGGTTCCAGTTCCAGATCGTGAACAGCAGCACCGCGAGCATGCACGAGGTGATGAACATCGTGCCGGTGACCGCGATGCCATAGGCCGATGCCAAATTGCCCGAGGAGCGGAAGCCCAGCACGAGCAGCAGCACGAAGCCGAGCAGCAGCCAGTTGACGAGCGGCACATAAATCTGTCCCGCCGCCTTGGCGCTTGTGTGCGTGATCCTGAGGCGCGGCAGGAAGCCGAGCTGGATTGCCTGTTGCGTCACCGAGAAGGCGCCCGAAATCACCGCCTGCGAGGCGATCACCGTCGCCATCGTCGCAAGCGCCACGAGCGGCAGCCGCGCCCAGTCTGGCGCCATGCGGAAGAAGGGATTGTCGATCGCCGACGGGTCGTCGAGCAGCAGCGCCGACTGGCCGAGATAGTTGAGCAGCAGGCAGGGAAAGGCGACGTACAGCCAGGCGATGCTGATCGACTTGCGCCCGAAATGGCCCATATCGGCATAAAGCGCTTCGGCGCCGGTCACCGCCAATACCACCGAGCCCAGCGCGAGGAAGGCGAGCATCGGGTCGAGCAGGAAGAAGTTCAGCGCCCAATAAGGGTTGACCGCGCCGAGGATCCGCGGATCGCGGATGATGCCGAACACGCCCATCACGCCGATCACGACGAAATAGAACAGCATGATCGGCCCGAATACGAGCCCAACCTTGGCAGTACCGCGCGACTGGATCAGGAACAGGCCGATCAGGATCAGCAACGAGGCCGGGACGATGTACGGCGCGAAGCTGGGGCTCACCGTCTCGATGCCCTCGACTGCGGACAGCACCGAAATTGCGGGCGTGATGATCGCGTCGCCGTAGAACAAGGCGGTGGCTAGCACGCCGAGCAGCACGATGCCGCGCGTCCACTTCACCTTGTCGCGGTGGCGCACGATCAACGCGAGCAGCGCGAGGCTGCCGCCTTCGCCGTCATTGTCGGCGCGCATGGTGACGAACACATATTTGATCGTGACGACCAGCGTCATCGTCCAGAAGATCAGGCTGAGCACGCCGAAGATGTGCGGCCGGTCGATCAGCAGCGGGTGCGGGCCGGCGAAGCTTTCCTTGAGCGAATAGAGCGGCGAGGTGCCGATATCGCCGAACACCACGCCGATCGCGCCGACCGCGAGCGGAAGGATCTTGCCCTGCGTCTCGTGCGCGTCCGCTTCGGCGAGCACGTCTGCGGCGGTCGAGGAGGAGGCGTCCGACATGGATCCGGGCAATTCTCAAGCGCTTGCAGCGGAGCGCGGGCAAGGCGGCGCGATATGATCCTTCGCACCCGCAAAATCTAGCACCAAAAGAAAGGGCCCGCGCTTGGCGTAAGCACGGGCCCAGTAAGGTCGTCTTCGGCGATGTGCCGGGGACGCGGGGGACTAGAAGCGGAGCTGGCCGAAGATGCCGATCTCGTTGGTCGTCGCGCGACCGTTGATCGGGATCGAGACGCCCGGTGCGTTCTGGTTGGCATAGCCCGTGATCGCCGCGATCGAGCCGTCGGTAAGCTGCTCGTGCTTGTAGACCAGCGCGATGTCGATGATCTTGACCGGCTCCCACTGGATGCCGCCATCGTAATAATGCTGGTGGAACTGCGGATTGAGGTCCTTGCTGTACTTGACCCAGTCGTAGCGGCCGAACACGCTCCACTTCGGCGCGAAGTTGACGTTGCCGAACAGCGAATAGCCGTCGGACTTGTCCTGCGCCGCGGTCGTCACGTTGTTCCAGTTCTTGGCGTGGAAATATTCGCCGCCGATCGTGAACAGCTTGTTCTTGAAGCCGATCGCCGCATCCTCGCGGGTCGCGGTGTGGAGATGCGTGCCACCGATGTAGGTGACGCCGTTGACCGTCGTGGTGGCACCCGTGATGGCGCCCTGCGTGTCGTTGGCGCGCTTGCCGGTGTAGCCGCCGACCGCCGCGAAGAAGCCCTTGTAGCTGGTCGACAGACGGCCTTCGAAATCGACCGTCTTGGTGACCTTGACGTTGCGGTAGCCGCCGCCGTCGATCGCCGAGACCTGGTAGCTGATCAGGCCGCCCGCGATGTCGCCCAGCACATGGACGCCCCAATCGGCCGACGTGCCGAAGTTGGTGCGGTCGATCAGCGTGTTCTCGATGTGGCGATAGCCGTACTGACCCTCGATGTAGGGCACCCACGGCAGATCGGCCGCGCCCGCGCGGATGATGAACGCCGGGTTGAGCTTGGCCTGCAGATAGGCCTTCTTGACGTAGAATCCGCGGCCGACCAGCGCAGTCGAATTGGCGGGGGAGGCGGTCGAGTTGGCGTTGAAGTTGTAGTTAGAGGTCGAGCCGACGACGTTGGAGATGTCCATCGTCACGTTGCCCGAGAAAATCGGGCTGAACGTGTGGTCGATGCCGACGTACAGACGCTTGATGTTGAAGCCCGTGCCCTCGCCGGGCTGCTTCACGCCGTTGACCTTCTGGCTGATGTTCGAGCCGTTGAAATACATCCGGCCGGTGATCGACGTGCTGTCGAACCATTGCGGCTTGGGCTTGTTGGCGGCGAGCTGCGTCTTCACCTCGGTCGGCACCGCGGTCTGCGCGGCGGCGGCCTGCGTCTGCGCGGACTGCGCGGCGACCTGCGCGGCGGCGGCCTGGTTCTGCGCGGCGTTCACCTGCGCGACGGTCTGCGCCGAATTCTGCTCCTGCGCGTCGAGTCGCGCGGTCAGCGCCTCGACCTGCGCGCGAAGCGCCTCGATCTCGGAGGTCTGGCCGGATTTGGCCGCCGCGTGCTTGGCGTGATGCACCGGCTTGGCGAACGACGGCGTGGCGCCGACGCCGATCACCGCGATGCCCATGCTCGCACCCGCGAGCAGGCTGAACTTGCTTGTCATGAAGAGCCCCTTTGTCGGCCCGCCGCTCGCGGGCTTCGATGGGCCGGGTAACCCGGCTCCGTGACTCATTGGTGATGGGTTTGTTACGGCACCGTGACAGCACGGAAGCGTGGCGAAAACGCATCAGGCGGTCGGTTCGCGCGACGGACCGAACGAATCCGCATGCAACCCGTTGCTTTTGCGCGGATCGCTGATAACGCCGCCGATCGTGGGCAAACGCTGGACCATTCCCCTGCTTCGATCGGAGCGGCAACTCAGCCGTTTCGTGCTCGCGTTCGTGTCGCTGGGATTCCTCGCGCTGATCGGCTCGGCGGGCGCCGCCGGCTGGACCGTAGTGCGCGCGCAGGATCATGCGCGCTGGGTCGAGCATACCTACGAGGTCGAGCAGCGCGTCTCGGGGTTGCGCGTGCTGGTCGAGCGGCTCGAGGTGGCGCGACGCGGCTATCTGCTGTCGCATCGTCCGGTCTCGAAGCAGACCTTCGTGGATACGGTAACGCAGGAGCCGGGGCTGATCGCCGAGGTCCGCCGGCTGACCGCGGACAATCCGGTGCAGCAGGCGAACATCGCACAGGTCGAGCGGCTCGTCGCGGAGCAATTCCGGCTACAATCCGCCTCGATCGTGCTCGCCGATCGCGATCCTGCCGCGGCCATCGTCGCCTTCGATCGTGATTCGAGCCTCGGGCTCACGCGCCGGTTGCGCCAGGTCACCGATGCGATGCGGATCGAGGAGAACCGGCTGCTGGTGCTGCGCATCGACGCGCAGCGCCGCACGGTGCGCGAGCTGTTTGCGATACTCACGCTGTTCGGCGCGCTCGCGATCGCGGTGGCGCTGTTCTCGATCGCGGTGCTGCGTCGCTACACCGGCAGCCTGGTCGAGGCGCGCAACGCCGAGCGCGCGCTCGCCGAGGAGCTCGAGGACCGGGTCCGCGCCCGCACCTACGAACTGTCGCGCGCCAACGACGAAATCCAGCGCTTCGCCTATATCGTCAGCCACGATCTGCGCTCGCCGCTGGTCAACGTGATGGGCTTCACCGGCGAGCTCGAGGCGGCGGCCAAGCCGCTCGTCGCGCTGGTCGACCGGGTCGAGGCGGAGGCGCCGCATCTGATGGATCCCGATGCCGCCGTGGCCGCGCGCGAGGACCTGCCCGAATCGATCGGCTTCATCCGCACCTCGACGCAGAAGATGGACCGGCTGATCAACGCGATCCTGCGGCTGTCGCGCGAGGGGCGTCGCACGATCAACCCCGAGCCGATCGATCTTCCCGCGCTCGCCGAAACGATTGTCGCCTCGCTCCAGCACCGGCTCGACGAACTCGGCGCGACGGTCGAGATCGAGCGGCCGATGCCCGCGCTCGTCGCCGATCGCCTCGCGGTCGAGCAGATGCTGTCCAACCTGATCGAGAATGCGGTCAAATATCTCCAGCCGGGGCGCCCCGGGCGGATCGTCGTCTCGGCGCGTACCAACCGCGACCGCGTCGCGATCGACATCGCGGACAATGGCCGCGGCATCGATCCGCGCGATCACGACCGCATCTTCGATCTCTTCCGCCGCTCGGGGCAGCAGGACCAGCCCGGCGAGGGAATCGGCCTCGCACACGTCCGCGCGAGCGCCTATAGGCTCGGCGGTCTGATCGACTGCCGGTCGGCGCTGGGCGAGGGCGCCACCTTCACCCTCGCGCTGCCCGCCGCACCTGCCGCAAGCCAAGGATAAGCTCTTGAATACGCACCAGCCCGTCAGCATCGTGATGATCGAGGACGACGAGGGCCATGCCCGCCTGATCGAGAAGAATATCCGCCGCGCCGGCATCTCGAACGATATCCGTCACTTCACCGACGGCAATTCGGCGCTCGAATATCTCTACAACGCGCCCGAAGGCCCCGCGCTCAACGGCCCCGCGCTGATCCTGCTCGATCTCAACCTGCCCGACATGAGCGGCACCGACATCCTGATCCGGATCAAGGCGGAAGGCAGCGCGCTGCGCCGCACGCCGGTGATCGTGCTGACCACGACGGACGACAAGATCGAGATCCAGCGCTGCTACGATCTCGGCGCCAACGTCTACATCACCAAGCCCGTCGATTACGAGAATTTCGCGACCGCGATCCGCCAGCTCGGGCTGTTCCTCTCGGTGATCCAGGTGCCGGTGATCGAGCCCGACGCCTGATGCCTTCCGCGCGCGTATTGTACATCGACGACGACGACGGCCTCTGCCGGCTGGCGACGCGCGCGCTGCAGCGGCTGGGCTATACCGTCGAGACCGCCTTCTCCGGCGCCGAGGGCGTCGCGAAGGCCCGGGCCGCCACCTTCGATCTGATCGCGGTCGATCACTTCATGCCGGGGCAGGACGGGCTCGAGACGCTCGCCGAACTGCGCGCACTGCCGAACGCGCCGCCGGTCGTCTACGTCACCGGATCGGAGGAGAGCCGGATCGCGGTCGCGGCACTCAAGGCGGGCGCGGTCGATTACGTCGTCAAGTCGATCGGCGAGGATTTCTTCTCGCTGCTCGACAATGCGTTCACGCAGGCGCTCGCGACGCGGCGGCTGGCGGAGGAGAAGGTCGCGCTCGACGAGGATCTGCGCCGCTCCAACGCACGCCTCGAGACCTTGCTCAAGGAGGTCAATCACCGCGTCGCCAACTCGCTGCAGCTGGTCTCGGCGTTCGTCCACATGCAGTCGGCGGCGCTGCCCGATCCGGTCGCCAAGGCGGCGCTGAAGGATACGCAGCGCCGGATCCAGGCGGTCGCCCAGGTCCACCGCCGGCTCTACACCGGCGACGGCGTCGACGCGGTGGCGATGGACGATTATCTCGCGGCGCTGATCGACGAGCTGGAAGAGACCTGGTCGACCCCGACCGCGCCGCGCCGGCTGACGCTGGCGAGCGAGCCGATCCAGATGAATACCGATCGCGCGGTCTCGCTCGGCGTGATCGTCAACGAGCTCGTCTCCAACGCGTGCAAATACGCCTATGCGCCGACCGCGGCGGGCGAAGTCCGCATCGCGCTGGTCCGCGACGGCGACGACCGCTTCGTGCTGCGCGTCGAGGACGACGGCTGCGGGATCGAGGCGGGCGCCAGCCCCAAGGGCACCGGCCTCGGCACCAAGGTGATCCGCGCGATGGCGCAGAGCCTGCAGGCGGATTTGACCTACGACCCCGCGCACCGCGGCGTCTGCGCGGTACTCAGCGCGGCGCGGTGAGACACATATCCTCCCCGAGATTTCTCGGGAGGGGGACCGTTCGCAGCGAATGGTGGAGGGGCATCGCCACGCACGATGCGCCCGAAAGAGCCTCCCCTCCACCACCGGCTTCGCCGGCGGTCCCCCTCCCCGGCAAAAGCCGGGGAGGATGAAGATCAGCTCGGTCCGCCGCCTCCCGCGCCGCCGCTCAGCGCGGCGTGTGTGCGGTGCTGAACGCGGCGCGGTGAGAGATCTTCTATAATCCGTTCGTCCTGAGTAGCCATTGAGCTTGTCGAAATGGCGTATCGAAGGATGCTGGCTTGGCGCAGATCCTTCGATACGGGCCTTCGACTGCGCTCAGTCCCTACTCAGGACGAACGGTTTTGGATTGGATTGCTAGCCCTCAGCTCGGGCCGCCGCCGCCCGCGCCGCCGCTCAACGCCGGCTTGCCATGTACTCGTCCCGCGACCGCGGCGCCCACCGTCTCGTCGTAGAACGCCGCGAGATCGCGGTGGAGCATGTGGAGCGCGTCGGGGTTGAGATAGGCCATGTGGCCCGAGGGGTAATAGCGGAATTCGACATTCCGCGCCTGCGCCGGGTCGAGCCCCATATGCTTGAGATCGTATTCGGTGCCGAAGAACGGCGTCGCCATGTCGTAATAGCCGTTGAGCGACAGCAGATGCAGATAGGGGTTGGTGCGCATCGCCGCCGAGATGTCGATCGCGACGTCGGGCGAGGTCTGCCCGCCGCGTCCGCCGTTGTTGCCGGGCGCCTTGTGTTTGAAATCCCAGTCGAAGCCTTCGAGGCCGTAGGCGGAGACGCGGTAGGGCATGTCGGTCTTGTAGTGGAGCTCGCGCTGCACATAATCCTGGAAGCTGGCGATGAACGCGCCGCCGATCGCGGTGTCGGACGCGTCGTATTCGGGGCGCTCGCCCGCCGCATCGGCATCGACGCCGGTATAGCGGCTGTCGTAGCGGCCCACCGTGAGCCGCTGGTCGCGCAGCAATTCCTTCTCGAAGCGCGCGAGATCGATCCGCAGGTTGGCGTCGAGGATGTAGCTCACGGACAGTCCGGTGAACGCGGCGAGCTGCTGTGCGATCTGGTTGCGCGTCGCGGGATCGAGCGCGGAGCCCTGCGCGAGCGCGGCCGCATAGGGCCCCGCCGCGAACTCGCGCGCCTGCTGGACGAAGGTGGCGACGTCGGCGGGCGGGTTGGGCACCTTGTGGTGATACCAGGCGGTCGCGGCGAAGCTCGGCAGATAGTTGATGTAGGTCTGGTCGAAGCCGGGCTGGCGGATGCCGTAGTTGAGGATCGACGACAGGATGATCACGCCGTTCAAGGCCATGCCGCGATCCTGCAGCATGTAGGAGAGCACGCCCGATCGCGTCGTGCCGTAGCTTTCGCCGAAGATGAATTTGGGCGACTGCCAGCGTGCGTTGCGCGTGACGTAGCGCATGATCGCGCGCGCGAACCCGTCGGCATCCTGGTCGGTGCCCCAGAAATCCTTGTCCTTCTTGTCGCCCAAGGCGCGCGAATAGCCCGTACCGATCGCATCGACGAAGACCATGTCGGTCTTGTCGAGCAAAGTGTCGCGGTTGGCGCCGAACGCATAGGGGGCGGGGCGGATATATTCGGGGTTGGCGGTCTGCACGCGGTCGGGCGCGAAGCTGCCCATGTGGAGCCACAAGGTCGAGGAGCCGGGGCCGCCATTGTAGAAGAAGGTGACCGGGCGGTGGGCATAGTCCTTCACGCCGTCGGCGGTGTAGGCGACGTAGAAGACCGAGGCGATCGGCTTGGCGTCGTCGTCGCGGATGGTGAGCGTGCCCGCGGTGGCGGTATATTTGATCGCGCCCGACTGCGTCTGCGCGACATGGTGCGTCGCGACCGCCTGCTCGTCGACCGGCGCCTTGATCCAGCCGGCCTGCGCGGCATCGTCCTTGTCCTGCTGGTGCGCCTTGGCGATGTCGGACTTGTCGCCGCTCTTGGCGTCGTCGCCTTTGGCCGGCGCGGCGAGGGCGGGGGCGCTCAGCATGACGGCGAGCGCGAGGAGGGGCAGGCGGAGGCGATGGCGCATGGGGGGATCCTGTCTGTCGTTACCCGCGCGGATCGGCCCCCCGGCCCCTGGCCGCGCGGGTGCAATGAAGCGGCTTAGCCTGCGTAACGCAAGAGATTTGATGCGCGCGACCTTCATCCCCCCCTGCAAGGGGAGGGGGACCACCCGCAGGGTGGTGGAGGGGTGGACCACCTCTCTGATCAGCGCTCACCAGAGAGGCTGGACACCCCTCCACCACCGGCTTCGCCGGCGGTCCCCCTCCCCAGCAAAAGCTGGGGAGGATGGTCAGGTGCCCAAAGCCTCGATCATGAAGGCATAGGCTTCCGCCTTCTCGGTGATCGCCTCGTAGCGGCCCGACTTGCCGCCGTGGCCCGCGCCCATGTTGATCTTGAGCAGCAGCGGATTGGCGTCGGTCTTTTCCGCACGCAGGCGCGCCGCCCATTTGGCGGGCTCCCAATAGGTGACGCGCGGATCGTTGAGGCCGCCGGTGATCAGCATCGGCGGATAGTCTTGGGTCGTCACGTTGTCGTAGGGCGAATAGCTCGCGATCAGGTCGAAGGCGGCCGGATCGGTGATCGGATTGCCCCATTCGGGCCATTCGCCGGGGGTGAGCGGCAGGCTCTCGTCCTGCATCGTGTTGAGCACGTCGACGAACGGCACGTCGGCGACCACCGCGCCCCACAGACCAGGATCGGTGTTGGCGACCACGCCCATCAGCTCGCCACCCGCCGAGCCGCCTTGAATGGCGATCCGGCCGGGCGCGGCGAAACCTGCGTCGATCAGCCCCTTGGCGGCATCCGAGAAGTCGTGGAACGTGTTCCAGCGCGCCTCCGCCTTGCCGTCGAGATACCAGCCATATCCCAGATCGTCGCCGCCGCGGATGTGCGCGATCGCACACGCCCAGCCGCGATCGAGCAGGCTGAGGCGATCGGCGGAGAAGCCTGGCGGATAGGCGAAACCGTAGGCGCCATAGGCGTAGAGATAGAGCGGGCCTCGGCCGTTCTTCTCGAACCCCTTGCGATAGACCACCGAGACCGGGACGCTCTTGCCGTCGCGCGCAGGGATCATCAGCCGCTCGGTCGCGTAGAGCGACGCGTCGTACCCCGACGGCACCTCGCGCACCTTGCGAACCGACAGCGTCCTCGCATCGGCGTCGTAATCGTAGACCGTATCGGGCGTGACCATCGAGGCATAGCCGATCCGGTAGTCGGGCGTGTCGAACTCGGGATTGGTGCCGAGGCCCGCGGTATAGCTCGCCTCGGGGAAGGGCACGCGGTGCTCGTCGCCGTCGTAGGATCGCAACCGGATCTGATCGAGCCCGTCGACGCGCTCCTCGATCACGAGGTGCCGCGCGAAGCTGGTGACGCCGCGCAGATAGACGCCGTCCGATCCCGCGATCACCGTCGTCCAGTCGGCCGGGCTCGTGGGATCGGCCAAGGCGAGGCGGAAATTGACGTGGTCGTCGTTGGTCAGCACCCACAATTTTCCGTGCGCGCTATCGATGCTGTATTGGCGCTTCGCCCGGCGCGGCGAGATCAGCAGCGGTTCGGCAGTCAGATCGTCGGCGGGCAGCAGCCGCAGCTCGCTCGTCTCGTGATCGTTGGTGCCGACGATGATCCAGCGGCGGTCGTGCGTCTGGCCGAGGTGGACGTTGAAGCCGATGTCGGCGGTCTCCTCGTACAGCGTCGGATCGCCCGCCGCATCGCTGCCGAGCCGGTGCGATTTCGCGCGGAAGGTCCGCCAATTGTCGTTGACCTCGGTATAGGCGACGACGTCCGATCCCGCGCCCCACACCACCGCGCCGTTGACGATTGCGCTCACCGTCTCGATGTCTACGCCGGTTTCGAGATCGCGGATGCGCAGCGTGAAGCGCTCGGCACCGCTCGCGTCCGCCGTCCAGGCGAGCAGGCGACCGTCAGGGCTGACGCCCAGCGCGCCGAGCCTGAAATAGTCGTGGCCCTCGGCCTCCTTGGCCTCGTCGAGCAGCACCTCGTCGCCGCCCGATCCGTCGGCGCGCCGCCGCCACCAGCACCGATATTGCGCGCCGGTCTCGAACGCCCACCAGTAGAGCCAGTCGCCGTCCTTGCGCGGAACGGAGGCATCGTCCTCCTTCATCCGCCCCTTCATTTCGGCGAACAGCGTATCGACCAGCGGCCGCACCGGCGCCATCGCCGCCTCGAAATAGGCGTTCTCTTTGCGCAGGTAGGAAAGCACCGCCTCGTCCGAAACCTCGGGATAACCGGCATCCTTGAGCCACGCATA
>CAXTVK010000090.1:0-10858 GCA_964247655.1 uncultured Sphingomonadaceae bacterium | reverse complement strand
CGAGCCCGTCGAGGGCGCCGCCGCCAACGCGCTGCCCGATCAGGTGCCCGAGGCGGTCAAGGAAGAGCGCTACGCGCGCATCATGGAGAAGACCGCGGCGATCTCGGCCGCCAAACTGCAGGCCAAGATCGGGCGGACGTTGGACGTGCTGATCGACGCGGTCGGCGAAGACGGCGCCACTGGCCGCTCGAAGGCCGACGCGCCCGAGATCGACGGCGAAGTCCACCTCCGCGACGCCGGCCACTTCGCGCAGGGCGACATCGTGCCGGTGCTGATCGAGGACGCCGACGAGCACGACCTGTTCGGGGTGCCGGTTTAGGGATCCGCGTAAGGAAGCGAGACCGTTACCCCGCGCAGGCGGGCGTCCAGGATTGCAGGCACAGCGCGTGAATCTCTGGGCTCCCGCCTTCGCGGGAGAACGGGGGGGAGACCGTTCCCCGGCGAAAGCCGGGGCCCAGGCCCCACCTCTCTTACCGAGCGCCGCGCCCGCCACATAATACGGGCCTGGACCCCGGCCTGCGCCGGGGAACATAGAAAAGCGCGCAGCATGTATTGTGCCCCATGGATGACGCGGCGCCTTTCGCGCGTTACCAACGACATATGACCGATTTCTCCTCGCTTCTCGTTCCCGATCGCGGCCAGCCGGGTCATGTCGTCCACCTCGTCCGCGCCGATGGTTTCGACGAGTGGCTGGCGGCGCAACCCGAACGCGTTCGCGCCTCCGCCGCCGCCGCGCGCTTCAAGGCCAAGCCCGGCGAGTTCGCGCTGATCCCCGGCAACAAGGCCGACGAATGGTCCGCCGCGCTCGGCGTGCCCGAGACGCCCGGCCCGTGGGATCTGGCGCCCGCGGCCGCCAGGCTGCCCGAGGGCCATTACCGCCTGTCCGATCCCGTCCCCGGCCCCGCCGCGCTCGGCTGGTTGCTCGCGCAGCATCGCTTCGATCGCTACAAGCAAAGCGAGCCGCTGCCGCAGCGCGTGCTGCTCACCGGCGATCCCGCGCGGATCGACGAGACCATAGCGCTTGCCTCGGCGGTCGCGATGGTGCGCGACCTCGTCGACACGCCCGCCAACGACATGGGCCCCGCCGAGCTGCAGGGCGCGATCGAGGATCTGGGCAACGCGCACGGCGCCAGCACGCGGACGACGCGCGGCGCCTCGCTCGAGAGCGACTATCCGATGATCGCCGCGGTCGGCCGCGCCGCCGTCCCCGCCCGCGCGCCGCGGCTGATCGAGCTCGACTGGGGCGATCCCTCGCATCCCCGGATCGCGATCGTCGGCAAGGGCGTCTGCTTCGATTCGGGCGGGCTCGACATCAAGCCGCCATCCGGCATGCGGATGATGAAGAAGGACATGGGCGGCGCGGCGCACGCGCTGGCGCTCGCCGACCTGATCATGCGCGCGCGGTTGCCGGTGCGGCTGCACCTGCTCGTCCCTGCGGTCGAGAACGCGATCGCGGGCGATGCGATGCGGCCGGGCGACGTGCTGCCCTCGCGAAAAGGGCTCACCGTCGAGATCGCCAACACCGATGCCGAGGGCCGGCTGATCCTGGGCGATGCGCTGACCAGGGCCGCGGAGGGCGACGGCGGCGTCAAGCCCGAGCTGATCCTCGATTTTGCGACGCTCACCGGTGCGGCGCGCGTCGCGCTCGGCCCCGATCTGCCCGCGCTGCTCGCCAACGACGACAGGCTGGCGAACGACATGCTGGCGGCGGGCGAGACGGTGGGCGATCCGCTGTGGCGGCTGCCCTTGTGGCCCGGCTACCGCGACATGCTCAAGTCCGACATCGCCGATCTCAACAACGCGCCGGAAGGCGGGTTCGCGGGCACGATCACCGCCGCGCTGTTCCTCGAGACGTTCGTGCCCGCCGATCAGCCCTGGGCGCATCTCGATACCTTCGCGTGGATGCCGTCGGCGAAACCGGGCCGTCCAAAGGGCGGCGAGGCGCTGGGTTTGCGCGCCGCATGGGCGATGCTGCGCACGCGCTACGCGACGGATTGACGTCACGCTCCTGTCGCTATTTCTAACGGATAGGAAACGATCGGCCGTCTCGCGTGTTTTTCCTGCAGGTCCAGCGACAGCCGTCGCCCTGGTCACAGGAAACCCCCGGCGTGAAGAACGATACGCTCAGCACATGGATGGACGCGCTCGTCGCTTATGTGCGTTCGGGCCAAGCCGATCTCACCAACCG
This sequence comes from uncultured Sphingomonadaceae bacterium, assembly GCA_964247655.1. Taxonomy (GTDB): domain Bacteria; phylum Pseudomonadota; class Alphaproteobacteria; order Sphingomonadales; family Sphingomonadaceae; genus Solisphingomonas. The sequence continues at coordinate 8,670 of CAXTVK010000090.1, read as the reverse complement.
CCAGATGGCGCTGCTCCTGCTCGTCTACCGCACCAGCGGCCCGCACACGGTGCGCGGGCTCGCGGCGATCCTCGGCGTCTCGAAACCCGTGGTCACTCGCGCCTTGAATACGCTGGGCAGGCTCGGCTATCTGCGCCGCGAACGCGACGAACGCGATCGCCGCAACATCTTCGTCACGCGCACCAGCCGGGGAGCGGATTTTCTTGAAGGCTTCAAGGGCCTCATCGCCGGCAAGGAACGTCGCCGACCGCAGACGGTCGGACAGCCAGCGCTCGCCTGATCGGTTCAGCCTCGCCGGGCCGTCGATCCGGCTAGACCGGCGCATTCATGCGATCCGCGGCGACGTCGCCGACGTCGCACTCGCGGATCGGGTGTTCGCGCCGCATTATGCGCGGCCGCTGGAGCATGGCTGTCTCGCCATTTCGGCGCCGGTTCGCGTCGCACCGTCCTACGATGCCGTTGCGGTCTCCGAATTGCTGCGCGGCGAATGTTTCGCCGTTGTCGATGCCAGCGGCGACTGGGCGTGGGGCTTCACCGAACATGACGGCTATGTCGGCTATGTCCCGCTCGACGTGCTTGGCGAGACCTGCGGCGCGAGCCATGTTGTCGCCACGCCCGCCGCGCTGCTCTTCGCCGCACCCGACATCAAGAGCCCGGTGATCGAGCGACTGCCGATGGGCGCGCGGATCGCCGTGACCGGTGAGGACGGGGCTTTCCTCGCGGTCGAAGGCGGCGGCTTCGTCCACCGACGCCACGTCGAGCCGATCGACGCGATCGCGGCCGACTTCGTCGAGGTCGCCGAACGGCTGACCGGGATCCCCTATCGCTGGGGCGGACGCTCGGGCGACGGTATCGATTGCTCGGGGCTGGTCCAGCTCGCGCTCGGCCTCGCGGGGATCGCGGCGCTACGCGACAGCGATCAGCAGGCAGCACTGGGCGAGGCCGTCGCCGAGGGCGATCCGCTGCAGCGTGGCGACCTGATCTTCCTGCCCGGCCATGTCGGCATCATGGCGAGCGCGACCGATCTGCTCCACGCCAACGCGCACTGGATGCGCGTCGTCACGGAGCCGCTCGCCGACGTGCTGGCGCGCCAGGCCGAAGGTCGCGGCATCACCGCGATCAGGAGAGTGAAATGACCGTGCGCGTCTTCGTCGACGGCGGCGCCGGCACCACGGGGATCGAGATCGTCGAGCGGCTCTCGGGCCGCGACGACGTGACGCTCGCCCTGCTCGCCGACGATCGCCGCAAAGACCCGTCCGCGCGTCGCGACGCTCTGGCGGCGGCCGACATCGCGATCCTGTGCCTTCCCGACGACGCCGCTCGCGAAGCGGTGGCACTTGCGGAGGGCCTGCCCGTCCGCTTCATCGACGCCTCGACCGCGCATCGTACCGATCCCGCGTGGACCTACGGCTTCGCCGAGATCGAGCCGGAGCGCCGCGAGGCTATCGCCGCCGCCCGCTTCGTCACCAATCCCGGCTGCTACCCGACCGGTTTCCTCGCGCTCGTCCGCCCGCTCGTGAGCGCCGGCTTGCTGCCCGCGGACACGCCGCTCTCGGTCAACGCCGCGTCGGGCTATTCGGGCGGCGGCAAGGCGATGATCGCCGATTATGAGGCGGGCGCCGCGCCGAGCGCGTTCCGCAGCTACGGCCTCGGCCTCGCGCACAAGCACGTCCCCGAAATGCAGCGCCATGCCGGGCTGACCTTTCCGCCGATCTTCGCGCCCGCGGTCGCCAACGCCTATCGCGGGATGCTCGTCGAGGTGCCGGTGCACTTGGCGCAATGCGCGGGCGGCACGACGATCGCGTATATCCACCAGGCGCTTGCAGATGCCTATGCGGGCTCCGCGCTGGTCAGCGTCGCGTCGCTCGCCGACAGCGCCGCGCTGGCCGGGCTCACGATCGAGCATGTCGCAGGCACCGACAGGCTCGCTCTGTTCGTCTTCGCCAACCCGTCGACGGGCCACATCCGCCTCGCCGCGACGCTCGACAATCTCGGCAAGGGCGCGAGCGGGGCGGCGGTGCAGAACCTCAATCTGATGGCAGGCCTGCCCGAGACGCGCGGGCTGCAACTTTGAGCACCCGCACGCTGTTCGCGACGCGCTTCTACGAGGGTGCGCTGGGCGACGCCGCGCTGATCGCCGAGCTCGACGCCGCCGCGCTCGATCTGGCGGCGAACGACCGTGCCGGGCGCGGCTGGTGCAAGGACCACGCCTATCCCGGCTACACCTCCTACGCCTCGCTCAACGACCTGCCGGTGCGCAACCCCGCGTTCGACGATCTGCGCCGCCTGCTCGACAAGCATGTCCGCCGCTTCGCCGAGGAGGCGTGGCTCGATCTCGGCGGCCGCAGGCTCAAGCTCGACAGCCTCTGGGTCAATGTCCTCAAGGGCAATGCGGGAGGCCATTCGGGCCACATCCACCCGCACAGCGCGGTCTCGGGCACGGTCTACATCCGCGTACCCGAGGACGCGGCGGGGCTCAAGCTCGAGGATCCGCGGCTGCCGATGATGATGGCCGCCCCGCTTCGCCGAAACGACGCGCCCGAGGATGCGCGCAGCTTCGTCTACGCCGAACCGAAGGTCGGCAGCGTCTTCCTGTGGGAAAGCTGGCTGCGCCACGAGGTGCCGGCAGGGCGCGCGAAGAGCGAGCGGATCAGCGTGAGCTTCAACTATCGATAGCAGTTCCCCGGCGAAAGCCGGGGCCCAGGGCTTCAGGCGGCACCGATTGCAACTCTGGGCCCCGGCTTTCGCCGGGGAACGAGGAGCTACATCTCACCCCTTGCACGCCGGATCGCGAACCATTTCTGCACATTGGCATTATGCTCGGCGAGCGTGTCGGCGAAGACGTGGCCGCCCTTGCCGTTGGCGACGAAGTAGAGCGCCTTGGTGACCGCCGGATGCAGCACCGCGTCGATCGAGGCGCGGCCAGGGTTGCAGATCGGCCCGACGGGAAGCCCCACCTCGGCATAGGTGTTGTAGCCGTTCTTCGCATGCAGCTCGGACTCGAGGATGCGCCGGCCGAGTGGACGACCCTTGGTGATCGGATAGATCACCGTCGGATCGGCCTGCAGCATCATGCCGAGCTTGAGCCGGTTGCCGTACACCGCCGCGACCATCGTGCGCTCGGCGGCGACGCCGGTCTCCTTCTCGACGATCGAGGCGAGGATCAGCGCCTGCGCCGGCGTCGCGACCGCGAGATCGGTGCCGCGCCCCGCCCATTCGGCGGCGAGCGCCTTGTCCATCGCCTTCTGCATCCGCTGGACGACCGCGAGCCGGGGCTCGCCGTCGCCATAGGCGTAGCTGTCGGGGAGCAGCGATCCCTCGGGCGGGATCGGCGCAGCGCCGGTCAGCGCGGCCGTCGCCATCAGCCTGTCGTGGACGAGGATCGACGGCGTGCCCTCGGGCACCGTCAGCAGGCGGAGAACGGGCTTGCCATGCTGCAGCGTCGCGAGGATCGTCGCGGCGCTGGCGTGCGGCGCGATCGCGAACTCGCCCGCGCGGATCGGATCGTGCGAACCCAGCCGCCCGGCGAGCCCGCGGAACCAGGTCGCGCTGCGGATCGCGCCCGCCTGCGCGAGGATGCGCGACGCCGATCCGATCGTCGCCCCCTCGGGGATTCGCACGACGGTCTTTTCGGCGAGCGGCCCGGGCCCGCGCCACATGAACATCGGCACGCCGATCGCCAGCGCGGCGAGCGCGAGGAGCAGGATCAGCAGGCGACGCATGAGGTGTCCCGATCTCCTTCGTTCTCCGGCGAAAGCCGGGGCCCAGGCCCAACGCTTACGACTGGACCCCGGCGTGCGCCGGGGAACAGAAGACTATCAGATCGCGCGCAGCACGAGGCTGGCGTTGGTGCCGCCGAACCCGAAAGAATTGTTGAGCACCGCGGTCACCTTCCGCTTCTTGGCGACGTGCGGCACGAGGTCGACGCCGAGGCAGCTCTCGCTCGGATTGTCGAGGTTGAGCGTCGGCGGCACGATCTGGTCGCGGATCGCGAGGATGCAGAAGATCGATTCGACCGCGCCCGCGCCGCCGAGCAGATGCCCGATCGCCGACTTGGTCGACGACATCGACAGCGTGTTCAGCGCGTCGCCGAACAGCCGTCGCACCGCGCCCAGCTCGAGCTCGTCGCCCAGCGGCGTCGAGGTGCCGTGCGCGTTGATATAGTCGATGTCGCTTAGTTCGAGGCCGGACTTCTTCATCGCCATCTGCATCGAGCGATAGGCGCCGTCGCCATCGGGATGCGGCGCGGTGACGTGATAAGCGTCGCCCGACAGGCCGTAGCCGATCACCTCGGCATAGATTTTCGCGCCGCGCGCCTTGGCGTGCTCATATTCCTCGAGGCAGACGACGCCCGCGCCCTCGCCCATCACGAAACCGTCACGCGCCTGATCGTAGGGACGCGACGCCTTCTCCGGCGCATCGTTGAACCCGGTCGACAGCGCGCGCGCCTGCGCGAAGCCGGCGATGCCGAGCGGGCAGATCGTCGCCTCGGCGCCGCCCGCGAGCATCACGTCGGCATCGTCCATCGCGATCATCCGCGCCGCATCGCCGATCGCATGTGCGCCGGTCGAGCAGGCGGTGACGACCGCATGATTGGGGCCGCGCAGGCCGTATTTGATCGAGACCTGGCCCGAGATCAGGTTGATCAGCCGGCCGTGCACGAAGTGCGGCGAGACGCGGCCGGGGCCCTTTTCCGCCAACACCAGCGATTCGGCCTCGATCCCCGGCAGACCGCCTATTCCCGATCCGATCGAGACGCCCGCGCGCCACGATTCTTCGACCGTCATCTCGGTCAGCCCGGCATCCTCGAGCGCCTGGCCCGCGGCATCGATGCCGAACACGATGAACGGATCGACCTGGCGCTGGACCTTGTGATCGACGCGCTTGGCGGGATCGAAGCCATATTCGTGATCCGGCCCCTTTACCTCGCAGGCGATGTGGCATTTCTGGTTGGAGGCATCGAAATGCGTGATCTGGCCCGCGCCGGACTTGCCGGCGAGGAGGTTGGCCCACGTCGTCTCGACATCGCCGCCGAGCGGCGTGACGAGACCCAGACCGGTGACGACTACGCGGCGCATTCGGTGATCCTCTTCCTTCGGTCGTCGCGCGGATGGCGCGGTACGATCGTATCTAGAGCGATTTCCGGCCAGATGGAATCATCCGGTGATCGAAATCGCGGCAAACCCGGAGCCGGGGCGCAAACACCAAAACGGCCCCCGGCACCGGTTGTCCGGGCGGGAGCCGCTTGATCGGCGCCTGACGGCGGCCTCAGCCCGGTGACCCAGCCTCGTGGCTCAGCCCCCGTAGCTCAGCCCTTGTGCGCGTCGATATAGGTGATCGCGTCCTTGACGGTCGTGATCTTCTCGGCGGCGTCGTCGGGAATCTCGACACCGAATTCTTCCTCGAACGCCATGACCAGCTCGACGATGTCGAGGCTGTCGGCGCCGAGATCGTCGATGAAGCTCGCGTCCTCGGTGACCTTGTCCGCTTCGACGCCGAGATGCTCGACGACGATCTTCTTTACGCGCTCGGCGGTCTCGCTCATGTGCTGCCTTCCCGTTTCACTAGGGGTTTTGTTGCGCGCCTGCCTAGACGGGGCCGCGGAGGCTGGCAAGCCTCCCTGCACGCCCGGCGACACGCTTTGTTCGCCTCAGATCATCGCCATGCCGCCGTTGACGTGCAGCGTCTGCCCGGTGACGTAGCCCGCCTCGCGGCTGGCGAGATAGGCGACTGCGGCGCCGATGTCCTCGCCCGCACCGAGATCGCCGGCGGGTATCTTCGTGAGGATCGCCGCCTTCTGCGCGTCGGTGAGCGCATCGGTCATCGCCGAACGGATGAAGCCGGGCGCGACGCAATTGACCGTGATGCTGCGGCTGGCGAGTTCCTGCGCGAGGCTCTTCGACATGCCGATCAGCCCGGCCTTGGAGGCGGCGTAGTTCGCCTGCCCCGGATTGCCGGTGACGCCGACGACCGAGGTGATCGAGACGATCCGCCCGAAGCGCTGCTTCATCATCGGCCGCGCGGCGGCGCGGATCAGGCGGAAGGCGGCTTCCAAATTGACCGACAGAACTTGCGACCACTCCTCGTCCTTCATCCGCATGACGAGGTTGTCGCGCGTGATGCCGGCGTTGTTGACGAGGATATCGAGCCTGCCGCCCAACGCCTCGACCGCGCGGGGGACGAGTCCGTCGACCTCGGCGGCGTCCGAGAGATTGCAGGTGAGCGTCACCGGGTCATTGGCGAGCCCGGCCGCCACCTCGGCCAGCACCGCCTCACGCGTGCCGCTGAGCGCCACCCTGGCGCCCTGTGCGGCAAGCGCCTTGGCGGTCGCCGAGCCGAGCCCGCCGGAAGCGCCCGTCACCAGCGCGGTCATGCCTGTCAGGTCGAACATCGTCTTCTCCTAATCCCCCTCTCCCGCTCGCGGGAGAGGGCCGGGGTGAGGGAACGACGTATCATCCGGGCGCAGCGCCCATGGATACGTCGTGCCCTCACCCTCCCACCGCTTATGCGGCGGGCCCCCCCCTCTCCCGCGAAGCGGGAGAGGGTTTCAAAAACCTAAAGCGTCTTCGCGAACGCCTCGATGTCGCTCATCATCACCACGCTCGTCGCGGTCGCGTCGGGCGCGATGCGCTTGACCATCGGGGTCAGCACCTTGCCGCCGAACTCGACGAACTCGGTCACCCCCGCCGCCGCCATCGCGAGCACGCTCTCGCGCCAGCGCACCGTGCCCGTCACCTGATCGACCAGCAAGGTCCGGATTGCCGACGGATCGGCCACCGGCTCGGCGGTGACGTTGGCGTAGAGCGGCACCAGCGGGCTGCGGAAATCGGCCTTGGCGAGCGCCTGCTGCATCACGCGCGCGGCCGGCTCCATCAGCGAGCAGTGGAACGGCGCCGACACCGGCAGGATCATCGCGCGCTTGCCGCCGCGCACCTTGGCGAGCTCGACCGCGCGCTCGACCGCGGCCTTGGTGCCCGAGATCACGACCTGGCCCGGCGCATTGTCGTTGGCGGCTTCGCATACCTCGTTCTCGGCGGCGTCGGCGGCGATCGCCTGCGCCGCGGCGAAATCGAGCCCGAGCAAAGCGGCCATCGCACCCTCGCCCACCGGCACCGCCGCCTGCATCGCCTGCCCGCGCAGCTTCAACAGCCGTGCCGTCGCCGACAGCCCGAGCGCTTCGGCCGCGCACAGCGCGCTATATTCGCCGAGACTGTGGCCCGCGACATACTCCGCCTTGTCGGCGAGCCGGATACCGCCCTCGCGCTCGAGCACGCGCAACGTCGCCAGCGCGTTCGCCATGATCGCGGGCTGGGCGTTCTCGGTAAGCTGGAGGTCCTCGGGCGGGCCCTCGACCATCAGCCGGAACAGATTCTGCCCCAGCGCCTCGTCGACCTCCTGGAACAGCTCGCGCGCGGCGACGCTGGCGGCGGCGAGCGCCTGGCCCATGCCGACGGCCTGGCTGCCCTGCCCTGGAAAGATGAACGCGCGCATGATCCTCTCCTTATGAGGCCGCCGCGATAGAAAGCTGGACGCGCGAGCGCAAGCCGTGGCACCGCTCGATGCCATGATCGCACGCCCGCTCACCGTCCTCGCGCTCGGCGCGACGCTCCTCTCCACCAGTCTGGGCGCGCAGAAGCCGCAGGGCTATCTCGCGCCCGGCGCGTTCGACATCCTGCAGGTGCTGCCCCCCGCCCCGGTCAAGGGCGACGCGCGCTACAAGGCGGACCGCACGATCTTCAAGCAGACGCGCGCGATGATCGGCACCCCGCGCTACCAGCTCGCTACCGCAGACGCCGACTATAGCCAGCCCGCGTTGATGCACGACTTCAGCTGCGCGGTCGGCGTCGCGATGACCCCGCAGGACGCGCCGCGCACCAAGGCGCTGGTCGATCGCGCGCTGTTCGACACCGAGGGCCAGACCGGCGTCGCCAAGCATTTCTACAAGCGCCTCCGCCCGTTCCAGATCGACAAGGGCGAGATCTGCGAACCCAAGGCCGGGCTGATCGACAGCTTCGACTACCCTTCCGGCCACACCACGCTGGGCTGGACCTGGGCGCTGATCCTCGCCGACGCGCTGCCCGACCGCGCCACCCAGATCCTCGCACGCGGCCGCGCCTACGGCGACAGCCGCTTCATCTGCGGCGCGCACAACGAGAGCGCGGTCGAGGGCGGCAAGCTGTCGGCGGGCGCGACGATGGAGGTGGTGCGGACGACCGCGGCGTATCAGGCGGATGCGGCGGCAGCGCGCGCCGAATTGCTGGCGCTGCAACGCGATCCGGCAGTGCCGAAACCGGCAGGATGCGATCTCGAGCGGCAATTGGTGGCGCAGCGGGTGCAGTAAAAACATCCTCCCCAGCTTTTGCTGGGGAGGGGGACCACCCGCAGGGTGGTGGAGGGGCAGACCACGTCTCTGCCGAGCGCCAAGCCTCGAACGTCGGACGCCCCTCCACCACCGGCTACGCCGGCGGTCCCCCTCCCCGGCAAAGGCCGGGGAGGATCAATCGCCCCCGCTTGCTTTTCCCCGCGTCTTCCCCCATAGGCCCGCGCTTCCGGATGCGCCTCGCGCGCCGGAGCATTTGCAAGACAGCCGGAGGGGCACCGCGATGGTCGCGGACCGCCAACGATCGGCCAACATGGAAGGACGACCACATGGCTCTGTACGAGCATGTG
>CAXTVK010000089.1:0-10964 GCA_964247655.1 uncultured Sphingomonadaceae bacterium | reverse complement strand
TGCGCGACGAGATCCGCACGCTCGAGCAGGAAGAGCTCGGGCTCCCGGTCGCCGAGCACCTCGCGCCGGTGCGTGGCAATTCGACGCTCGGCAAACCGGGCACGCGTCAGACGCGTTACGGCAAGGCGAAGGCTGCCAAGGCGGCGCGGACGCAGAAGCGGGGCGGGTAGGGCGTCGGTTCAACGCCAACGATAAGCTAGGCAGAATATGAAGCGAAAGGATCGATCATGACCCGCATCGCGAAACTTTATGCCGCTGTTCTCGACAATCCTCGCGCTTCGTTGTCGTTCCGGGATTTCCTCGCGCTCGTTCAGGCCTTCGGCTTCGTGCCCGCGCGGCAGAAGGGAAGCCATATGGCGTTCACGCATCCACGCAGCGCGCGGCCGCTGATCCTGCAGCCTCGCAAGGACGGCAAAGCCAAGCCCTACCAAGTCGCGCAATTTCTCGATATGATCGAGGAAACCGGATTGAGCATCGACGCATGACCGAGCCCCGATATCATATCAACATCTTCTGGTCGGCAGCAGACGAGTGCTGGATCGCGGATGTGCCCGATCTCAAGCCGTGTTCGGCGCATGGCGACACCCCGGCGGAGGCGGTGGCCGAAGCGCAGGTCGCCATCGATCTCTGGCTCGAGGTCGCGCGCGAACATGGCATGTCAATTCCCGAGCCGCGCTATCGCCCGGCAATATACGCCGCCTGATCGGGTCGTCTTGGCGAACGGCGTTTGCTTCGAAGGACGCGCTCGGCCATGAGCGTCGCCATGCGTCGCCTGCTGCCTTCTACGCTTATCACTTTCGCGCTCGCGTCCTGTGTCGCGCCGCCCAAGCCGGCGTCCGCACCGCCGCCGCCGCCGCTAGCAGCGCCGGCACTCCCTGCCGCGCCGCCGCAGCAGGATTGGCGCGACGTTGCGTTGACGCCCGGCACATGGACGTGGCGCGGCGGTGCGGGCCAGGGCTCGATCGCGCAATATGGGCTTGCCGGGCAGGGTGCGCAGTTCGCGCTGCGCTGCGATCTCTCGACGCGCGCGGTGATTTTCTCGCGTGGTGGCGGCGGTGTCGCGACGGCGGCGGGCAGCATGGGGTTCACCACCTCGTTCGGCCTGTTCAGCCTGCCCGCGAGCTATGGTGGCGGCGAGCCGCCCGCGATCGTCGCGTCCGCCGGCGCACGCGATCCGCGTCTCGACCAGATCGCGTTCAGCCGCGGCCGGTTTCTGGTCGATGTCGCGGGGCAGCCCCGGCTCGTGCTCCCCGCCTGGCCCGAGGTCGCGCGCGTGATCGAGGATTGCCGCGCCTAGCGGGTGCCAGACAGTGGCGTCTTTGCATCACCGGCAGCACCTTCCAAAAAGCGTCAGAAAGCGCTTGCATCCGCCTTCCCGATGATTCAGTTTCGGGGGGTCCTATCAACGAGCGAAAGGAGGTGACCGATGTCTCATGGTTCAGCTAAGGGGTCGGTTTTGTCCGTTCGGGAGATGTCGCGCTAGGCCTTCGGGCTAGCCTGCGACCAGGGTCTTCCGGGCTGGATCATCCGGCCGCTGACCATGCGAGACCGCCGGGGCGCGAGCCGTCCCGGCGGTCTTTCTCTGTCCGATCACCGCGGTCAGCTCTCCAGCGTCGCCTCGAGCGTGATCTCGGCGTTGAGCAGCTTGGAGATCGGGCAACCCGCCTTGGCGCCGGAGGAGATCGTGTCGAATTCGGCCTGCGTGATCCCGGCGATCCTGGCGGTCAGCGTCAGCGCCGATTTGGTCACCTTGAACCCGTCGCCATCCTTGTCGAGCGTCACCGCAGCCTTGGTGTCGAGCGTGCCGTCGGTGTAGCCCGCGCCCGCCAGGGCGAAGCTCAGCGCCATCGTGAAGCAGGAGGCGTGCGCGGCGGCGATCAGTTCTTCGGGGTTGGTGCCCGCTTCGTTTTCGAAGCGCGTGTTGAAGTCGTAGCGCGCGTCGGAGAGCACGCCCGACTGCGTCGAGACGCGGCCCTTGCCGGTCTTGCCGAGGCCATCATAATGCGCGGTGCCGGTACGGATCATCGTCGTCTCCTTCAGGTGTCTCGCGCCCAACGTGCCGGCCGACGGATGGTTCGAAGGGTCCGTCCCGCCGATCGGTGCGTTGATCGCACACACGCTGTAGCACGGAGAGACGTCATGGCCGACGATAAGGGCAAACCCCAACATAATGCGGTGGCCGCGCCCCGGGTCGACACCGAGCAGCTCGTCGAGCCTTATGCCGCGGGCAAACCCGTCGGCGAGCGGCAGGACGGCGCGGGGGCGGGGCCGCGGCACGGCGATCGCCACGACGCGCTGCCCCCCGGCGATACCGCACGCCGACGCGAGCAGGGTACGCCGCAGGGCGACAAGGAGGAGCCCGATGCCGAGCATCGCGGCCGCCCCGCCGGGCTGACCAGCGGCGCGGCGACCGGATCGGGATCGGGTGCAGGCGGCGGCGGCACCGGCCTCACCGAAGAGCCCGACCCCGACAGCGCGGGCGGCGGAGGCCGCGGCCCCGGCTTCGCGCATCGGCGGACGTAAGCTGGAGGCTTTTTGGTTTCGAAAAAGCTAGCGGACGCCTGCTTGGTCTTTGTGATCGATGAAAGGTGACAACTCCCCTCCCGGAAAGGGAGGGGAAAGCGTTGGTTCATCGCGCTCGGCGCTTTGGCCGGCGCACGGCGCGTCGGTCGGCTGCAGCGCATCAATCGATCCGCACCGCGGCGGCCGCTGCAACATGATATGCTGCAACGCGATTACGCTTGCTGCAACGGCGCCCGAAATCTGCGCATTTGTCTTGTTGCGGCGCAGCAATAAATTGGGGAGGTCCAGTCGAACCCCGGCCTAGAGCGGCCGTATCGGGAGTTGCACCATGCGTCTTTTCCTCGCCTCCGCGCTTCTCGCCGCGACCGTCGCGATGCCCGCAATGGCCGCCTCCTTCGAGCATTTCTCGCGTGATGGCGAGACCTACAGCTACAAGGCTTCGCGCCAGGCGGATGGAACGGTGCTGCTGCACGGCGTCGTCGACCGCACCGGCGAGGCATTCAACCTGCGCGTGCGCGGTACGCGCGTCGATGGCGAGCTCGGCGTCTCGTCGGTATCGTTCCGCGTCTCGCCCGCGACGGCCGCGCGCCTCGCCGACGAGGTTCCGGCCGACGGCACGATGCCGACCGCGCTCGCTGCCAACTGAGGCTTCGGCCTTCGTCGTCTTCCAGGCCCTGCATCGGACAATCCGATGCAGGGCCTGGCGTGTCAGATCGTTGCGTATGCTTACTACGTGTCCGCGTTCGGCCGCATGTCTGCGCCGGCGGTCATGGGCGCCAAGCGGGGCGGGCATCCCTCCGGTCAGTGCGTCGCGACCCACTCTTCCGGATCCTTGTCGACCGGCGTCACGCCGGTGACGTGGCCGACCTCGTAGGTCGCGAACCGCACCGCCAGATCGTGCCGTAGCTGCAGCGAGGCGTGGCGCCGGAAATCGGTCAGCCCCTCGCGCTCCTCTTCCGCCATGTGATCGCTATTGGCCTTGTTCGCCGCCGCGACCGCCGCGATCCAGGCGTCGGTGCCCACCGACTGCCGAGCGACCGCGGCCACGGCATCGCGGATCTCGTTGTGATCCTTGATCGCGTCCAGCGTCTCGTCCTCTACGCCGGCCTCGTCCCCCAATGCGCGCCCGACGCGCAACAGCGCGGGATAGAAGAACATCTCTTCGGTCTCGGCATGCACTTCGAGGAAGGTCGCAAGGCGCTTCCAGATCGCCGCGAGGCTTTCGCGGTCGGCGACGTCGATCTGCTCGATCATCGCGAACAGCCGGCGCTGTTCGTGGTGATCGTCGAGAATCAGCTGCGCGATATCCATGTCGCCCTCCACACCGTCGAACGGACGACGTAGCTACGCGGCCGCTGGTTGGCGAGCGCTTCCAACCATGGCTCCCGCCGCCTATCGCTCTGCGGGATCGGCATTTCCCAGCCGCCATATCCACCAAATAAGCGTCGCGCCGCGCGTTTTCCTGCTGAACCGAATATGAATGCGATCGTTCAGTCTCGATCGGAACCGGCGTGATACCGCCTTCCGGTGCGCTGCTCGGCGGCGGACGCAGGGTGTTTTGGCAGGCGAGCCGGCGGGGCGGAATTGACGACGAACGGGATGATGTCGGCGACGGTGCGGCAACCGCGATCCGATACCGCGCGCGCCAAGGGCGCGCTTCAGGCGCTCAACTTTTTTATGGCGGACATGCAGGCGGGGATCGGCCCCTTTCTGGGCGTGTTCCTGCAGCAGCGCGGCTGGACGGCGGGCCCGATCGGGACGGTGATGACCGCGGGCGGCGTCGCGGGCATGATCATGACCGCGCCCGCCGGCGCGTTCATCGATCATAGCGAACGCAAGCGGCTGATCGTGATCGTCACGGGCATCTGCACGGTGATGGCGTCGTTCCTGATCCTGTGGTCGCAGACCGGGCTGGTCGTCACGGTGAGCCAGGTCGCCACCGCGATCGCGGGCGCCGGGATCGGGCCGGCGGTGACCGGCATGACGCTCGGCATCGTCCGCCAGAAGGGCTTCAACGGGCAGAACGGCCGCAACCAGGCGTGGAACCATGCCGGCAACATGATCGGCGCGGGCCTGTCCGGGTGGCTCGGCTGGCGGTTCGGCATGCTGGCGATCTTCTTCCTCGCCGCGGCCTTCGGGTTGCTCGCGATCGCGTCGGTGCTGCTGATCCCCGAATCCGCGATCGATCACCGCGCGGCGCGCGGCCTCGAAGGCAAGGACGAGGGCGACGCCAGCGAGGGCGACGGCGGGGACGGCGGCAAGGCGGAGGGCTTCCGCGTCCTGCTCCGCAACAAACCGATGCTGATCCTGGCCGCGGCGCTCGCCTGCTTCCACCTCGGCAACGGCGCGATGCTGCCGCTCTACGGGCTTGCGGTGGTGGGGGCGGGCAAGGGCAATGCGCCGCTGTTCGTCGCGGAAACCGTCGTCGTCGCGCAGGCGGTGATGATCGTCGCGGCACTGCTCGCGATGAAGTTGGCGGCGGGGCGCGGCTATTGGCTGGTGATGCTGATCTCGTTCGCGGCACTGCCGTTGCGCGGCGTCCTCGCGAGCAGCTTCATCGAGCATTGGGGGGTGTGGCCGGTGCAGGCGCTCGACGGCATCGGCGCCGGGCTGCAGAGCGTCGCTGTGCCGGGGCTCGTTGCCTGCCTGCTCAGCGGTACGGGGCGCGTGAACGTCGGGCAGGGCGCGGTGATGACCGTGCAGGGCGTCGGCGCCTCGCTCAGCCCCGCGATCGGCGGCTGGCTGGCGCAGGAACTGGGCTATCATGTCGCCTTCTTCATCCTCGGCAGCTTCGCGCTGGTCAGCGTGGCGCTGTGGGTCGGGTTCGCCGCGACGTTGCGCCCCGCCTGCGCGGGCGCGGGTCGCACGCCCGGATGATCCTCGCGACGGGTGCGACCTGGGCGATCTGCGCCGCCGCGACCGCCGCGGTGATCGCAAGGCCGTTTCGCTGGCCCGAGGCGATCTGGGCGGTGCTCGGCGCCGCGCTGCTGCTGCTCTTCGGCCTGATGCCGCCCGCATCCGCCTTGGGCGCGGTTGCCAAGGGGCTGGACGTCTATCTGTTCCTGATCGGCATGATGCTGCTCAGCGAGACCGCGCGCGAGCAGGGATTGTTCGATTGGGTCGCGGCGACCGCGGCGATCCATGCCAGGGGATCGACGTCGCGGCTGTTCCTGCTGGTCTACGTCACTGGGATTGTCGCCACCGCCTTCCTGTCCAACGACGCGACCGCAGTGGTGCTGACGCCCGCGGTCTATGCGGCGGCGAAGAAGAGCAGGGTCGATCCGCTGCCGCTGCTGTTCGCCTGCGCGCTGATCGCCAATGCGGCGAGCTTCGTGCTGCCGATCTCCAATCCGGCTAATCTGGTGCTCTATGGCGGCCGGATGCCGCCGCTGGGCCAGTGGTTCGGCTCGTTCGCCTTGCCGTCGCTCGCCGCGATCGGGGTGACCTATGCGGCGTTGCGCTGGGTTGAGCGGAAGCGGCTGGCGGGAACGTGCGAGCAGGCGATCTCGCGCGATCCGCTGTCGACGGGCGGCAAGGCGGCGTTGCTGGGGATCGCCGCCACCGCCGCGCTGCTGATCGCGGTGTCGGCGGTCGACGTGCCGCTCGGGTTGCCGACGTGCCTGGCGGGGCTGGCGACGACGCTCAGCGTCTGCGCGCTCGCGCGGCGGTCGCCGATCGCGCTGGCCCGATCGGTGTCGTGGAGCGTGCTGCCTTTGGTCGCGGGGCTGTTCGTGCTGGTCGAGGCGCTGGATCGCACCGGCCTGATCGGCCGTGTCGCGGATGCCTTGCGGGGCGTGGCCTCCTCTCCGGTGCAGGGCGCCGCTGTGGCGGGCACGATCCTCGCCTTCGCGTCCAATCTGATGAACAACCTGCCCGCCGGGCTCGTCGCCAGCATGGCGGTCGCGCAGGCGCATCCGCCACGGCTGATCGTCGATGCGCTGCTGATCGGCGTCGATCTCGGCCCGAACCTTTCGATCACCGGCTCGCTCGCGACGATCCTGTGGCTGCAGGCGATCCGGCGCGAGGGCGAGGATGTCGGCTTCTGGCGGTTCCTCAAGGTCGGGACGGTGACGATGATCCCCGCGCTCGCCGCTGCGCTGGGTGTCCGGCTGCTGATCGGCTGAGAACGCGACCCGCCGCCGCTATCGCCGCGACGAAAGCGCCCCGGCGCGCGCGAGCACACCGCCGCGCACTTCGGCGGCGACCACTTCGGTGAGCGTCGTCAGCACCAGTGCGATCGCCGCGACCAGCGCGCCGCCCAGCATGTCGGCGAGATAGTGCGTGCCCTCGACCGGGGTCGACAGCAGCATCGCGCAGTTCAGTGCGACCAGCGGGATGCGCAGCACACGCACGCGCCACGCCGCCGCCATGTAGAGCAGCGCGCTGGTGGTGTGGAAACTCGGCGTGCAGACGATGCCGTGCAGCGCGCCGATATCGATCACGGAGACGACATGGTCGCGGAGCAGCGGCAGCAATTGCGCCTGGAACAGCGCGCTGGTCGGCATGTAGGGGATCGGCCCGTGCCACAGATAGGCGAGCGGGCCGACCGCGGGGACGCGCGGGAACCAGATCAGCGTCAGCAGCGCACCGAGCCAGAAGGACAGGATCAGCCGCCGCGCATCCGATTTGCGATCGATCCACGCGAAATAGCCGAGCAGCACGGTCGGCGACACGAAGATGCCAGCATAGGCGGCGCGGCCGAGCATCTGCAGGATCGGATGCGCCGCCACCGTCTCGTACCAGGCAAGCCAGTCGAAATGGAAGAAATGGTCGATCCGCTCGAGCGAGGGATCGACGAAGCCCGTCGTCACCGCGGCTTCGGGATAGCTGACCACGGTGCCCAGCAGGCAGACCAGCGCGAAGGCGCCGACATATTCGACCCCGTCGCGCGCCACGCGTTGCACGCGGCTGACGGGATCGCGAAAACGGTAGCGCAGGCACGCCAGCGCGATGCCACCGACGACCAGCGCGAAACCCGATGCGCCGAGCGCGATGGTCTGGCGTGCGTGGATCAGCATCAGACTTGTCGCGAGGACGCTGAAGCACAAACAAGCGGCCAGCCAGCGGCCCGGAATCGTCGACGTCATACGCGCCGATAACAGGTCAATGCCGACGGGTCAGCAACACTAATGTCACATTCGTCGCAACCGAGGCAGCGTTGGCGGCATCGCTTCGCATTTGTGCGCGACCGACGTAGGATCGACACAGTGGCCGGCAAGCCGATCGACCAACGGGCCGGGGAGGGCCGACGATGCGTATCCTGATCCTCGTGCTGATCGCCGCGCTGGTGGGCGCCGCCGGCTTCCATGTCTATTATCTGGGGCTCGATCCGGCCGCGCGCTGCGGCTGGGATCATCCGATCGACGCGCGCGCCAAGGCGGATTGCCGCACCGCCGCGTCGTCGGCGGGTGCGCATGGCTATGCCGCCAAGGCGCGACGCGATCTCGATTCGCTGATCGGTCGCGTCGCGCATTGATCGCCTGCGTCAGGCCGGGAGTTCGGCGAGCGCGGCGGGCTCGTGCATCGGGCAGCCGTTGAACTTGCCGCGGAACCCCGCCGACATCTCGTAGGGCTCCTTGCGCGCGCGGTTGACGCCGCCCAGCGGCTGGTGCGCGGCGAGGCCGTGCCAGGGGCTGAACGACAGCGCGTCCTCAGTGCGATCGCTGAGGCCGTGCTCCCACGAGACTTGCGCGGGCACCTCCAGCGTGGCCACGGTGACGTAGGGGCTGGCCTTCTCGTCCCATGCGACGCTCGCATTCTCGATCGGCATCTTGTCGAGATTGGTGCAGAGCTGCGCGCGCAATTCCCACGTTCCGCCCTGCTCGATCAGGCTTTCGCGCACCACTTCGCGGATCGCATCGGGTCGGCCGTGCGCGTGCACGGTCTCGTCGGCCAGCGCCTTGAGCCAGGGCGATACCGGCACGAGCGACAGCTTGGCGATATAGTCGCCGTAGCGGAAGGCGGTCTGCGTGTAATAGGTCGCGCCGAGCGGATGGACCGGCTTGGCGCCGCCCAGCGTCGTCAGCAACGCCGACTGTCCGCCGACCGCCTCGACCACGCTTTCGACGGCGCGGAACAGGCCGGAGAGCAGCTTCTTCGCGCCTTCGCCCGTGTCGGTGGTCTTGGCGAGCAGCTTGAGGTTGGCGAGGAACGCCTTGGGCGTGGCGGCGGCGAAGGCGGGGCCGTTGACCATCACGAAATCCTGCGTGTCGGCACCGTCCGATCCGGGCAGCCGCTCGCCGCCGACACCGAGGATCTTGAGTGCGAGCCCGCGCGGCAGGTCGATCGAATCGTCGAGGATGTCGCCGGCGTTGGTCGACAGCCGCAGGATCGCCTCGTGCGTGCCGGGCGTCGCGAACATGCCCTGCGCGAGTTCGGGCGGCAGGTCCGGCGCGATCGTCAGCGTGCCGCGCGCGATGCCGTGCCCCTTGGCGTGGACCGCGCGGACGGCGTGGTCGTAATCCTTGGAGGTGGTGTCGAGGATGATGCGGAACTGCGCCTCGAGCCCCGCGATCGTCTCGCGCTCGTCGGGTTCGATCGTCTCGACGGCGGGTGCGAAACGGATGGGTTGGGTCATGGTAAGTCCTCGACGGATGTCGGACGAAGAACCTGTGGGCTATCAGCACGTTCCGCCTAGGACGACGCTCAATGGAAGTCCCTCGATTTGGGGATGACGCGCACGTCGCGCGGATGCCCGCCGCGCGAGACCTGCGGATGCACGAAGACGTCGGCGCGCGAGACCTTGATCGGCACGGGCCCTTCCTCGCTCAACCGGTCGAGCAGGTCGGTACGATCGACGATGCGGTTCGCGATCAGGTGGACGACGCCCTCGCGGCTGCGCTGCACCTCGCCCTGCGCCTCCATCAGCCGCGCAGACATCAGCGGACGGCGATAGCGCTCGAACTGCCGCGCCCACAGCAGGATGTTGACCACGCCGGTCTCGTCCTCGAGCGTAGCGAAGATCGCATTGCCCTTGCCCGGCCGCTGACGGACCAGCACGACCCCCGCTACCTTCGCGCGTGCGCCGTTCTTGGCGAGATCGAGCTCGGCGCTGCTGAGGATGCGCTCGCGGCGCAGCGTCGCGCGCAGGAAGTGAAGCGGGTGGGCCTTCAAGGACAGCCGCGTCGTCTGATAGTCGGCGGTGACCTGCTCGGCGAGCGGCATCGCGGGGAGCGCGGCATCTGGCTCGGCGGCGAGCTCGCGTGCGTCGGCGGCGGCGAACAACGGCAGCTCGCCGCCCCCCGGCATGCGGCGGACCTCCCATCCAGCCTCGCGCCGGTCCTTGCCGATCGAGCGATAGGCGTCGGCATCGGCCAGCAGGCGGAGCGCACGGGCGGAGAGCGCGGCACGGCGGGCGAGATCCTCGACATCCTCGAATGCGCCGCCGATCTTCCGGGCAGCGGCGATGGCATGGCCCCATTCCTCGCGGAAGCCGTCGATCTGGCGGAAGCCGATACGGAGCGCGAGACCCGTCTCGCGACGACATGCCTCGACGCCCCAGCCCCAGCGCGGATGCGGCGCATGCCCGGCGGCCTCAGGTTCGAGGCTGTGATCGGGGCTGTGTTCGAGGCTGTTGTCCCAATCGCTATGGTTGAGATCGACGCCGCGCACCTCCACGCCATGCTCGCGCGCGTCGCGCACGATCTGCGCGGGCGCGTAGAAACCCATGGGCTGCGCATTGAGCAGCGCGGCGGCGAACACCGCGGGATAATGGCATTTGATCCACGACGAGACGTAGACGAGCAGCGCGAAGGAGATCGCGTGGCTCTCGGGGAAGCCGTAGCTGCCGAAGCCCTTGATCTGCGCGTAGCAGCGCCGGGCGAAATCCTCCTCATAGCCGCGCGCGACCATGCCGCCGACCATCTTCTGCTCGAGCTCGCCGATCGTGCCGACATTGCGGAAGGTCGCCATCGCACGACGCAGCTGATTGGCTTCGTCGGGCGTGAAATCGGCGGCGGTGATCGCGAGCTTCATCGCCTGTTCTTGGAACAGCGGCACGCCGAACGTGTCGCCCAGCACCTCGTGCAACTCGTTCGGATCGTGCGGCGGCTTGGGCGCGGGAAAGACGATCGGCGGGCCACCGAGCCGCTGCTCCTCGCGGCGGCGCAGATAGGGGTGGACCATGTCGCCCTCGATCGGCCCTGGCCGCACGATCGCCACCTGCACCGCAAGATCGTAGAAGATGCGCGGCTTTAGCCGAGGCAGCATGTTGATCTGCGCACGGCTCTCGACCTGGAACACGCCGATGCTGTCGCCTTCGCACAGCATGTCGTAGACCTGTGCGTCTTTCTGGGGGATGTCGGCGAGCGTCCAGTCACTCAGCCCGTGATCGGCCATCAGCGCGAACGCCTTGCGGATGCAGGTCAGCATCCCGAGCGCGAGGATATCGACCTTCATCAGCTTGAGCGCGTCGATGTCGTCCTTGTCCCATTCGATGAAGG
>CAXTVK010000088.1:0-11090 GCA_964247655.1 uncultured Sphingomonadaceae bacterium | reverse complement strand
CTTGCGCTTCGGGCTCGATCAGGCGGGCGATGTCGGCGATGTCGGTCATGCGATCCTTGGCGACTGGGGTACGGAAACGTCGAGCGCCTTCCAGCCGGCCCCGGGTGGGACCAGCCTCGGCAGAGTTACCAATGTCGAGAAGGCAAGGCGCATATAGACCGAGTCGTGCGTTCGGGCAAGCGCTGGAGCATAACCCACGACCGTTCGCGCCGAGCGCAGTCGACGCGTAGTCGCCGCCATGCGTGGCCTTCGACCGCGCTCAGGCCGAACGGAGGAGTGGCTTGGGAGAATCGACTATGCGTTCGCTGACAATCGCTGCCCTGTTGCTCCTCGCCACCCCCGCCGTCGCCGAAGTGAATGCCGGTCGCAACCAGCCCAATCCGGTCAAGCCGTTCGTCGCGACCGGCATCGCGACGTTCGATTATCCATGGGCGATCGCGTTCCTGCCCGACGGCCACATGCTGGTCACCGAGAAGCCGGGCAAACTCTATCTGGTCAGTCAGACGGGCGCCAAGCAGCAGGTCACCGGCGTGCCGCGCGTCAATTACGATAGCTCGCAGGAAGGGCTGCTCGACGTCGCGGTATCGCCGCACTTCGCCAGCGACCACATGATCTACCTGACCTATTCGGAGCCCGGTCCCGGCGGCTCGGGGCTGGCGCTGGCACGCGCCACGCTCGCCGGCACGTCGCTCGCCGGGCTGCAGGTGATCTGGCGCCAGCTGCCGCGCGGGCATGGCGGTCAGGACGGCGGCATCGTCGCGTTCGATCCCTCGGGCGAGCATCTGTTCCTCAGCGTCGGTGAGCGACAGCGCTTCACCCCTGCGCAGGATCCTAACCAAGCGACGGGCAAGATCCTGCGCCTGACGCTCGACGGCAAGCCCGCACCGGGCAACCCGATGGCGGGCAAGGTGGGTGCCAGCACGGTGACGGTGATCGATCCGCCCAACGACACGGTCGCGGCGAAGACCGCGCCGGGCCGCAGGGTGACGCTGCCGGGCCCCAACCTCACCCCCGCGGAGACCTGGAGTACGGGCCATCGCAATCCCTATGGCCTCGCCTTCGATGCCCAAGGATCGCTGTGGGAGATAGAGATGGGGCCAAAGGGCGGCGACGAGCTCAACCTGATCAAGCCCGGCCGCAACTATGGCTGGCCGGTGGTCTCGAACGGGGTCAATTACGATGGCGTTCCGATCCCGCGCCACGATACGCATCCCGAGTTCGAAAAGCCGGTGGTCTACTGGACACCGGTGATCGCGCCGGCGGGGCTCGCTTTCTATTATGCGAAGCTGTTCCCGCAGTGGCGAGGCTCGGCGTTCACAGGCGGTCTCGCGTCGGATGCGCTGGTGCGGATCGGGTTCGACGGCAAGGGCGGCGCCAACGAGGCCGAGCGCTGGGACATGGGCCACCGCATCCGCGACGTGAAGGTGGGGCCGGACGGTGCGCTGTGGCTGCTCGAGGACGAAGAGGGCGGTCGGCTGCTCAAGCTGACGCCCAGAAGATAGCTTTCGGCTCGGCGAAAACGGTGGGTGCACCGCCGGCTCTCCCCGACGGCACACCCCTCCATTGTCGCGCGATCAGAATTGGTATCCGACGCCCGCGGTCGCGCCCGTGCGATGGCTGGTATCGTAGGACGCGAACAGCTTCACCACGGTGTGGCCATCGTTCATCGCCTTCGATGCGCCGAGCGCGACGGCGGTCTCGCTGCCATAGGCGCCGGCCGCGACCGAGATCATCCCCTTGCCGGCTTCGTAGGCCTGGGGCAGCCCGGCCGCCGCGAGCGCGCCCGCGGTGCCCGCGTCGGCATTCTTGCGCGTCCGTTTGAGATCGAAGCTGAGCGATGCGATCCGCTGGTCGGTATAGCTGTTCGCCTGCGCCAGCGTGTTGCTGAGGCCGTTGTTGAGCTGCGCGACGTTGACGGCATCGGTCGGCGACAGGCCGGCCGCGACGTTGTGGATCGAGACCGGCGCATCGCCGGCATTGCCCAGCGTGATGTCGGTGTGGCTCGCGCTGTCGTATTGCACCGAGTTCTGCCCCAGCGCGAGCGCGGTGTTGGCGGTGGCCTGCACCGCGACGACGGTCTGGTTGGTCGCATAGAGCTGAGAGCCGTTGACCGCGTCGGTCGACGTCGCCGACAGCGTGCCCGCCGCGACGTTGGTGATCGTCACCGGCGCGGTGACGTTGCCGCCGGCGAGCGTCACGGTGTTGGTGCGGCTGCCGTTGAAGTCGAGGTCGTAGGTCAGCGCGTTGGCGGCGGCGGCGGCGAGCGCATGGATCTGCCCGCCGTTGACCGCGTCGGTCGATCCCGCGGCGAGCGAACCGTCGGCGACATTGTGCAACCCGACCGCGCCCGCGGCGGCGCCGACGAGGGTGAGGTCGTTGGTCGGCGTCCCGCCGTTCGGCGTCGTCGGCGTCGCCGCGTTCGAATATTGCACCGGCCCGATCGCGCCGTTGGTCACCTGGTTGGTCAGGTTGGTGATCGCCGTCGTGTTGGTGGTGACCGCGCCGTTCAGATTGGTGACGGTATCGCTCAGGTTGGTGATCGCAGTGGTGTTGCCGGCCACCGTGGTGGTCAGGTTCGAGATCGCCGTCGTGTTGCCGGCGACCGTCGTCGTCAGGTTCGAGATGTCGGTCGTGTTGCCCGCGACCGTCGTGGTCAGGTTGGTGATCGCGGTCGTGTTGTTCGCGACGTTCTGGTTGGTCGCATTGAGCTGCGATCCGTTGACCGCGTCGGTCGAGGTCGCGGTCACGGCGCCTGCCTTGACGTTGGTCAGCGTCGTGCCGCCCGCACCGCCGAGCGTGACGATCGTCTTGTCGGCGCCGTCATACTGGACCGCGTTGACGGCCCCGCCCACGGAGATCTGGCTGGCGACGCCCTGGAGCTGCGCGAGGTTGACCGCGTCGGTGGCGGCGGTGCCGGCGGCGACGTTGGTGACCTGGCGCGCGGCGCCGGCCGATCCGACCGAGACTTCGCCCACCGAATTCTGCGGCGTGCTCAGCCCGATCGCGGCATAGGCCAATTGCGGGCCCCGCGCCGCGACGCTGCCGGCGCCGAGCGCAACGCTGTTCGCGGCCGTCGCGGAGGCGCCGTCGCCGACCGCGATAGCGCCCGCCGCGTTCGCGCCGACCGCGGCATTGCGGCCGATCGCGATCGCGCCGGCCGAGGATGCGGCGGTGGTCGCGGAATTGCCGAACGCGATCGAATTGAGCTCGCCTGCGGTCGCCTCGAGCCCGTTGACGCCCAGCCCGGTGATGCGGTTGCCGCCGATCGCGATCCCGCCCTGCGTGTTGAGACCCAGCGAGTCCGACGTCAGGTCGCAGCGGTCGGTTGGGCCGACGACGGTGCCGTTGCTGTTGAGCACCTGGAGGTTGATCGGCTGCCCGGCTGCGGCGTTGGCGAGCAGCCCGGCGACGTTGATGTTGAGCGTCGGCACGCCGAGCAGACCGCCGACCGCGCCGAGGATCGGGTTGACCGTACTCTGGATGGGCGAGACGATACCGCCGACGACCGGGTTGAGAATGTCGGTGACGACCGACGGCGGCAGGCTGACGCCCGAGCAGGCGCTGACGAGATTGCGCGTCTGCGCCTGTGCGGGCTGCGATGCCGCGAGCGCACCGCAGGCCAGCATCACCGCGGAACCGTAACGCGCCGATTGCCGACGAAGCAGCCTGAGCCTGGAGCGGGTCGTCGCGGTGATCCGCTCTGCCTGGTAAAGGGACGGCGAAGACATAGGGTTCGGTCGCGCGATCGGCATCTCAATCCTCCCAAGCAACGACGGACGATCGAGCGACTGTATTTATATGCTCTATCGCGTCTTCGTGGACATCACGTGCTTACGAGACGAAGATGATCTAGTCCTTGTTAAGAAAGCCTTTCGTGAACTATCCGAGAGCACCTGAATAGACCAAAGTATAGTATCGTGTTCTATTATGTATTTCACGCTATTTGAAGAAAGGCGCAATTTATCTGCGATTAACCATCGCCGCTGTGCGCCTCGCAATGACGGCGGAGCCGACTGGACGCACCATGCTCTGGTTCGGCACAGGCCGGGTCGCGCGGGATAGTAGGATGGTCGAACGCTGTTCCAGGATGGGACGAGGTGATCCGAAGACATGCGCTTTCTCGGCGCGAGAACGGTTCTCTCCAGGCTGCCTCGAAATCGCGGCCAGGAGGGTTGTCATGCTTAATCGTTATGCCGGGCCAAGTCGTTACGAACGCCATCCCGTTCTTCCGCTCAAAGCGCTGCGGCCCGAGATCGGGCGGAGCGACGCCGTCGATTGGGCGATCACGGTGTGCGGCAGCGTCGCGCTGCTTGGTGCGGTCGCCAGTTGGGCGTACGTCCTGTTCAGGCTGGTACGGTCGTTGCTGATCGCGACGCATTGATCGCGACGCACTGGCGAGGCGCATCGATCAATTGATCAGATGGCGTCTTAGCAGGTCCTTATAGCGTGACGAGAAGGCCGCGGGGAAGGACAGGACGGCGGCGACGACGAAGGGGCCGCCGAATATCACGGCGGCGGCGATTTGCCAGTTTGTCATCATGTCTCGATCGATCCGTGGTTATGTTGCAGCGCAGCGCACGGCCGGGCAGATCGTTCCGGCGATGCGGATAAAGCGTAAAGTTCGCCGGCTGGCGACCACGTCGGGGTTCGCCCGCGCCAACGAGAACAGCGCGACGGACGCGCGAATCCATCCGCTCGAATCGCCTATGGCGAAAGTTCGCCGCAAAGCTGATCCGATATCGCTCGTGCCGCCAAGCGCAGCGCGGCCTGCAGTCCGTCGAGGCCGGCGCGTCGGGCGCCGCCGCCGATCGCGAGCGCGACCAGCGCATGGCTCGGCGCGCGGCCGGCGACCTTCCACACCGGCGCCGCGATCACGGTCACTCCAGATATGTAATGCCCCTCGTCTACCGCGAAGCCCTGCACGCGCGTCTGCTCGACCTGCGCCTGCCAGGTCTCGAAGGTGGGTGGTTCGTCCCAGCGCAGCGTATCGAACTTGGCGCGCAGCTTTGTGGGCGGATGGTCTCCGAACGCCGCGATACAGCGGCCGGTGGCGCTGATCAAAGCAGGGAAGCGGCTGCCGATCTGCGCGCTCAGCTGCAGGCTGTTGCCTGACTGCGAGGTGGCGACGACGATGATGTGATCGAGCCCGACGATCTGTACCCCGAGCATCGTCGCGTCATATCGCTGCGCGAGCCGGTCGAGCGGCCGCTGCGTCAGGTCCTTGAAGCGATTGCGCCGCAGCCAGTGCCGCGCCAGCGTCAGCACGCCCGCTTCCAACGCATAGCGTTTGGTGTCGGCATCGAACGACACCAGCTCTTCGGCGACGAGCGCGCGCAGCACGTACAGGCAGGTGCTCGGCACGAGCCCGAGTTCGCGCGCGATCGCCTGCAGGCCAAGCGGCAGATCGCTCTTGCCCAGCAGCCGCAGCACGGCGGCGGCGCGCGAGATGGCGGGAGCCTTGCTCGTCTCGACGGCCTTGGCGAGGTCACGGTCGAGGCGCGGAGGGCGGGGCGGCAGTTCGGCTGTCGGCATCATCACACCGGCGATACCCGATCCGATCGGGTTGTTCAATATACAGAATATCATTCTATATTTACAACGACGGCGATGGCGTGACAAAACGACGCTCGAACGAACGGCATCTCGGCCGCGGGTCGGGGAGCAGGCGGCGGGACCGATGGCCAGATTGACCGATTATACGCGCTACGCGGATGCCCAGGCCCGCGCCGACACCGACGCGCTCTGGGATCTGTTCGACGGCGACCGCGCGCACCTCAACATCGCGCACGAATGCATCACGCGCCATGCGGACGGATCGGGCCGCATCGCGGTGCGCATCGCGCACGCCCCGGACGCCGATGGAAAAGCACGCGACGAGGCGCTGAGCTTCGACGAGATCTCGGCCGGTGCGGCGCGCTTCGCGCATTGGCTCGATGCCGAGGGCATCCGCGCCGGCGACCGCATCGCGTTCATGCTCGAGCCGTCGCTGCCCTTCTACGTCTGCCTGTTCGGCGCGATGCAGACGGGCGCGATCTCGGTGCCGCTGTTCACGCTGTTCGGCCCCGACGCGCTTCGCCTGCGCGTCGACGATTGCAAGCCGGTCATCCTGATCACCAATGCCGAGAAGGCGCCGCTCGCGCGCGCAATGGACGGGCCGCGCGTGGTCGTCGCCGACGACGGGCTGATGACCGAGATCGCCCGATACCCCGCAAGCTACGCGCCCAGGAGCAAGGCGGGCGATCTCGCGGTCTTCCAATATACGTCGGGCACGACGCGCGAGCTGCCGGAGGCGGTGAAGCACACGCATCGTGCGATCGTGACGCTGATGTTCGCCGCGCTCTACGGCACCGGCATCCGGCCCGGCGACCAGTTCTTCTGCCCGTCGTCCCCCGCCTGGGGCCACGGCCTGTGGCACGGCACGCTGGCGCCGCTCGCGCTCGGCGTCACCACCGGCACCTTCGCCGGGCGCTTCGATCCGGTGCGGCTGATGAAGGCGTTGTCCGACTACGGGATCACCAATATGTCGGCCGCCGCGACGCACTATCGGATGATGAAGAACAGCGGCAAGGCGGACGATTACCGCTTCCGGTTCGAGAAGCTGTCCTACACCGGCGAGCCGATCGATCCCGCGACGCTCGACTGGATCGATCGCTATTTCAGCGTGCCTGCGTGCAGCATGTACGGCACCACCGAGATCGGCGTCGTGCTCGTCAACTATCCGGGCGCGGACGATTTCGTCGTCAAGCCGGGTTCGCTCGGCAAGGCGGTTCCCGGACAGCGGCTCCAGGCGCAGAACCCGGACGGCTCGGCGTCAGCGCCTGGCGAGATCGGCGAGCTCATGCTGTGGCGGCGCGATCGGTGGGAGACCACCAAGGATCTCGCGAAGACTGACGAGGACGGATATTTCTACCACTGCGGCCGTGCCGACGACGTGATCATCTCGGCCGGCTGGACGATGAGCGCGGTCGAGATCGAGAACACCATGCTCAAGCATCCTGACGTCCGCGAATGCGCGGTGATCGGCGCACCCGACGCGACGCGCGGGCTGGTCGTCAAGGCGTTCGTCGTCACGCACCGCCAGCCCAGCGACGCCTACGTCAGGGAGCTGCAGGATTTCACGCGCGAGCGGCTGGCGCAGCATGAATTCCCGCGGATCGTCGAGTTCGTAGACGAGCTGCCCAAGACGCCCGCGGGCAAGGTCCATCGCAAGATCCTTCGCGATCGCGAAGCCGCCAAGGCGCTCGCGACCACCCACTGACATCAGGAGAAAGACCCATGGCTACCGTGCTCGAAAAACCCGAACAGCGTTTCCCCAAGATCACCGAGGAGGGGCTCGACGAGCTGCGCAAGCGCATCGGCGTCAAGATCGAGAACACCGTCGAGCCGTGGAATCACGAAGCGACGCGCGACGGCATCCGTCATTATGCGCACGGCATCGGCGACGACAATCCGCTGTGGTGCGATCCGGCCTACGCCGAAAAGACCAAATATGGTGCCATCGTCGCGCTGCCGAGCTTCCTGTTCAGCACCAGCCGGATCGTCTCGGGCTATTGCGGTGGTCTGCCCGGCGTCCATGCGATGTGGGCGGGCGCCAATTGGAGCTGGCACAAGCCCGTACTGCGCAACGACACGATCACGACCGGAGCCTATCTCAAGGATCTGATCGGTCACGAGACGCGCTTCGCCGGCAAATCCTACCAGCAGATCTATCACGTCGATTTCTTCAACCAGCACGGCGACCATGTCGCCGAGTGCGACAGCTACGTCTTCCGCACCGATCGCGACGAAGCGCGCGAACGCGGCACCAAATACACTGAGGCGCGCGCCAATCGCGAGGAGAAGCTGACCGACGCGCAGATGCAGGAATGGTTCGATCTCTACCGCAACGAGGAGGTGCGCGGCGCCACCCCGCGCTACTGGGAAGACGTCAACGAGGGCGACAAGCTGCCCAGGATGCTGAAAGGGCCGATGACGGTCACTGGCTTCATCGGCTACGCGCAGGGCTGGGGCGGGCTCTACATCCGCACCAACAAACTGCACTTCAAGCTGATCGATCAGCATCCCGGCCTCGGCATCCCCAACAAGTTCGGCGTGCGCGACGTGCCCGAGCGCGTGCATTGGGACGATGATTTCGCGCGCGAGGTCGGCACGCCGGGCGCCTACGACTACGGCCCGGAGCGCTGCTCGTGGCTGACTCACCACATGACCAACTGGATCGGCGACGATGGTTTCCTGACCAAGTCCGACTGCCAGATCCGCCGCCACAATCCCGACGGCGACGTGATCTTCATCGACGGTTCGGTGGTCCGCAAGTTCGAGCAAGGCGGCAGGAAGCTGGTCGAGATACAGCAGCGCGCCGAGACGCACCGGGGCGAACTCTCGGCGCTCGGCACCGCGGTCGCCGCACTGCCCAGCCGCGGCGACTGACGAACTCCTCCGGGAGCTTGGCTCTCGTCGCGTACCGTGGGGGTTGCGTGGCGGGGGTCATGACCGGGTGGCCAAAGGCGCGGCGAGGGGGATTTTCGGGTCCGTCTCGCCGCGTTTCCGCTTTGGTTGGCCTTACCGCCGAGGATCGGCAGCAGCGTCGGTGGTCGAGGCCCGCGGGATCGCCGATCCCGAAATCGCGGCATGGCGCCGATCGAGCCGGCGTTCAGGCGAAGGCGGCCACGCTATTCAGGATCAGCCGGACGACGTCGGCCTGTCCTCGCGCGCCGGTCTTCGCATAGATCAGCTTGGAATAATTGCGTGCGGTTTCGATCGTGAGGCCGAGCGCGATCGCCGCGTCCGCCAAGGTGGCGCCTTGCGCCAGCGCGTCGGCCAGTCGCGCCTCGCTCGGGGACAGGCCGAACAGCCGCGCCACGATCTGCGCGCGCCGATCGTGCGCGTTCGGCGTCCGGATGCAGCCGAGCAGCACCGCCGCCGTCTCGCGCGGTGCGGGCATGGCGAGCAGGTCGAGCGGCGGTTGTTCGGACAGCGCGACGAGTTGCGGCGGTGCCGTGCGATCGGCTGCGAAGGCGGTGATCGCGGCGGCGAGCGTCGTCGCTTTGCGGCCTGCGACCGGAAGCCGCTCGCCGATCGGCTGCGCTTTGCCGAAGATGGCGCGCAACGCGTCGGCGGCGCCGCGATCGATATCCACGATCCGGCCATCGGCGTCGACCGCGAGCCAGCCACCGCCCAATCTGGAAAGCGCCGCATCCGCGGCGACGGCATGACCGCGCGAGTGTTCGAGCGTCGCCCAGTTTCTCAGCGTGATCTGGACGTGCGGCACGAGGCCCGCCAGGACGGCGCTTTCGGCGGCACCGAATTCGGTGTGCGCACGCGAGACGAACAGCCATGCGGTGCATCGCCCCTCTGGTTCGTCGATGCGGACGATGCGGAGCGGATTCATCGCTACGCCGATGTCGTCGTCTCCGTAGACGCGGGACGGACGGATCGGCTGTGCACGGATCATGTCGATGATCGCCGCCGTATCGATGTCGCCCGATAAAAACTCAATCATTTCTGCATCATGCGGCGTTCCGATCGTGGCGGGACGGATGACGAGCGCGGCGCCGTCGGCCCGTGCCCGTCGTCGCAGCCGCGCGAGGAATGTCGCCCAAAGCGGCGATTCGTGCACGCCGTCGTGTAGCGGCACCGCCAGATCGGTCTCGTCGATACGACTGAGCATCGCATGCCTCCCATATGGGAGGTTAAGCGCCCGACCGTCGGGCTACAAGCGGGCAAAAGACGATAGGAAAATGGGATGAGTGATTTGGAGCGGAGCAGCCTGACGCACCTCGAACGGCTCGAGGCGGAATCGATACATATCCTGCGCGAGGTCGTGGCCGAGGCGGAGAAGCCGGTGATGCTCTATAGCGTCGGCAAGGATTCCGCGGTGATGCTGCATCTCGCGCGGAAGGCCTTTTATCCGTCGCCGCCGCCGTTCCCGCTGCTCCACGTCGACACGACCTGGAAATTCAAGGCGATGTACGAACTGCGCGACCAGATGGCGCGCGAGAGCGGCATGGAATTGCTCGTCTATCAGAACGAGGAGGCCCGCGCGCGGGGGATCAACCCGTTCGATCACGGCGCGCTGCATACCGATATGTGGAAGACCGAGGGGCTCAAGCAGGCGCTCGATCTCCACGGCTTCGACGCGGCGTTCGGCGGCGCGCGGCGCGACGAGGAAAAGAGCCGCGCGAAGGAACGCGTCTTCTCTTTCCGCTCGGCCAATCATCGCTGGGATCCCAAGAACCAGCGCCCCGAGCTATGGAACCTCTACAATGCGCGCAAGTCCAAGGGCGAGAGCATCCGCGTCTTCCCGATCTCGAACTGGACCGAGCTCGACATCTGGCAATATATTCAGCTCAACGACGTGCCCATCGTGCCGCTCTATTTCGCGGCGAAGCGCCCTACCGTCGAGCGTGACGGGATGCTGCTGATGGTCGACGACGAGCGCTTCCCGCTCGAGCCCGGCGAGGTTCCCGTCGATCGCTCGATCCGCTTCCGCACGCTCGGCTGCTATCCGCTGACCGGCGCGGTCGAAAGCGAGGCGGCGACGCTGTCCGAGGTGATCCAGGAGATGCTGCTCACCACCACGTCCGAACGGCAGGGGCGCGCGATCGACAAGGATTCCGGCGGCGCCGGCATGGAAAAGAAGAAGCAGGAGGGCTATTTCTGATGTCCGAGACCCTTCAAGACAGCGCCTATCAGGTCGAGCGCCTGATCGCCGAGGATATCGACGCCTATCTCGATCTGCACCAGCACAAGACGCTGCTGCGCTTCATCACCTGCGGCTCGGTCGACGACGGCAAGTCGACGCTGATCGGCCGGCTGCTCTACGATTCGAAGATGATCTTCGAGGATCAGCTCGCGGCGCTCGAGGCGGATTCGAAGCGCGTCGGAACGCAGGGGCAGGAGATCGATTTTGCGTTGCTCGTCGACGGCCTCGCCGCGGAGCGCGAGCAGGGCATCACGATCGACGTCGCCTACCGCTTCTTCTCGACCGAGAAACGCAAGTTCATCGTCGCCGATACGCCCGGTCACGAGCAATATACGCGCAACATGGTGACCGGCGCCTCGACCGCCGACCTCGCGGTGATCCTGATCGA
>CAXTVK010000087.1:0-11344 GCA_964247655.1 uncultured Sphingomonadaceae bacterium | reverse complement strand
TCGAGGACACCGCCTTCTATCGCTACGGCCGGCTGCTCTCGCGCAACGACGTCGGTTGCGATCCCGAGCGGCTCGGGGGGGAGCCCGACGCCTTCGCGCGTACGATCGAAGAGCGCTCGGACCGCCACCCGCACGCGATGCTCACCACCGCGACGCACGACCACAAGCGTGGCGAGGATCTGCGCATGCGGCTCGCGGTGCTGAGCGAGGTGCCCGAACTGTGGGCGGAGACCGCGCGCCGCTGGGCGGCCGACGTGCCCGACGTCGTCGATCGGGGCGACGCGGCGATGCTCCACCAGATGATCGTCGGCGCGTGGCCGCTCGATCTCGATGCCGGCGATGCGAAGGGCCTCAAGGATTTCGCAAAGCGTCTCGGCGGTTGGCAGCAGAAGGCGCTGCGCGAGGCCAAGCTGCGTTCGTCCTGGGCGGCGCCCGACGAGGCGTATGAGGCGGCATGCGCGGACGATCTTGCGCGGCTGCTGACGCCGGCCGGCTTCGCGGACGTGGCCAAGGCGTTCGCCGAGCGGATCGCGCCGGCGGGTGCGGCCAAGTCGCTCGCGCAGGTGATGCTGCGCGCGACGCTGCCCGGCGTGCCCGATTGCTATCAGGGGAGCGAGGGCTGGGATTTCAGCCTCGTCGATCCCGACAACCGCCGCCCGGTCGACTATCCGCGGCTTGAGGCGATGTTGGCGGGGGCGGGCGACAGCTGGCGCGACGGCGCTTCGAAACAGCGACTGTTCGCCGACCTGCTCGGTGCCCGCGCGGCACATCCCGATGTGCTGGCGGAGGGGGGGCTGACCTTCCTCGAACTGCGCGGTGCGCGCGCGACCGATGCGATCGCCTTCGCGCGGATGGGCGAAGGTGGGACGGCCGTCATGCTATGCGCGCTGCGCTGCTCGCAGGCGTGTATCGATGCCGGCTCGCCCGATCCGGGTGCAGTGTGGTGGGGGGATACGAGCGTCGTGCTGCTCGATGGCACGGCGCTGGCAGCGAGCGAACTGGCGGGTGATCGGGCAGTGGGGTTTGTCGTTCGATAGGTGCTCCGTGTTCCCGCGTATGCAGGAGCCCAGATGTAACGGGCGTTGTGCTTGCAACTCTGGGCTCCTGCCTGCGCAGGAGCACGGTGATGTTTGGAGCGTGCGCTACCTACCCCAGCAGTCCCCGTTCCAGCAGCAGATGCCGCTCGTCCGGCTCGCGCCCGCGGAACGCGACGAAATCCGCCATCGCGTCGCGCGTGTCGCCGCGTTCCAATATTTCGCGGCGGAAGCGCGTCGCCAGGTCGCCCGCGAACATATCGCCCGCCTCGGTGAATGCGGCGAAGGCGTCGGCGTCGAGCACTTCGGACCAGAGATAGCTGTAATAGGCGGCGCCGTAGCCGCCGTCGAAGACGTGGGTGAAATGCGGCAACCGGTGGCGCATGCCGATCGCGGCGGGCATGCCGATCCGATCGAGCGTCGCCGCCTCGATCGCGCGGACGTCGGGGGCGGGGCTGTCGGTCATGTGGATCGCGAGATCGACGATCGACGAGCCCGCGAGTTCGATCGTCGCGAAGCCCTGGCCGAACGCGTCGGCCTGCGCGATCGCGGCGATCAGCGGCGCGGGCACGCCGAAGCCCGCGAGCACCTCGGCCGAGACGATCCAATGCTCCATGAACTTGCTCGGAAACTCGACGAAGTCGCGCGCGACCGACGTGCCCGACAGGCTCGGATAGGTGACGTCGGAGAGCAGCGCATGCAGTGCATGGCCGAATTCGTGGAACAGCGTGCGCGCCTCGTCGATGGAGAGGCGGGTCTGCTCGGGCGCCGGCGCCTTGGCGAAGTTCGCGACGGTGTAGACGATCGGCAGCACGCGACCATCCAATCGCTCCTGCACGCGCAGCGACCCCATCCAAGCGCCGCCATGCTTTTCGCGCCGCGCGATATAGTCGGTGTAGAGCAGGCCGACGGGCTCGCCGCTGGTGCCGCTTACGGCCCAGGCGCCGACGTCCTCGTGCCAGCCGGCGATGTCGGTGCGCGGCTCGAAGTGCAGCCCGTACAGCCGTCCCGCGCAGTCGAACGCGGCGGCGCGCACCGCGTCGAGCGTGAGGTGATGCTTTACCGCGGCACCGTCGAGCGCGTGGCGATCGCGGCGCACCTGTTCGGCGTAGAAGCGCCAGTCCCACGCCTCGATCGGCGCATCGGCGAGCGCCTGCAGATCGGCCTGCTCTTCGGCGGCGCGCTTCAAGGCAGGCATCCAGACGCGGTCGAGCAGCGCCATCGCCGCTTGCGGCGTACGCGCCATGCTGTCCTCGAGCTTTTCCTCAGCGTAGCTGGCGTGCCCGAGCAGATGCGCGCGTTCCTGCCGCAGCGCGACGATCTCGGTGAGGATCGGCCAAGTGTCGTGCGGCCCACCGTCGCAGCGACCGGTGAAGGCGCGCCACACTTTCTCGCGCACGTCGCGGTCGGCTGCGAAGCCGAGCAGGTCTTCGACCCGCCCGCGATCGAGCGTGAAGCGAAAGCCGTCCTGTCCCGCTTGCTCGGCACGCCGCGCGGCGGCGGCGCGGACGCTGTCGGGCAGCCCCGCGCACTGCGCCTCGTCCAGCAGCAGCGACCAGTCCGCGCCCGCCGCGAGCACGTTGTGCCCGAAGCGCACCGAGAGCTCGCCCAGCCGCTCGTCGATCGCCGCGAAGCGCGCCTTGGCGGGCGGATCGAGCAGCGCACCGCCCGAGACGAAGCCGCGATAGCTGTTGTCGACCAACCGCAACTGCTCCTCGCCCAGCGTCGTGCGCCCGCGCCACACCGCGGCGACACGGTCGAACAAGCGGCGGTCGTGGCCGATCGCGGTGCCGTGGCGCGTCAGCCGGGCCGACATCTCCTCCTCTATCGCGCGCAAATCCTCGTCGGCCTGTGCGGAAGACAGCGTCCAAAAGGTGCGTCGTACCTTCGCCAACAACGCGCCCGATCGCTCCAGCGCGACCAGCGTGTTGTCGAAGTCGGGCGTGGCCGGATCGGTCGCGATCGCCTCGATCTCGGCGCGATGCGCGTCGAGCGCCACGTCGAGCGCGGGCAGGAAATGCGCGGCGCGAATGCGATCGAAGGGCGGCGCTTCGTACGGCCCGGTCCAGTCGTCGAGCAGCGGGTTGGCAGCCGGAACATCAGTCAATCGAGGTCACCTCGTCGGTATGCACGTCGAAGCGCGCGAGCCGGGTCGGCCCGAACACGGTGGTGAGCGCGGCGTCGGTCGCGTCGCGGCCGCGCGCCATCAGGATGCGGCCGATGCGCGGTTTGTTGTGCCGCGCGTCGAACGTATACCATTGCCCACCGAGATACGCCTCGAACCAGGCGGAGAAGTCCATCGGCGCGTCGCTCGCCGGCACGCCGATGTCGCCGAGATAGCCGGTGCAGTAGCGCGCCGGGATGTTCATGCAGCGGCACAGCGTCACCGCGAGATGCGCGAAGTCGCGGCACACGCCCTGGCGCTCCTGGTACGCGTCCCAGGCGGTCTTGGTCGAGCGCGCGTGATGATAGCCGAACTCGACATGATTGTTGGCGAACGCGACGATCGCCTGCACCCGCGCCCAGCCGGTCGGGGCATTGCCGAACAGCGACCAGGCGGTGTCGGACAAGCGGTCGGTCTCGCAATAGCGGCTCGCCAGCAGGTACATCAGCACCTCGTCGGGCAGCTGCTCGACGGGCAGCTGAATGGCATCGGGCGCGTAGGCGTCGGGGGCGCCATGATCCTCGACGACGAAGTCGCAGGCAAGATCGACGCCGCCTGCCGGGATCGTCATCCGCGTGCAGACATTGCCGAAGCTGTCGACATAATCGTACATCGGCACGTCGGGCGCGGCGACGATGCGGTGCGGGGTGCGCAGATCCTGGTGCCGCGACGGGTGCACGCTGAGCAGCGCCAGCATCGGCACGGGGACGTCCGTATCGAAACGGATATTATAGCCGGTTCGGATCAGCATGGGCCCTTGTCTCCCGTCATAGTGCGGTGGCGTTGAGAATGGTGGCGGCGGCGGCGCTGTCGTCGGCGGTCTGCCCGTCGAGCTTGATCTCGACCGAGACGTCCATGCCGTTCGCGCTGCCCGGAAACCCCGCCCAGGTGCCCGACAGCGGCACCGCCTGATAGGGATCGCGCGCGATCGCGACGCGAACGAGGCCGCGGCTGCCGACGATGCCGTTGGTCGGATCGAACTCGACCCAGCCCGATCCGGGCAGGAAGATACGCACCCAGGCATGCGTGTTGCCGCCGCCGACGCGACCTTCGCCCAGGCCGGGCGAATAGACGTAGCCCGAGACGAACCGCGCCGCGAGCCCGAGCGCGCGCGCCGCCTCGATCATCAGCACCGCGAAGTCGCGGCAGGTGCCCTGGCGCTTCTGCAGCGTCTCGACCGGGGTCTGCGTGCCCGCCTCGTAGCGCGCGATATAGGTGAAGGTGCGGCGGATGGTCGAGGTGATCTCGGCGAGCATCGTCAGCGTGTCGGTCTTGCCGTCCTGCCGCACGAAGCGCCGCGCCCAGTCGTCGACGATGCGATAGGGGTCGTGGTGCCCGCGCTCGATCGAGCGCAGCAGGTCGGGCATGTCCTCCGACGAGTAGGTGAAGGGGTAGCGCTGGGCATAATCCTCGATCGCGACGCTGTCGCGCTCCATCGGGATATGCTCCATCCGGACGTCGCTCTCGAAGCGCAGCGTCGCCGCGCGGCCCGAAAAGCGCGCGACCGCGACCGAATTGCCGAACACGTCGTGCAGCCAGCGCAGGTCGCGCGGCGCCGGATCGATGTCGAGCTTGGCCGCGATCAGCCGCTGGTCGTGCCCTTCGCGCGGGCGGACCATCAGGCGATGCTCGCCAAAGGCCACCGGTTGCCGGTAGCGGTAGGTGGTGACGTGGCGGATGGTGAGGAATGGCATGGGCGGCGACTATTCCACAGGTGCGGCCAAGCGCGAAGCGTTGCTCGACATAGTGTTGGAAACAGGCGATCCACCAGCGGTCCGCATTATCAACCCGCAAGGCCGCTCGCCGTTCCTGCTGATCGGCGATCATGCCGGAAACCTGATCCCGCGCCGGCTGGAAACGCTGGGCCTTTCCGAGGCGGATCGCGCGCGACACATCGCGTGGGACATCGGCGTCGGCGCGCTGGGCGAGGCGCTCGCGGCGCGTCTCGATGCGGTGTTCGTGCGGCAGACCTTCTCGCGGCTGGTGATCGACTGCAACCGCGATCCGCAGGCGGCGGACGCGGTGCCCGAGGCGAGCGACGGGACGGCGATTCCCGGCAATGCGGGCTTGAGCGAGGCTGCGCGTGCGGCGCGGGTCGCGGCGATCCATGCGCCCTACCAGCAGGCGATCACGTCCGAAATCGCGCGGCGGGCGGAGGAGGGGCTCGAGACGATCCTGGTCTCGCTGCACAGCTTCACCGCGGCGCTGGCGGGGCAGGGCGCGCGCCCGTGGCACATCGGCGTGCTCCACGACGGCCGCAACGACGGCTTCGCGCGGCGCCTGCTCGCGGGCCTGATGGGCGCGCCCGGGCTGATCGTCGGCGACAACGAACCCTACCGGATGGACGCGACCGACCACACCGTGCCGCGTCATGCGTTTCCGGCGCTGGCCTATGTCGAGCTGGAGGTGGCGCAGTGGCGGCTGGGGACGGCGGCGGAGATCGACGGATGGAGCGAGCGGCTGGCGCCGCTGCTGGAGAAAGCCGTCTAGGCGGCTCGGCGTCTGCTTCTACCCCGTCATTCCCGCGAAGGCGGGAATCCATACACGCGGCATCCGGCCCGAAGCGCTGCGTGTATGGATCCCGGACCAAGTCCGGGATGACGAAGAAGAGATGGACAGTGTTCGCCTAAACGCGCTGTTCTCAACCGATCGCGACCAGCACCAGGCTGATATTGTCCGCGCCCCCCGCGGTCAGCGCGTCGCCGAGCAGTTCGTCGGCGATCGTGCCGAGCGGTTCGCCGAGATAGTCGAGCAGTGCCGGATCGGCATGCCCCCGCGTCAGCCCGTCCGAGCAGAGCAGATAGAGGTCGCCCGGCCGGACGTCGATCGTGCGACGCTCGACCGCGACGCAGGGCATCGCGCCGAGAGCGCGCGTGATGACATGCGCCTGCGGATGGCGGCCCGCCTGCTCGGCCGCGAGCGCGCCCGAATCGACGAGTTCCTGTACCAGGCTGTGATCGCGGCTGAGTTGCTCGATCCGGCGGTCGCGGACGCGGTAGGCGCGACTGTCGCCCGCCCAGAACAAGGTCCCCTCGCGCTCGTCGATATGCAGCGCGACGATCGTCGATCCGCTGACCCGCGTCGATCCGGCGGCCTCGGCGTGGATGCGCCGGCCGGCGTCGAGCAGGCGCGCCTCGATCGCGTCGTCGTCGAAGGCTGCCGGATCGTCCGCGAGCGCGCGCAGCGCATCGACGATCGCCTGTGCGGCGATGTCGCCCGCCGAATGGCCGCCCATGCCGTCGGCGACCGCCCACAGCCCGCGCGGCGCGCAGTCGAACACACGATCCTCGTTGACGGTGCGGACCCGGCCGACATGCGTGCGCGCGACCGAGTGGGTGCCGGGTTCGGCGGGGGGCGCGTTCCGCCGCCAGCCCATCAACAGGCTGGCGAGCATCATGCGCGCGGCCGGCCGGCCTGCGCCTCGGCGTCGTCATAGCCCTTGACGAAGGCGTCGTCGAGCGAGCCGCCCTCGGCCAGATCGAGCTGACGGCGCAGATCGGCGTGGCGATCCGCGACCTCCTGTCCCTGCAGCGCGGCCCTGCTCTTGAGCAGCGAGCCCTTGCCCGCGATCGCGGCGTCGACGGCCTCGGGCGCGAACGAGTCGACCGCGGTGCGCAGCGACGCCTGCAGGCCGGCGAAGGTTGCCACGAGGTGCCGCTTGATGTCCTGGAACGAGGCCTGCAGCGCGGCGGGCCCCGACAGGAAGCCGCTGGTGCCGGCGAGCAGCAGGTCGATCGCGAGGCGCTGGGTTGGCGCCCATTTGAACGGGTTGTTGCCTGTGCCGCTGATCGTCGTGCGGCTGAGATGATAGCGCACGCGCGCGCGGTCGCGCTCGGTCATCAGGTCGCCGATGCCGAGCACCATCTGCCGGTAGACCGCGCCCGCGCGGCGCATGATCTCGGTGGGCTCCTCGCCCGACAGCAGCGACGCGTCAAGCCCCGCGCCCTCGCAGAATGCCTCGAGCAGCGAGCCTTCCTCGAAGACGTGCGGCGCGGGCGCGGCGTCGCTCCAGTCGGTCGGCACGTCGGTCGAGACGCCGAGCGGCGGGGTGAGCACCATCGTGCGCGTCTCGGTGCCGCCCAATAATCCTTCGTGCGGGGCGGGGGCGGCGATCAGGCGGAAGCGGCCGAGCCGCAGCGTGCTCGGCAGATCGAGCCAGATGTCGGTCTCGTCGGGCAGCCTGGCGCCGGTCGCGTCGTCGTAGACGCCGTTGGCGCCCGAACAGCGCAGCTTGAGCCCGCGACCGCCGGCGTCGAAGGCGCAGTGCGTGCGCGAGATTTCGCGATCGGGATCGGGGATCGCCCAGTCGGATGCGGGATCGCGGCCGATCCGCATCACGCCGTCGCGCAGCAGCCGCGCGTCGATCGGATGGATCGGATCGCTCTCGTCGAACAGGCGCAGCATGTACATGGGGTCTGGCCTCAGGCGGCGTGGCGGCGCGGTGCGACGAGCGTCGCGGTCAGCGACGGCTCGGGCTCGGCGGCGACGCCCAGCTTCGGTTCAAGTGCGGCCGCGGCGCGGTTGAACGCGTCGAACGCCTGGCCGAATTCGTCGCGGCGGTGATGCGATATGCGGAAGGCGAGATTGCCCTCGGCGGCATCGTCGAGCGCGCGGCGCAGGCGGCGGATCGGGCGCGTGATGAGATTGGCGCTCAGCCAGCCGATCAGCAGCACCACCGCCATCACGAAGATCGAGAGCGCGATCAGCAGATAGCGCGCGCTGTCCGCGGCGGCGTCGAGCGTCGCGCGGCGCAGCAGCAGGTCGACCTTGCCGAAATTGGCGCCGGCGTAGCGGATCGGGCGGACGAAGCGGAAGCCGGCATGATCGGCGGCGTCGGTCACGGTCGATCCGTCGGCGGAGCTGATCGCGGTCTCGGCGGCGGCGGGCGCGTAGGCGCGGCCGATCAGGCTGCGGTCGCTCGCGGCGCGCACCACGCCGGTCGCATCGGCGACGACGAGGCGGCGCACGCCGGTGTCTCGCGCGGCGGTGTCGACGAACGCCTGCAGCGGTGCCCAATCCTGCTGGTCGGGCGGCAGGCCCGCATTGTCCGCGGCGAGCACCGCGGCGTTGCTGGTGATGAACGCGGTGATCGACGAACCCGAGACGACCGCCATGTGCTCGAGCGCGCGATCCTGCCGATCGAGCACGGTGGCGACGCTGGCGGCCAATGCCAGAGCGGTGGTCGCGGCGAGCACCAGCGGCAGCTTGACGCGCAGCGCGAAGCCGCGGCGCTTCGGCGCCTTCTCGGTGGTCGCGGCGTCGAGCTCGCGGCAGAGCGCGAGGCGGAGCTGTTCGCCGCTCGCGAAACGCTGTTCGGGCTTCTTGGCGAGCAGCTTGTCGATGATGAAGCGGAGGCCCTTGGGGCAATCGGCGGCGCTGCGCTCGACCGGATCGGGCTGCGACTGCGCGATCTGGAGCACCAATGTGGCGAGGCCGGCGCCCGAGAAGGCCGCCTTGCCGGTCACCATCTCGTAGAGCACGATGCCGAGCGAGAAGAGATCGGAACGGTGATCGACGGGGAGACCCAGCGCCTGTTCGGGGCTCATGTAGCGCGGCGTGCCGATCATCTGGCCGACCTGCGTGCGCACGAGCTGGCCGGAATCCGCATCGCCGATCCGCGCGACGCCGAAATCGAGCAGCTTGGCGGTGAGACCGTCTTCGGAGATCAGGATGTTCGACGGCTTGACGTCGCGGTGCACGATGCCGCGGGCGTGGGCATAGGACAGTGCGTCGGCCATCTGCGCGCCGAGCGCCAGTACGCGCTCGTAGGGCATGCGACCCTGCGCCTTCAGCACCTCGTCGAGCGGCCGGCCTGCGACCAGCTCCATCGCGATATAGGCGACGCCGTCGGTCTCGCCGACGTCGTAGATCGTCGCGATGTTGGCGTGGCTGAGCGTACCCGCCGCGGTCGCCTCGCGCAGGAAGCGGCGGCCGATCTCGGGATCGCGGCGATATTCGGCCTTGAGCGCCTTGATCGCGACGACGCGGTCGATCCCCGTGTCGTGCGCGCGGAATACCTCCGCCATCGCGCCTTCGCCGATCCGCGCGTCGATCCTGTAGCGGCCGAGCATCGTCATGCGGGGTTCCTGGGTTGATCCATAGTCCGATGGTCTAACCGTGGATGGTTAAGCAAGGCTTGCGATTCGCGCTCTCAGTGCTGCGCATGCACGGTTTGCGCGATCCGCTGCGCGCGCGAAAGATCGCGTGCGATCAGCGGGTTGCCCGGATCGAGCGCGGCGGCGTGGCCGAGCAGCGCGACCGCGCGATCGACCTTGCCCTGGTTGAGAGCGGCGAGCCCTGCGGCGCGCATCTGCCGGGCAAGCGCCGGGTTGGTGGTGGGCGCGTCGGGCGTCGCGACGGGAGCCGGGGCCGGCTTGGAATGCGCCGGCTTGGCCGTCGGCGCGGGCTCGGCGGCGCGCGGCGCGGGCTTCGGCCTGGGCGGGGCGGGCGGCGTGCCCGGGATATGCAGCACGGTGCCGGCGGCGAGCGTGGCGGGCACCTTGACGCCGTTGTAACGCGCGAGCTGGTAGAATTTGAGCCGGTTGCCGAGGAAACGATCGGCGAGCCCGACCATCGTATCGCCCGGCTGCACCGCATAGGTGAAGGATTTGGGGCCGAGCAGTTCGACCGGATCCTTCTCGATCGATTCCTCGAGCACGCGTGCCGAGGGATCGTTCGGGCTGCGCTTCTGGATCAGGCGCAACTGCTTGCGCGCGCTCGCCTCGTCGCCTTGGTTGAGCGCGGTGACGACGTCGTCGAGCGACGCCTGCTCGGGGGCCGCCGACACCGGCTCGGGATGGCGGCTCGGCCCGTGCGAGCAGGCCGCGAGCGCGAGCGCGCCGGCGAACGGCGCGGTGCGGAGCAGGGAGGAGAAGCGACGCGTCGTCATGCACTGAGCCTTTCGGGCCGGGAATAGGATGGCGGGCCAAGCCGGCGGACGAGCTGGTCGCCGTCCTGCACGAACGCCTGGAACATCGCGGAATCGAGTGGCGGGGCGAAATAATAGCCTTGGAAGTGCGCACAGCCGTGACGGCGCAGCCACTCATATTCCTCGCGCCGCTCGACGCCTTCGGCGAGCACGCGGATGCCGAGCCCCTGGCCGAGCGCGATCATCGAGCGGCAGATCGCCTGACTGTCGCGCCGCTGATCGACCGCGGTGATGAATTCGCGGTCGATCTTGAGCTTGTCGAAGCTTAGCTGGCGCAGCGCCGAGAAGCTCGAATAGCCGGTGCCGAAATCGTCGATCGCGATCGCGACGCCGAGCGTGCGCAGATGGCGGAAGAGCGCGGCGGTGCGGCCCGCGTCGCTCGCGGCGACCGTCTCGGTCAGCTCGACCTCGAGCGCGTCGGCGGACAGCGAATGGCGCGCCAGCGTGCGCTCGATCAGCGCGTGGAGATCGGGGCGATCGAGCTGGTGCCCCGAGATGTTGACCGCGATGCGCAAGGGTCCCAGCCCCTGGCGCTGCCACGTCCGCACCTCGCGGCAGGCGGCGTTGAGCACCCAGAGCCCGACCTCGTCGGCAAGCCCCGCCGCCTCGACGATCGGCACGAAGCGCGACGGCGGGACGGGGCCGAGCACGGGATGCGTCCAGCGCAGCAGCGCCTCGGCACCGCAAACGCGCCGCGCCTCGGCGTCGATCAGCGGCTGGAAGCGCAGCTCGAACTCGTTGCGCTCGATCGCGCGGCGCAAATCCTGCTCCATCGCGTAGCGCTCGCGCGCCGCCTCGATCGGATCGGCGATCGGTGCTGCCGCCGTCGCGCCGCCCGGCGATCCCGCCTGCGACCCCACTTGCGAAAGGGCACCGATCGCGCGCGACAGCAACGCTTGCGGGGTGATCCCCAAGTCCGGCACGCGGGCCGTCGCGATCCGCACCTCGGGCAGCCATTCCTGCGCGCCTGCTTGGATCGGTGCGCCGAGCGCATAGCCGAGCGCATCGAGCTGCGCGCAGGCGGTATCGGTATCCGCATCGGCGCCGTACCAGATGGCGAGCCGGAAGCGATCGACCTGCGCGATCAGCCGCCGCTCGCCGAGCATGCGCCGCGCGCGATCGACGATCGCGACCAGCATCTCGTCGGCGGCGGCGGGATCGAACGCGATCAGCCGCTCGAAATCGACGAGGTTGATCAGTCCGAGCACGCCCGTATTG
>CAXTVK010000086.1:0-11823 GCA_964247655.1 uncultured Sphingomonadaceae bacterium | reverse complement strand
GCGACACCGCGCAACACCTCATCGACCGCGCCGACGCCGCGCTCTACGACGCCAAGGCGGATGGCCGAGACCGGGTGGTATGCTGGAAGGCGGCGGCCTGAGGGCTGGCCGGGCGGTGGCGCCGATTGGCGCGGCGCCCGTCATCGCGCCGCCGTCATCCCGCCAACCACCATCGTCATCCCGGCGGAAGCCGGGACCCATACGCGCCACATTCGATAACCCGGCGCCAGGCGCGCTCGGCATCGCAACGCCCGGCCAATCGCGCCTCGTCTATGGGTCCCGGCGTCCGCCGGGATGACGGGGAAGGGGCATGGCGCCAAGGCGGCATCACCACACCCGCAGTTCCCCCGCGCAGGCGGGGGCCTAGGCCCGCAGCCTGTGGCGGGCGCGGCGCTGTTCCAGAGACGTGGGGCCTGGGCCCCGGCGTCCGCCGGGGAACCGCCAGTATGCGCGCTCCGGTTCCCCCGCGACGGCGGGGGCCCAGGCCCACGGCCCGTGGCCGGCGCGACGCCACTATAGAAACGTGAGGCCTGGGCCCCCGCCTGCGCGGGGGAACGGCCGATATGTGCGCTCCGGTTCCCCGGCGAAAGCCGGGGCCCAGGCCCGCAGCCCGTGGCGGGCGTTGCGCTGTTACAGGGAGGTGAGGCCTGGGCCCCGGCGTTCGCCGGGGAACGGCGCGATGTGCGGCAGACGCGCGTCTCCCGCCGCTGGCGCAGAAAGGGAGAAACGGCCGGCGCCCTCGCGTGCCTCGTGCATGCGGAGGGTTTGCGGGGTTCTCATCCCGCGAGGGCCTTCATCGTCGCCGGTCGCCTGATGCCGCGAGAAGCTCGGGAGAGCCGAGGCGGCCTTT
Organism: uncultured Sphingomonadaceae bacterium; assembly: GCA_964247655.1. GTDB lineage: Bacteria > Pseudomonadota > Alphaproteobacteria > Sphingomonadales > Sphingomonadaceae > Solisphingomonas. The sequence goes on along the minus strand of CAXTVK010000086.1, from coordinate 10,973 downwards.
GCAGCGCGGCAATCGATGCGATCCCGGTTGGGGCGGACACCTGGTTATCTGCCGCCTCCGCGTGGCACGGGACTTGGCAAGCAGGTGCTGGCCTGGTTGATGACAAGAGCAAGGACATCCCTCCGGATGCCAGCGCGCCGGCCGTTCGGACGGTGGATCGCACCCCCGCCCCATCCCGCCCGACCGCGCCGTGATCGGGGGCGTGGTCGAGCAGGGGTCGGCATATAACCGATATGGTTCGTTATGTCAAGATGCGTGTTTGGGGCAGGCATCCTCCCCCATCCTCCCCATGCTTCGCATAGGGAGGATTTAAGCCGCCGCTACGTCCCTAACGCTTTCCGCCGCGATACCGCGCCCGAAATCCGTCCGCGAAGCCCGACAGCCCGCCCGCTGCGATGGCGTCTCGCAAGCCCTGCATAAGCCGCTGATAGAACCACAGATTATGCTCGGTCATCAGCATCGCGCCGAGCATTTCGCCCGAGCGGACGAGGTGGTGCAGATAGGCTTTGCTCCATGCCGCGGTCGGGCTCTCCGGGTCGAGCGGCGACATATCCTCCGCGAACCTGGCGTTGCGGATGTTGAGGGGGCCGTCCCAGGTGAAGGCCTGCCCGTTGCGGCCGCTGCGCGTCGGCAGCACGCAATCGAACATATCGATCCCGCGCTCGACCGCGCCGACGATGTCGTCGGGCTTGCCGACCCCCATCAGGTAGCGCGGCTTGTCCGCGGGCAGCATCGCGGTCGCGAAGTCGAGCGTGCGCAGCATCTCGGCCTGCCCCTCGCCCACCGCCAGCCCGCCGACCGCATAGCCGTCGAAGCCGATGCCGGTCAGCGCGTCGGCGGAGCGGCGGCGGAGGTCCTCGAAGGTCGAGCCCTGCTGGATGCCGAACAGCGCGGCGCGCTCGGCATGCGCGCCGCCGCCGTCGAAGCCGTCGCGCGAGCGCAGCGCCCAGCGCATCGATCGCTCCATCGACGCCTCGGCCTGCTCCCACGTCGCGGGGTAGGGCGTGCATTCGTCGAACGCCATGACGATGTCGCTGTCGAGCAGCCGCTGGATTTCCATCGATCGTTCGGGGCTGAGCATGTGCCGCGATCCGTCGAGATGGCTCTGGAACGCCACCCCCTCCTCGCTCTGCCTGGTCAGAGCCGATAGCGACATCACCTGATAACCGCCTGAATCGGTGAGGATCGGCTTGTCCCACTGCATGAAGCCGTGGAGCCCACCCAGCCGCTCCATCCGCTCGGCACCGGGGCGCAGCATGAGATGATAGGTGTTGCCGAGCAGGATGTCCGCGCCTGCCGCGGCGACGTCGGCGGGCTTCATGCCCTTGACGGTCGCCGCGGTGCCGACGGGCATGAAGGCGGGGGTGCGGATCGTGCCGCGCCGCATCCGGATGGCGCCGGTGCGCGCGGCGCCGTCGGTCGCGGCGGTGGTGAAGGCGAAGCGCGGGGTCATGGCGCGGCGCTTTGCCGGGTCGGGCGCGCGGAGTCGAGACGGCGCTACCCGCGGCGCGAGAATCGCGGCCTTCGCGACCGTTTCACCTGCAACGAAAACGGGCCGCACCGAAAGGCGCGACCCGTTCGACGTCGATCGTATCGCGATCAGATCACGGGCTGACGGCGTCGCTCGTGCTGCCGTCGCCGGAGGTGGCCGCGATGATCGCCACGGTGCCGCCGAGCAGCGCGAGCGCGCCGAGGCCGGCAGCCGCACCCAGATCGCTGTGGCCACGCGCATGCGCCGCACCGACGCGACCACCCGCGCCAATCCGCGCACCGGCCGTCGCCGAGACGGGAACGAACGAGACCTGCGAAACGCTCGGCAGGACGGGCGCGGCCATAGCCGAGACCGATCCAAGCATACTGATGGCGAGCACCATCGAAACTTTCACGAGACCCATAGCACACCCCTTCATCTAGTGTTGCTGCACCGCGGTAGCATAGTTCCCGCATCCAGAAAACAACTAAAAGCAAGAAGAGTTCTTCGAGTTTCGAGAACCCGACGAAGTCCTACCTTGCTCATGCAAGGGCTCGTGGGATAGCGCTCGATCCTCGCTGTTTGTCTTCGTCATCCCGAACTTGGTTCGGGATCCGGACGCGCCGCGTTGCGACCTCGGGCGCCGCGCATCTGGATCCTGACCTTCGTCAGGATGACGGAAAGTGGTCCGCCCCGCCGCCCTAACCCCGCACGAGTCCCTCGAGCGTCCGCACGTCGACGGGCGGCGCGCAGAGGAAACCCTGGTAGATGTTGCAGCCGGCGCGCGCGAGCAGGGTCAGCTGCTCTTCGGTCTCGACGCCTTCGGCGATCACCGAAAGCCCGAGCGAGCGGCCCATGTCGATCACCGAGCGCACCACGATGCGGTCGCGCGGCGAGCCGGCGATGTCCTGCGCCAGGCGGCGGTCGATCTTGATCGTGTCGAGCGGCAGCGCCTTGAGATAGGCGAGGCTGGAATAGCCCGTGCCGAAATCGTCGATCGCCACCCGCAGCCCCCCCGAGCGCAGTTCGGCGAGCAGGTCGGCGGCCGCCGCCAGATCCTCCATCAGCCCGCTTTCGGTCACCTCGACGGTGAGCCGGTCGCGCAGCCCCGATTCGGTGGCGAGCGCGAGGATGCGGCCCGCGAAGCCCGGCTCGGCGATGTCGGCGGCGGTGACGTTGACCGCGATCCGCAGGTCGGCGAGCGCGCCCGTCCAGCCCGCCGCGATGCCGATCGCCTTGCGCTGCACGTGCGCCGAAAGCTCGATCAGATAGTCCGAACGCTCGGCGGCGGCGAACAGCGCTTCGGCACCGAGTTCGCCGAGCAGCGGGTGCCGCCACCGCGCCAGCGCCTCGACGCCGACGATGCGCCCGGTCGGCACCGAGACCTGCGGCTGCCAGAGTATCTCGATCCGGTCCTCGTCGAGCGCGAGGCGGAGGTCGAGCTCGAGCCGGCGGTTCTCCGCGTGACGCGATTGCTCACCCTCGGTATAGACGCGCACGCGCGCCGCCTCGCCGTCGCGCGCATCGGCGAGCGCGAGGCTGGCGTTGCGTAGCAGTTCGCCGGCGTCGTGGCCGTTGGGGTCGGTCGCGGCGATGCCGACGCGCGCGTTGAGCGTGACGACATGCTCGCCCGCGACGAACGGCCGGCCGATCGCCGCGAGCAGCTCGCCCGCGAGCAGTTCGGCCTCGTCGAGCGTCGCGGGTTCGGGAAGTCCGACCGCGAACTCGGCGCCCGCCAGCCGCGCGACCAGCCGCCTGCGGCCGTTGCCCGCGCCCGCGAGCCGCTCGACCCGCCGCGCGACCGAACGGATGATCGCGTCGCCCACGCCGCGCCCGAAGGCGGCGTTGACCATGTCGAAGCGGCTGAGCCCGATCACGACGAGGATCGGCCCCTGCCCGCCCGCCGCCAGCCGCGCCTCGATCCAGCGCCGCGCGCCGTGGCCATCGTCGAGCCCGGTGAGCGGATCGCGCGGTGCGGCGTCCGTCCCTGCGCGCAGCCCGTCGAGCGGCTCGACATGGCCGACGACGACGCCGTCCTCGATCATCAGATGGTGCGCGATCCGGCGCCCGTCCTGCGCGTTGTGCGCAAACGGCGCGATCCCGCCCTCGTCGCGCAGTCGCCCGACCGCGTGCAGCGCGGCGCGCATCCCCGCGACGCCGAGCAGGCGCTGCGCATGGCCGCGGGTCACCTCGATCGTGCCGTCGGGAAGCCCGCCCGCCTGCGCCAGCGCGGGGCTGATCGCCAGCGTGGCGGGGCGATCGACCGACCAGCGCCACGTCATCGCCTCGCTCGCGACCAGCCGCGCGCGGCCCGCAGCGGCGCGGTGCCCGCCCGCGAGCCGCTCGGCATGGCGCGCGGCGAAGCGCAGCGCCTGCGCGAATTCCCCTTCCGCGAACGGCGCCGCCAGATAGTGCGTCGCGCCCGCTTCGAACGCGGCGGCGACCGCGGAGGCCTCGCGCCGCCCGATCAGCAGCAGCAGCGCGGCGCCGTTCGCCTGCACCGCATCCGACAATATGCGCGCCGCCGCCAGCCCCTCGGCGAGCGTGTCGCGCGCGTCGATCACGACGACCGAGGCGCCGCTCGCGAGAAAGCGCCGCTCGAGCCCGTCGCTGCGCCGCGCCGCGATCGCCGCCCAGCCCGCGCGCTCGGCCATGTGCGCGAGTTCGTCGCGTTGGCGGAACGACAGCAGGAACAGCGGCGCCGAACCGGCAGGCGCGTCGGTGGTGGTCGGAATGAAGCGTCTCCCCCGTCGGCCGCGACGATGCGGTCCGATCGTGCGCCACGCTAGACGCCGCGACGCGGTGCGCCAACGGGGATCGTCGCTCCGCCTGTCCCGTCGCGGGCGCGGCCGGCCTTGCCGATGCGGGCCCCAGGCCCTAGCTGATACGCATGAATGCGCCCGCCCCTCCGCTCGCCGCGCCTGCCGTGGCGCCGACGATGCGCGACGGTTTCGGGCGGCGGATCGATTATCTGCGCATCTCGGTCACCGATCGCTGCGACCTGCGCTGCCGCTATTGCATGAGCGAGGCGATGAGTTTTCTCCCGCGCCGCGAGCTGCTGACGATCGAGGAGATGGCCGACGTCGCCGACGCCTTTATCGCGCGAGGGGTGAAACGCATTCGATTGACCGGTGGCGAGCCGCTGGCGCGGCGCGGGCTCACCGATCTGACGCGGATGATCGGGCGGCATATCGAGGGGGGCGCGCTCGACGAGCTGACGCTCACCACCAACGCGACGAAGCTCGCCGAGCATGCCGATGCGCTGGTCGAGGCGGGCGTGCGGCGGATCAACGTCAGCCTCGACAGCCGCGATCCGGATCGTTTCCGCCACATCACGCGCACCGGCGGCTTGACGCAGGTGCTCGGCGGCATCGCGGCGGGCAAGGCGGCGGGGCTCGCGATCAAGATCAACATGGTGGCGCTCAAGGGCCTCAACGAGGACGAGATCGCGCCGATGCTGCTCTGGTGCGGCGACCAGGGCTTCGACCTGACGCTGATCGAGACGATGCCGCTGGGCGCGGTCGACGAGGATCGTACCGATCGCTATCTGCCGCTCGACGGCGTGCGGCGCGATCTCGAGCGGCGTTTCACGCTGACCCCCGACGCGCATCGCAGCGGTGGCCCGGCGCGCTACCTCCGCGTCGCCGAGACCGGCGGACGGCTCGGGCTGATCACGCCGCTCACCGAGAATTTCTGCGAGGGCTGCAACCGGATGCGCGTGACCGTGCAGGGGCGCCTCACGATGTGCCTGGGGCATGCGGACGACGTCGATCTCAAGCAGGCGCTGCGCGGCGGCGGGCGTGCCGCGCTCGATGCCGCGATCGACGAGGCGTTGTTCCGCAAACCCGAGCGTCATCATTTCGAGATCGCCGGGCGCGGCGCCGCGCCGGCGCTGGCACGGCACATGAGCGTGACCGGCGGATGACCGACCGGCCATGAACGACAGGCAGGGCCGCGACGAGCGGCGCGAACCGCGCAAGCTTGCGGTCGTCGCATCGTCGGCGCCTGCCGCGCGTGCGGCGGAGGCCGAGATGCGCCAGCGCTACGAATGTTTCTCGATCGCCGAGGCCGACGTCGTCATCGCGCTCGGCGGCGACGGCTTCATGCTGCAGACGCTGCACAACATGCTCGACCGGCACGAGATCCGCCCGGTGTTCGGGATGAACCTCGGCACCGTCGGCTTCCTGATGAACGAGTGGAAGCTCGACGCGCTGCCCGATCGCTTGGCCCGCGCGCGCGCCTTCTCGGTGACGCCGCTCCGGATGGAGGCGGACACGATCGACGGCGAGCATTTCTCCAGCCCCGCGATCAACGAGATTTCGCTGCTGCGCGAGACGCGGCAGACCGCGTGGATCGAGGTCAGCGTCGACGGCCGCGTCGTGCTGCCCGAACTGGTGTGCGACGGCGTCATGGCGGCGACCGCGGCGGGATCGACCGCGTACAATCTTTCCGCGCAGGGGCCGATCCTGCCGCTGGGATCGGGCCTCGTCGCGCTCACCCCGATCAGTGCGTTCCGCCCGAGGCGCTGGCGCGGCGCGATCCTGCCCGAGACCGCGAAAATATCGTTCCGCGTCGTCGATCCGATCAAGCGCCCGGTCAGCGCGGTCGCCGATCAGCGCGAGATCCGCGACGTCTCGACGGTAGCGATCTCGATCGACCGATCGATCGCGCTGACATTGCTGTTCGACCCCGAACACGCGCTCGACGACCGCATCACGATGGAGCAATTCGCGGTTTAGGCTTTGTTGCGGAGCCCGGCGCAGATGGGGTTGCAAGCACCCGCGACCTGTTGCATAGGCCGCGCCTCGCCCGGCGACGGGCATGTTCCGCGGTAGCTCAGTGGTAGAGCGTTCGACTGTTAATCGAATGGTCGCAGGTTCGAATCCTGCCCGCGGAGCCAGATTTTTCGCCAGCAGCCGATCGGCACCGGCCGGCGTCGCACCTCATTTGAACTTGATCGCGACCCCCGTGGCGGTGGTGTTGCCCCAGCTCAGCGCAGTGATGTGCGATTTGCCGTAGGTCGCGTGGATCACCGCGTCCGCGCCAAGCTTCCTGCCGCGTTCCCACAGCTCGCGATAGATCTTCTCGGGCGACGAGGCGCCGCTGAACAGCGTCGCCTTGCGCACGCCGGCGGTGATCGTGGCGATGACGGTGTAGGGCCGATCGCCGATGTCGCCTGCGGTGACGGGCGGATCGCCCAGTTGCGCCGCGCCGATCGCCGCGGGCTCGGCATCCTGCGCGATCACCGGGCCGTTTGTCGCAGCGGCGAGCGCCAGCGCGATCATCCTGCGTTTCATGTCGTGTCCGCCCCCCGAGCGCGCAGCGTTTGCCGTCGCGATGCGGGGATGATGCCAGCGGGCCTGCGGAAGTCAATCGGACCGCTATTGCGGACCGGTATCGCGGATATGGGAAGGCGCCGCCACGGTATGATCCGCGGCGGCACCCGGTGTCGTCAGCGGCAGCGCGTGACCTTGTGGTGGTGGACCCACTGCGTCGTGCAGTGCGGATGATGATGCGGCGGACGCGCATTCGCGGCGGATGCCGCGCCGATTGAGGCGAGCAGGGCGGCGGCGGCGAGCAGGTTGAGGGTCTTCAAAGATATTCTCCCTAACGGTCCGGAGTGTCGGACACCCTCGCATCCTAGTCGCGCGATGTTTCACGCCGCATGCAGGCATTTCGTTTCGTCGTCGGTACGTGTCGCTTCGCCCCGCCCCCTGCGTCGGCGATGAAATACGCCCGTGGACGATGCGTCCGGAGCAAGATGGATTGATGCTTTCCTGCAACATCGTTCATCCGATGTTCAAGTGACGGGACCCGCGCGATTGACCCAAGCCGTCGTCGCGGCAATTCTTCGACCATCGGACTAGGGAATCCGGACAGCAGGGGGTCTCAAAGACATGGTCAGCTTCAAGGTGCGTCGTGCGGCGCTGGGTGCAACCGCGCTGGTCGCGATCGGGGCGGCGCTCGCTGCGACCCCCGCAAACGCGATCGTCGTCACCGATGCGTCGTCGCCCGCCGCCGCGGTCGATCCGACCAACATCACCGGAGTCGGCCAGATGGTCGTCGACGAGGGCGACGGCTTCATCGGGCTGTGCAGCGCGACGCTGATCAATCCGCGCACCGTCATTCTCGCCGCGCACTGCGTCAACGATGCGCCCGCCAATGCCTATGGCAGCGCGCAGGGCGGCATCCCGATCGGCGTGGGCTTCCAGGCGGACAATCTCGGGCCGCTGCGCAACTGGCTGTTCGGCGGCAACAAGAGCAGCACGACCGACCAATTCTACAACGGCAGCTACGTCACCTACAATCCGCGCTCGCTCGATCTCGGTCCGGACAACAACTTTCTGCAGGGCGACGTCGCGATCATCGCGTTCGACACGCCCGTATCCGGCGTGCCGACCACCGACCTGCTGTTCAGCCCGCTCACCGGCCCCGTCCACGCGACGATCACCGGCTACGGCGGCAACGGCACGGGCACGACCGGCAGCGACGGCAGCAACATCGATTTCAAGCGCCGCGTCGCCGAGAACATCGTCAGCGTGCTGGGCTCGCTCGACGACGTCGACACCTTCCTGTTCGGCGCGCCCGATGGTCTGCCGCAGAACCTGTATCAGGCCGACTTCAACGATCCCAAATACGGCACCGCGGCCGCCAATCCCTATGATTTCGATCTGTTCGGCGACAGGGCGCTCGCCAAGGAGGGCATCACCGCACCGGGCGATTCGGGTGGCCCGCTGCTGATCGACCAGGCCTTCTCGCGGCCCGTCGTCGCGGGCGTGCTGTCGGGCGGCGATCGCTTCTACAACGATCAGCCGGGCTCGTCCTACGGCACCTCCAGCTTCTACCAGCCACTCTATCTGTTCTGGGACTGGATCGTCGCCAACAACCCGTACAAATATGTTTCGGCCAAGGCCGGCGACGGCAGCTGGACCGACCCCAATCACTGGGTGATCAACCTCGATCCGATCTACCAGACGATCGGCGCCAACGGCCAACTGGTCAACGCGCTGCCGACGACGCCGGCCGCGGGCATCGACGGCACCAGCCCCAAGTTCGGCAACGTCTGCTATTACGACCAGTGCGAGAACATCGCGACCGGCGACGTCACCACCGGCAACACGCCGACCAACCCCGCCAGCACGTCGACGACGACCGCGGCGACCGGCACCAAGACCACGACGAGCGGCGCGAAGACCGTCAGCATCGCCAACGACAAGGGCGGCGCGGTGCTCGCCTCGGGCGGCAGCATCCTGGAAGCGCAGGGCGCGCCCCAGACGATGATCAACGAGCCGCAGGCGGCGATCGATCCGGTCGGCGATCCGCCCGCCGAGGGCTCGGCGACGGTCGGCGGCGAAGTGGTGCAAGGTGCGCCCGGCTCGTCCAACTTCGTCCCCAACGACACCGACGGCGACATCACGACGGGCGCCCCCGCGCGCTATTACGACGTAACGCTGTCCGCGGACGGCACCACGACGCTGTCGGGTGCGCAGAAGGTGATCGACCGGCTGACGATCTCGGGCAGCAAGGCGGGCCTCACCATCGCCGCCGACGCCGGGCTCGCCAGCCTGATCGACACGACGGTGAGCGCGGGCACGCTGACCGTCGACGGGCAATATGTCTCGATCGGCGACTTCGATCTGATCGGCGGCCTGCTGCAGGGCAACGGCACGGTGATCGCGCCCAACGTCGTCTCGGTGCTCGGTGCGATCGCGCCGGGCCGGCTCGGCACGATCGGCACCCTGACGATCGCGGGCAATCTGATCCTGTCGTCGGGCGCGCGCACCTATTTCGACATCGGCGCCAACGGCACGTCGGATACGCTCACCATCGTCGCCAACCCGTTCATCGATCCCGCGGTCGGCGGCGTCACCGGCGTCGCCGATCTCGGCGGCATCCTGGCGATCAGCCCGGTCGCGGGCTACCGCCCCACCTACGGCGACAAGTTCACGCTGCTGACGGCGACCGGCGGGCTGATGGACCATTTCGACGCGGTCGCTAGCCTCTCCGGCGTGCTGTATCCCAAGCTGATCCAGACCGCGACGAGCATATCGATCCAGATCGCGGCGCGGCCCTATGCGAGCGTGATCAACACGGCCTCGCCGATCCAGCGCGGCTATGCCCAACTGCTCGATCGCAGCCGCGGATCGGCCGCGCTCGCGCCGTTCTACTATCAGACCGACGTGCTCGCGGCGGGGCCGCTGCAGGCGACGCTCGAGAGCGCCGGCCCCTTCCCGCAGCAGACCGAAGTGTCGCTCGCGCGCATGCAGGACGAGGCGCTCGCCAAATTCTACCGCGACCGGCTGAGCACGCTGCGCACCGACGAGCCGACCGAGGCGCTCGCGGTGATCGGTAATCCGCTCGGCGTGATCCGCACCGGCTACCAGTCGGCCTCGGACATCGCGATGGGCATCGTCCAGGGCTCGGCGCCGCAGCAGGCGAGCACCACGCCGCTGCCCGAAGGCGTCAGCGCCTATGTCGCGGGCGGCTATCTCGACGGTTCCTCGAAGCCGCTGCCGAACCTGCTCTTCTCCAAGAAGGACGATCTGTCCGGCTGGTATGTCGCGGCCGGGCTCGAGAAGAAGATCGACGACAAGGTGTCGATGGGCGTCTCGGGCAATTATTCGCACGGCAAGGGCAACGTCGCCGACGGCGAGCGCGCCCGCAGCGATCTGTTCCAGCTCGCCGCCTACGGCACCTATTCGATGGGCAACGCCTTCCTGACGGCGACCGTGTCGGGCGGCCTGATCCAGACGCGCACGCACCGCTTCTACGCGCTCGACACCACGTCCGCGAAGCTGCGCAACGAAGAGAACGCGCCGATCTACGCGGGCGAACTCGCGCTCGGCTACGATCTCAAGACGAGCATGGGCATCAAGCTCACGCCCACCGTCTCGTTCCGCGGCAGCCATCTCGAGTTCGAGGGCGGCACCGAGAGCGGCGGCGTCGGCTCGCTGACCTACGCCAAGCGCGACTACGCCAGCGCGCAGGCGCGCGTCGGCGGCTCGATCAGCTTCGACAGCGGCAACATCCGCCCGCATGTCGATGCCGCGTTCGTGCATGATTTCGTCAGACACGACGGCGACATCTTCGCGCACTTCACCAATGCCAGCGGCGCCGGTCTCCAGAACGCCGAGTTCGGCTTCTACGGCCGCGACCAGAATTGGGGCGAGGTCGGCGGCGGGCTGACGATCGTCGGCCCGACGATCGATCTCGGCGTCTCGGCGGACACCGTGTTCAAACGCCAGGATCTGAGCTACCAGACCTATCGCGGATCGGTGACCTTCCACTTCTGAGCTGGATCGAAACTCGATCATCCTCCCCCGCCAGGGGGAGGTGGTGCCGAAGGCGACGGAGGGGGAGGACGACGGCACCGTCTCTACTACAAAGACATCGCCGTCCTCCCCCTCCACCATCCTTCGGATGGTCCCCCTCCCCCTGGCGGGGGAGGATTTTCAACTATCGCCTGAATGTCGATATGCCCCAGACTGCACGCCTCCCCTCC
>CAXTVK010000085.1:8539-12051 GCA_964247655.1 uncultured Sphingomonadaceae bacterium | reverse complement strand
GCATCCGCGATCTCGTCAAGAACGCGCTGCGTATGCGCCCGGATCGCATCATCCTGGGCGAAATCCGCGGCCAGGAGTGTTTCGATCTGCTGGCGGCGATGAACACCGGTCACGACGGTTCGATGTGCACGCTCCACTCCAACTCGCCGCGCGAGGCGCTCGGGCGTATGGAGAACATGGTGATGATGGGCGACATCAAGATCCCGAAGGAGGCGATCTCGCGCCAGATCGCGGATTCGGTCGACATGATCATCCAGGTCAAGCGTCTGCGCGACGGCTCGCGCCGCGTCACCAACGTCACCGAGGTGATCGGCATGGAAGGCCCCGTGATCGTCACGCAGGAGCTGTTCAAGTTCGAATATCTCGACGAAGGTTCGGACGGCAAGATCCACGGCGAATACCGCTCGATGGGCCTGCGCCCCTACACGCTCGACAAGGCCAAGCAATACGGCTTCGACCAGCCCTATCTGGAAGCCTGCCTCTAGGCGTATCGGGATCCGCTCATCCTCCCCCGCCAGGGGGAGGTGGCGCCGAAGGCGACGGAGGGGGCGGCCGGCGGCACCGTCTCTATTGAGAAGACACCGCCGTTCTCCCCCTCCACCATCCTTCGGATGGTCCCCCTCCCCCTGGCGGGGGAGGATTTTCAGCTATCGTCTGAATGTCGACGAACCCCAAGCCCGCCGATTTCGGGCTTATCGCTTGTCTTCGGATCGTGGGCGCGCCAGCATCGGCGCGACCCTCGATCCGGAGACCTGCCCCGTGCGCCGTGCCCTGCTTGCCCTGCCCCTGATCGCGCTGACGCTGGCGCCGCTCGGCGCCCCGCTCTCCGCCAAGCCTCCCGTCAGGTCGACCAAGCCTGCTGCGCACAAGAGCGCAGCAAACCCCACGCGGCCCGGAATCGAAGTTCCGCCCGAGATCGCCGCGGCGGTCGCCGATCCGGCGCGCAAGCCCGAGAACGTCGCGCGCGACACATATCGGCATCCCGGGCAGACGCTGAGCTTCTTCGGGCTCAAGCCCGACATGACCGTGGTCGAGATGCTGCCCGGCGGCGGCTGGTACAGCGAGATCCTCGCGCCCTATCTGGCGGCGAATGGCCATTATGTCGCGGCCGTCGCACCGGGCAAGGAAACCGAGACCTTCCAGGCACTGATCGCAGGCGACGCCGCGCGCTTCGGCAAGGCGCAGATCGTGCCGTTCACCGCGGGGCAGCTGACCGATTTCACGCCGCCCGGCACGGCCGATCTGATCCTCACCTTCCGCAACATCCACAACCTGCTCGGCTCGGCCGACCAGCCCGGCGACGGCAACGCCCCGCAGACCTTCGCCGACTGGTATCGCGCGCTCAAACCCGGCGGCGTGCTGGGGATCGAGGAGCATCGGTTGCCCGAACAGATGGACATCGCGCGCGAGAAGACCACGGGCTACGTCAAGCGCTCGACGGTGATCCGCCTCGCGATGGCGGCGGGCTTCCAGCTTGCCGCGGCGAGCGACGTCAACGCCAATCCCAAGGACGATCACGATCATCCCAAGGGCGTGTGGACGCTGCCGCCGAGCTACGAGCTGGGCGATACCGACAAGGCGAAATATGCCGCGATCGGCGAAAGCGACCGGATGACGCTCAAATTCGTCAAGCCCGATCCCGGCGCGCCCTCGGCCGGCGAGACGCCCGCACCCGATTCGAACGCACCGCATCTCGACCTGCAGATTCCCACCGATCAGGCGCCGCCCGCGACCCCGCAACAGCCTCAATAATCACGATTTGACACGATCCGACGGGGCATTTAGCCTCTCTGCAGTTCCGTTGCGTAACAGTCTCGAACAAACCTACGCCACGGAGAGAAATCATGCGCCGTCCGATGATCGCGAGCCTGTCGCTCGCCACCCTTCTCGCCACGCCCGCTGCTGCTGCCGGAGTGCTCGACGGCACCTGGAAGGTCGATCTCGGCGCGACGCAATTGCCCAAGAAGCCCGACGTCATGCTGCTCGACAAGGGCGTCTATACCTGCAGCTCGTGCACCCCGGCGATCACAGTGAAGGCGGACGGGATGATGCATCCCCTCGCGGGGCACGATTATATCGACGCGATCAGCATCAAGGTGGTCGACGCGCACACCGTGGTGCAGGAGTCGGGCAAGGGCGGCAAGACGCTCTACAAGGCGACCAACCACGTCTCGGCCGACGGGAAGACGCTGAACTACGAGTTCGTCGACACCAGCGCGGCCAATGGCGTGCCGGTCACTGGCAAGGGCGTCGAGACGCGAGTCGCGGCGGGGCCCGCGGGGGCGCATGCGATCTCGGGTTCGTGGCGCGCGACGAGCATGACCGGAATGTCGGACAGCGGTTCGACGATCAGCTTCAAGACGACACCCGACACGCTCAGCATGACGACGCCGACCGCGCAATCCTACACCGCGCGTTTCGGCGGGCCGGCGGTGCCGATCAAGGGCGATCAGGCGATGACGATGGCAGCGGTGAGCAAGGTCGGCACGCACAGCTTCATCGAGACCGACACGCGCAAGGGTAAGGTAGTAAGCGTCGCGCACTTCACCGTCGCGCCCGACGGCAGGACGATGACCGCGGTGATCGACGACAAGAAGGCCGGGACGACGACCACCTTCAAGGCGATCAAGCAATAAGAGACCAGACCGGGGACGCCGGAGGCCGCGGCGCGGCCTCCGCTCACTTGCCCATCTTGTCGATCTTGTCCTGCAGCCCGGCGAGCTGCGCCTTGAGCGCGGCGATCTCGTCGCTGCCGTCGGTCGGCGCCGGTGCCGTGGCGGGCGCCGCGCCGCCGGCCGCCGCCCCGTTGGCGCCGGGCTTGAACGCGGTCGCCGCCGCCTCGAACATCGCCATGTTGCGCTTGGCGATCTCGGCGAACGGCCCGCCCGAGAAGGCGCCCTCCATCGCGGAGCGGAACTGGAGCTGGTTGCGCCGGAACGCGTCCATCGAGGCTTCAAGATATTGCGGCACCATCGATTGCATCGAATCGCCGTAGAGCGCGATGAGCTGGCGCAGGAAGTTGACCGGGAGCAGCGTTTGCCCGTGGCTCTCCTCGTCCATGATGATCTGGGTGAGCACCGAATGCGTGATGTCGTCGTCGGTGCGCGCGTCGAGCACCTTGAAGTCGCGGCCCTCGCGCGTCATCGCGGCAAGATGGTCGAGCGTGATGTAGCTCGACGTTTCGGTATTATAGAGACGCCGATTGGCGTATTTCTTGACGATGACGGTGCCCGACCCCGATGCTGACTTCGCCATGACGCGACCCTCTCCTTCCGGCACACCGCCGGTTTCCGAGAGGCTAGCATCATATCATTCCGCATCGCAACACAGACCGCGGCCTTTGCCTTTGTTTCTTGCGATGCTGCGCAGCGAAACCGAGCGCGATCCGGATCGCTTTGCTGCCGGGCTGGCAGGTTTGCGCCTCTACCAGACGGCCGAGCGACCCGAGCGGCCGCCCGCGATGCCGATCGTGGCGCGGGCGGATCGCGCGGTGCTGCGCGACTATGGCGGTG
>CAXTVK010000085.1:0-8439 GCA_964247655.1 uncultured Sphingomonadaceae bacterium | reverse complement strand
GCGATGCCGATCGTGGCGCGGGCGGATCGCGCGGTGCTGCGCGACTATGGCGGTGGCGGCGGCGCCGGAAGGCCGGTGATCGTGGTGCCCTCGCTGATCAACCCGCCCGACGTGCTCGATCTGCTGCCCGAGGCCTCGCTGCTGCGCTGGCTGGCGACGCAGGGGCTGCGGCCGCTGCTGCTCGATTGGGGCACACCTTCGCCGGACGATCGCGAGCTCGACATCGCGGGCCATGTCGAGCGACTGCTGCTGCCGCTGATCGAGGCGATCGGGCCCGACGCGGCGCTCGCCGGCTATTGCCTCGGCGGCACGATGGCGCTCGCCGCCGCCGCGATCAGGCCGCCCGCCGCGCTGGCGCTGATCGCGACGCCGTGGCGCTTCGCCGGCTTTCCCGACGACGCACGGCAGGGCCTGGGAGAGCTCTGGACGCAGGCGCAGCCGTCGGCCGAAGCGATGGGGCTGCTGCCCGTCGAAGTGCTGCAGGCGGCGTTCTGGCAGCTCGATCCCGCGCGGACGGTGGGCAAGTTCGCGACGCTCGGCGCGCGGTCGCCCGATGCCGATGCGCTCCGCCGCTTCGTCGCGCTCGAGGATTGGGCCAACGACGGCGCGCCGCTGACCCCCGCCGCGGGCCGCGAGCTCGCGCTGGATTTCTTCGGCGAGGATCGGCCGGGCCGGGGCCGATGGCGCGTGGCCGACCGCGCGATCGATCCTGCGGCGCTTCGCTGCCCGGTGCTCGACATCGTCTCGACCACCGATCGCATCGTGCCCGCCGCGAGCGCAGCCGGCATCGGCCGGACGCTCACGCTGGCGCAGGGCCATGTCGGGATGATGGTGGGCGGGCGTGCACGGGAGACGTTGTGGGAGCCGCTCGCCCGCTGGCTGAATGATCCGGTAAGGTAGCAACCATCATCGTCACCCCGGGCCCGATCCGGGGTCCCGCTTTTCCTTCGTTCGGTGAAAAGCAGAAGCGGGACCCCGGCGCAAGGCTGGGGTGACGGCAACGCTCAGCCCCACAGCTCCGTGCGGTAGCGGTCGAAGCAGCGCGCGCCGCAGGCCAGGCGGATCAGCGCGCCTTCGGCCATCGCGGTCGCGCGGCGCGGGTCTTGTTCAACGGCGGGGCGGATCGCCTCGGCGTTCCAGTCGGCGCTGTGCTTGATATCGAGCACCGCGTGCAGATCAAAGTAGCGGCGCTCGCGGTCGTTGAGCCCGATGCGGCGCAGGCCCCTGGCGACGTCGGCGGAGCGCCCCGGCGCGGTCAGCTCGATCACGCCGAGCGCGCCGACCGAGTGCCACGCGTAGCGGCGCGTCGTCGCCATCGCGGTCATCGCGTTGGCGAGGCACAGGCTTTCCCACACGGTGTTCTCGACGACCGGCGTCACCGCCAGCGTCTCGACGAGCTGGTCGAGCATCGGCCCGTGCATGCCGCGCGCATTGCCGCGTCCCATCTCGTCCCAATAGTTGCGCGCGAGCTCGAGCTTGGGGCGCGTCGGCAGCTTGACCTGCGTCATCGCGACGAGATCGTCGAACCCCGCCTCGCCCGCCGCTTCCTGTTCGAAGAACCAGCGCAGTTCGTCGCGCGTGGCCTCGTCGGCAAGCCACGGGAACAGCGCATCGCCCTGCCCCGCGCCGATCTGCTTCAGATTCTCGAACCAGGCGACGAAGCCGTCGGCATCGGTCGGCGCCAGCGCCGCCTCGGCGACGATCTCGGCGCGCAGTTCCTCGAGGAAGCCGCCCTCGAGCCGCAGCATGCGCTGATCGCGGTCGAGCGACTGGCGCCAGTCGCCCTCGCCGAGCCCCGGCGACAACCGCTCGCGGTTCCAGTGCGCGAGACCGCGCTGAAAACTGTCCGTGCGGAACTGCGAACCCGCGCGCGTGCGCAGGCCTATGTTTGCGTTCGATGCCATGATGTCCGCCTGTCGGTGCGTAGAGAGTTGACAGGAGAACGGCGCGAGCCGGAGTCAAGTTCCGGTCAGCGCATTGATCTACAGTAGCAAAACCGAAGAAACCTAGCGGATCGGCCCGTCCGCGCGGCCCTGGACGAACTGGTCCACATAGGGGTTGCCGCTGTCGTAAAGCCGATCGCGCGGACCGTGCCAGATGATCCGACCATTGTAGAGCATCGCGACGCGGTTCGCGATCTTGCGCGCCGACACCATGTCGTGGGTGATCGTCAGCGCGGTGACGCCAAGGTCCTCGACCAGGCTGGTGATCAGGTCGTTGATCATGTCGGCGCGAATCGGATCGAGCCCCGTCGTCGGTTCGTCGAAGAAGATGATCTCGGGACGCGGCGCGATCGCGCGGGCCAAGGCGACGCGCTTTTGCATGCCGCCGGACAGCTCGTTGGGACGCAGGTTGAGGATATCGCGCTTGAGCCCGACGCGCTCGAGATTCTCCTCGGCAATGCGGCGCATCTGCGCAGCGTCGGTCATTCGGCCCTGCGTCAGCCCGAAGGTGACGTTGCGCCACACCGGCATCGAATCGAACAGCGCGCCGCCCTGGAACAGCATGCCGAACTTGGTGCGGATGCGGCCGATCTCGCGTGCGCCGGCGCCGACGACCTCCTCGCCGTCGACGGTCACCGATCCGCTGTCGGGCTTGAGCAGACCCAGGATGCATTTGAGCGTCACCGACTTGCCGGTGCCCGATCCGCCGATGATCGCGACCGATTCACCGGGCTCGATCGACAGGTTGACCCCGTCGAGTACTGTCTTGTCGCCGAACCGCTTGACCACTTCGGTAAGCTTGATCTTGGGCGTGCCCTTGGCACTTTCGGCCATCATTTGAGCGCCACGATCGTGATCACCAGATCCGAGAACAGGATGAGGATGAACGACGACACCACCGCATCGGTGGTCGCCTTGCCGACGCCGGCGGCGCCGCCCGCCGTCCGGCTGCCGTTGTAGCAACCCATCAGCCCGATGATGAACCCGAACACCGCGGCCTTGATCACCGCCATCCAGATGTCGTCGGCCTGCAGGAACTTCCGCGTCGTCGCAAGATACGAGGCGGAATTGAAGCCGAGCTTGTAGACCGAGAGCAGGAAGCCACCCATGATCCCGATCGAATTGGCGATCAGCACCATGAACGGCAGCGCGATCGCCGCCGCGAACATCCGCGGCACGATCAGATAGCGGAACGCATCGGTGCGCAGCGTGGTCAGCGCGTCGAGCTGTTCGGTGACGCGCATCGTGCCGAGTTCGGCGGCCATCGCCGAGGCGACGCGCCCCGCGACCATCAGCCCGACGAGCACGGGGCCGAGCTCGCGCACCATCCCGAACACGACGATCGCGGGCACCGTCGAGGAGGCGTCGAAGCGCGAGCCGCCCGTATAGATCTGCTGCGCCAGCGCCGATCCGGTGAAGATCGCGGTGAGGCCGACGACGGGAAGCGAATACCAGCCGATCTCCATCAGCTGCGCCGCGAAGCGCGCGGGATAATAAGGCGGCGTCACCGCGCGGACCAGCGCGGTGAAGGCGAAGGTCGCGATACGGCCGATCATCGCGAACACCCCGATCACGGGGCGTCCGATCGCGGCGAACGCGGCGAGGATCGAGGCGGGGAAGCTGTCGGTCATGTCCAGCGGCGCTGATAGCGGCGCCCGAGGCCTGTCAGCAACTCATATTGCGACGCACCCGAACGACTTGCCGCTTCCGCGAGATCGGGATCGAGCGCGAGCCAGTCGCCTTCCGCTACGGCGACGCCGGTCGCATCGACCGCGATCAGGTCCATCGAGACGCGGCCGACGACCGGCAGCCAGGCATCGCCCGCGCGCACGCGACCGGCATTGGAGAAGGCACGCGCATAACCGTCGGCATAGCCGATGTTGAGGATCGCGATGCGGCTGTCGGCGGTCGCGGTCCAGGTCGCGCCATAGCCGACGGTCTCGCCGGCCGGCACGATACGGACCTGGATCACCTCCGCCTCGATCAGCGCGACGGGGCGGATATGTCCCTGCGCTTCGACGCGCGGCACGCCGCCGTAGAGCGCGAGGCCGGGCCGCGTCAGGCCGAAGGCGTAATCGGCACCGATACAGATGCCCGCCGAATTGGCGAGGCTGAAGCGGCGCGCCGGGACGGTGGCGGCGATCTCGGCGAAGCTCGCGCGCTGCGTCTCGTTGAGCGGGTGATCGAGTTCGTCGCCGCAGGCGAGATGGCTCGTCAGCGTGTCGATCGCGAGCCCGTCGAGCAGGCCGATCTCGTCGGGTCGCAATCCCAGCCGGTTGATCCCGGTGTCGATCATCACGTCGCACGCGCCGCCGCCCGCCGCCTTCCACCGCGCGATCTGCTCGGCCGAGTTCAGTACGGGCCGCGCCGGCCCGGCGAGCGCCACGGGCATGTCCGCCTCGCGCACGCCGTGCAGCACCGACAGCGCGCAGCCTTCCGGAAGCGCGCCGAGCGCCGCCGCCTCGGCCCAGCTCGATACGAAGACGTCGCGACACCCCGCGCGCGCCAGCCGCGCCACCGTCTCGCGCGCGCCGAGGCCGTAGCCGTCGGCCTTGACCGCCGCACCGCACGCCGCGCCGCCGCCGCGGTCGCGCAGCCAGCGCCAGTTGGCGGCGAGCGCGTCGCCGTCGATCGTCAGGCGGAGAGCGGGGGAAACATCGGACACCGCGGCGCGATAGCGATGCAGTGCGCGCTAATCAAATCCTCCCCTGCAAGGGGAGGGGGACCGCCGGCGAAGCCGGTGGTGGAGGGGTGTCCAGCCTCGGAGGCATGGCGACGACAAGCGAGGTGGTCCACCCCTCCACCACCCTGCGGGTGGTCCCCCTCCCCCGCCGGGGGAGGATTCATGGGATACCCTCAATCCAGATCGCGGCCCAGCGTCTCGGGGACCCAGAAGATCGTCACCACCAGCGCCATCGCGACCACCGCAAACGTATACCACAGCCCGGCGAAGGGATTGCCCGTCCGCGCGACGATATACTGGCTGATGAACGGCAGGAACCCGCCGAAATAGCCCGTGCCGATATGATAGGGGATCGACATCGACGAATAGCGGATGCGCGCGGGGAACAGCTCGGCGAGCAGGGCGGCGACCGGGCCGTAGGTCATTCCCGAGAGCATGCCGAGCAGCACGACCGCGACCACGATCATGATCGCGCCCTTTAGGCTCGGCGTCACTTTCTCGATCGACCAGCCGCCCGCCGCCAGCGCCTTGTCGATCCCCGCGGGGGTCCGGTCGAGGATCGCGCGGCCGCCGACCGACAGCGATACGCCGGGCGTGCGGTTCTTGGTGTAGATCACGCCCTTGCTGGCGAGATGATCGAGAATCCGGCCGCATTCGTTCTTCTGGCCGTTGGTGGCGAACGGGTTGTAGTCGCAGCTCGGCCCCGAGACGATCACCGGCGAGCGCCGCGCCGCCGCCGTCATCCCAGGATTTGCACCCGCCGCCATCAGGTGGAACAGCGGGAAGACCAGCGCGAGAGTCAGCGCATAGCCCAGCACGATCGACGGCTTGCGCCCGATCCGATCGCTCAAGGATCCGAACAGGATGAACCAGCCGAGCGAGATCACCGCGCCGATCCCGATCAGCACGCGCGTCCAGGTATCGTCGAGCCGCTGCGCGTTCTGCAGGAAATAAAGCGCGCCGAATTGCGCTGTGTACCAGATCACCGTCAGCCCCGCGGCGATGCCCAGCATCGCGACGAGGATCAGCTTGACGTTCTCCCGCGTCGAAAACGCCTCGCGCAGCGGATTGGTCGAGACGCGACCGGCGAGCTTCATCGCCATGAACACCGGGCTCTCGTGCAGCTTGAGCCGCATCCACAGCGATACGACGAGCAGCACCAGCGAGAAGAGGAACGGGATCCGCCACGCCCACTGGTCCCATGCCGTCTTGCTGACGAGCGACTGCGCGGTGAGCGTGACGACGAGGCTCAGCAGGAAGCCGCCGATCACGCTCGCCTGGATGAAGCTGGTGTAGAAGCCGCGTTTCCCGCGCGGCGCATGCTCGGCGACATAGGTGGTCGCGCCGCCATATTCGCCGCCGAGCGCAAGACCCTGCAGGCAGCGCAGCGCGATCAGGATGATCGGCGCGCCGATGCCGAGCTGCGCATAGCTCGGCACCAGGCCGACGCCCGCGGTCGCCAGCCCCATCAGCGCGACGGTGACGAGGAACGTGTATTTGCGCCCCAGCCGATCGCCCAGATAGCCGAACAGGATCGCGCCGAACGGCCGCACCCCGAAGCCGACGCCGAACGAGGCGAGCGCCGCCAAAAACTGCGCGGTCTCGTTGCCCGACGGGAAGAACAGCCGCCCGATGATCGGCGCGAGCGTGCCGTAGATGAAGAAGTCGTACCATTCGAAGATGGTGCCGACCGACGATGCCGCGATCACCAGCCGCGCGCGCGCCGCCCCGATCTTCGATCCGTCGCCGATTTCGCCCGTCGCTGCCGTCATGCGCCCCTCGTCCCCTAATCGGCGCGACGATAGTGGATCGACGGGCGCGAACATAGCCCTTCGCGGTTACGCCCCATCCGTGAGGGAGGTGCGCTGCAGCAGAAAAGGCGCGCGCTTCGCCCTCCGGTCCGTTGCCCATCGCGGCGCCACCGCCTATCGCAGCGCGATGCACGACGCCGCCCCCGCCCTGCTGCCGCCACCGCCCGAGCCGGTCGCGGACGACGTCAGCCTGTTCCTCGATTTCGATGGCACGCTGGTCGAGATCGCCGAACGCCACGATGCGATCGTCGTCGGCGAGCCGTTGCGCACGCTGGTGCGGGCGCTCGCGAGAAGGCTCGACGGGCGGCTCGCGGTGGTGAGCGGACGTACCGCGGACGAGATCGTCGGTTATCTCCACGCCGCCGACAGCCACCCGCCGTTTGCGATCGCGGGTAGCCACGGGCTCGAATTGCGCTGGACCGACGGCCGCGGCGAGGCGCCGACGCGGCCCGAGACGCTCGATGCGGTCCTGGCCGCGCTCCATGCGCTCGCGGCGGACCATCCGGGCGTCGTCGTCGAGGAGAAGGCGTTCGGTGCCGCGCTTCACTATCGCGGGGCGCCCGATGCCGGACCCGCGTGCGACGCGCTCGCCGAAGAGCTGGCGGCGGCGTACGGCCTTCACCTCCAGCGCGGCAAGATGGTCGCCGAACTGCGTCTGCCGGGCGCGGACAAGGGCGATGCGGTGCGCCGCTTCATGGCGGATGCCGCGTTCGCCGGCACGACGCCGGTCTTCCTCGGCGACGACGTCACCGACGAGGCCGGATTTGCGGCGGCGGCCGAACTCGGCGGCTGGGGCGTGCTGATCGGCGACGCGCCCGTCACCGCCGCGCACTATCGGCTCGACGACGTCGCCGCCGTCCACCACTGGCTGGCCCGCATCGCAGGAGTTTCGGCATGACGACCAATCTCGACCTCTGGCCGATCGGCAATTGCCAGGTCTCCGCGCTGATCGATCGCGCGGGGCACATGGTGTGGGGCTGCCTGCCGCGCGTCGACGGCGAACCGATCTTCTCGTCGCTGCTCTCCGGCATCGAGCCGGGCGAGGAGGCGGCCGCGGGCTTGTGGGCGATCGATCTCGACGGTGTCGTCAAGACCGAGCAGGCCTATCTGCGCAACACGCCGATCCTCGTCACGCGCCACGAAGATGCCGCGGGCAACGCGATCGAGGTGACCGACTTCTGCCCGCGCTATACCAACAACGAGCGCACGTACCGCCCCGTCGCCTATGCGCGGATCGTGCGGCCGGTGGCGGGCAGCCCGCGCATCCGCATCCGACTTCGCCCTACGCGCGGCTGGGGCAATAGCGACGTCGCGACCACCGCGGGCTCGCACCACATCCGCTATGCGCTCGACGGCGAGACGGTGCGGCTCTCCACCGACGCGGCGGTCGGCTATATCCAGGAAGAGCGGCTGTTCCGCGTCGAGCGCCCGCTCCACTTCTTCCTGGGCCCCGACGAGAGCTTCTCGACCAGCCTCGATTCCGCGCTCAACCGCATGCTCCACGACACGATGATCGAGTGGCAGGCCTGGGTGCGCGGCCTCGCCACGCCGCTCGAATGGCAGGATGTCGTGATCCGCTCGGCGATCACGCTCAAGCTGTGCCAGCACGAGGAGACCGGCGCGATCGTCGCGGCGCTCACCACCTCGATCCCCGAACATGCGGGCTCCGGCCGCAATTGGGACTATCGCTACTGCTGGATCCGCGACGCCTATTATACGGTGCAGGCGCTCAACCGGCTTGGCGCGCTCGACGTGCTCGAATCCTATCTGGGTTATCTCCGCAACATCGTCGAGACCGCGAAGAGCGGGCATATCCAGCCGCTCTACGGCGTGCTCGGCGAGCAGAAACTGACGGAGAGCATCGCCGACGGGCTCCCCGGCTATCGCGGCATGGGCCCGGTGCGCGTCGGGAATGCGGCCTACGAGCAGGTCCAGCACGACGCCTACGGCCAGATCGTGCTGTGCAACGTCCAGGCCTTCTTCGACCAGCGGCTGTTCCGCA
>CAXTVK010000084.1:0-12203 GCA_964247655.1 uncultured Sphingomonadaceae bacterium | reverse complement strand
GAAATGCTCCTCGACGATCTTCTTGACGATCGCGAGCCCGAGCCCGGTGCCGCGCACTCGCGTCGTCATATAGGGCTCGGTCAGGCGCTCGCGTTCGGCGGGAAGCCCGATGCCGGTGTCGGCGAGCTCGATCGAAAGGCGGTCGGACTGCGTGCGCATCGTCATCGCGACGAGTGCGTCCGGCGTGACGTCGCCCTTCTCTTGGATGGCTTCGACCGCGTTCTTGACGATGTTGGTGAGCGCCTGTCCGAGCAGGCGCCGATCGCAGACGACGATCGGCGAGGGATCGGGCGCGTCGAGCGTGAAGCGGATCGCGGGGTGTGCGACTTCGTGGAGGAACAGCGCCTGGCGCGCGATCTCGACGATCGGCTCGGAACGGAACACGGGCTTGGGGACGCGCGCGAAGGACGAGAATTCGTCGACCATCCGGCGCAGATCGCCGACCTGGCGGACGATCGTCTGCGTCAGCCGCTCGAACACCGCGGGGTCGCTGGTGACCTCCTTGCCGTAGCGGCGTTGGAGCCGTTCGGCGGCGAGCTGGATCGGGGTAAGCGGGTTCTTGATCTCGTGAGCGATGCGGCGCGCGACGTCGGACCAGGCGGCGCGGCGCTGATCGAGCAGCTGCTGCGTGATGTCGTCGAAGGTCAGCACGTGGCCGCCGTCCGAAGCGACCAGGGTCACCGCGAGCGTACGGATTTCGCCGCCGCTGGCGAGCTGGACGATCGAATCGCGCCCCCCCTCGCCGATCAGCGTGTCGAGTTCGGGGGCGAGTTCGCCGAGCGGACGGCCGATCACGCTCTGCCCGCCGGCGCGCAGCAGCGTGTCGGCGGATTGGTTGGAGAGCCGCACGCGGCGATCGGCATCGACCGAGATCACGCCCGCGCTGACGCCCGACAGCACCGCCTCGGTCAGCGCACGGCGCTGATCGAGCTGGGCGTTCGCGCCGACCAGCGCGCCGGTCTGCTCCTCGATGCGCCGCGTCATGCGGTTGAACGCGGTGGCGAGCGCGCCGACCTCGTCGCGGCGGACGGCGGGCGCGACGCGGACCGAAAGATCGCCCAGCGTCACCCGCCGCGCGGCGCCGACCAGCGCGGTGATCGGTCGCGTCAGCCGGTCGGCGACGGTGAACGCGCTCCAGATCGCCGCGGCGACGATCAGCAGCGACACGACGAACAACGCCGCGTTGAACTGGAGCTGGAGCGACCGCGACCGATCGATCAGGCTGACATAGTCGCCCAGCGCCCGCTTGGCGCGCAGCGACTGCGTGAGCACCAGCGGATCGACCTGGCGTGCGACGTAGAGATAGACGTGGCTGGCCGGATCGATCGCGATCCGCGCTTCCATGCGGTTGGCGATCGCGGCGGTCTGGACGCCGCCCTGGTCGAGCGTCGGGACGACCGACTTGGGGATCAGCTGCGCCGCGGTGCGCGCGGAATCGACGTTGACGATCGCCAGCGTGATCGGCTCGCCGTCGCGCCCGAGACCGACCAGAGCGGCCTCCGACAGGTTGCGGAAGATGATCTGCTGGACGAAATAGGGCGGGAAGCGGACGTCGTCGTTGGCGTAATAGACGCTGAACTGAGGGTTCTCGCGCCTCGCATTGCCGATCGCGCCGCGCAGATCGATCGCGGTGGCGCGGATTTCGGCTTCGATCCGCTCGCGGTTCTGGCCGACATAGGCCTGCGCGACGTGATCCGCATTCTGCAGCACGGTGCGCGCCGAGTCCGAAAACCAGAAGGCGACGCCGTACTGGAACAGGAACGACGCGAAGATCACCACCGCCAGCGTCGGCACCGCCGCGACGATCGAGAAGCTCGCGACCAGACGGACGTGCAGCCGCCCGCCGCTGCTGCCCTCGACGCGTTTGCGTGCCAGCCGCCGCGCGATCAGCACCATGACGCCGATCCAGGGGACGAGGTTGGCGACCAGCAGCAGCGCGACCAGCGGCGGCGTGAGCAACCGCTCGGACGTGCCGCTGTGCGCAACGAAGAACCAGCTCGCGACGAATATGCCGAGCGCGGCGATGACGGTGCCGATCTCGATCAGCGACATGATCGTGCCGCGGCGCTGCGCGACCGTCAGCCGGCGCCGCCAGCGCGGCAGCCGTGGGCCTTTGGCCGTATCTGAACGCGCTCTTTCTGCCGCCATCGTGGCTATCCTACCACACAGCGTTGCCGAGACAACACGTATGACGCGGCGACGAAAGCGGCGCCGTCGCCCGATTCAGGCGGTTCGCCGCGATGTCGCGGGATCGATGCCGCGATCGGTGAGCTTCTTGCGCAACGTATTGCGGTTGATCCCGAGCAGCCGCGCGGCGCGGATCTGGTTGCCCTTGGCGGCGGCGAGCGCGAGCCGGAGCAGCGGCGCCTCGATCTCGGCGAGCAGCCGATCGTAGAGGCCATCGGGCGGCAGATCGCGGCCGAAGGAGGCGAAATAGCGCGCGAGATGCAACTCGACCGAGCCGGCGAGCCCGCCGTCGGTTTCGATCGCGGGCGACGGCTCGCCCGATACCGCACCGCCGAGCTGCGCCTCGATCGCGGCGGCGCCGACGCGCTCCTCGCGCACCAAAGCGGCCAGCCGGCGCATCAGATTCTCGAGCTCGCGGACGTTGCCCGGCCAGGCATGCCGCGTCAGCCGCGCGACCGCGGCCTCGTCGAGCGTCTTGCGTGGCAGGCCGTCGGCAGCGGCACGCTCGAGGAAGTGGCGCGCAAGCTCGCCGACATCCTCGGCGCGCTGGCGCAGCGCGGGCAGCCGCATCGGCACGACGTTGAGCCGATAATAGAGGTCCTCGCGAAAGCCGCCCTCGGCGACGAGCCGCTCGATATCCTTGTTGGTCGCGGCGATCACGCGGACGTCGGCGCGGATGTGGCGTGCGCCGCCGACCGTGGTGAACTCGCCCTCCTGCAGCACGCGTAGCAGCCGGGTCTGCGCCTCGAGCGGCATGTCGCCGATCTCGTCGAGGAACAAAGTGCCGCCGGCCGCCTGTTCGAAGCGACCCGCGGTGCGCTGCGCCGCGCCGGTGAACGCGCCGCGCTCGTGGCCGAACAGCTCGCTCTCGATCAGTTCGCGCGGGATCGCGGCCATGTTGACGGGCACGAAGGGATGGATGCCGCGCGGCCCGAGATCGTGGATCGCTCGCGCGACCAGCTCCTTGCCCGTCCCCGATTCGCCCAGGATCAGCACGGTGAGGTCGTTGGGGACGACGCGCGCGATCGTGCGGAACACGATCTGCATCGCGGGCGAACGGCCGATCAGCGGCAGTTCGTGGCCGCCGTCGGTCGTCTCCTGCGGCGAGGAGACGCGCCCGGCCAGCGCACCCGTCACCGCGCGGCCCAGTTCCTCGAGGTCGAACGGCTTGGGCAGATAGTCGAACGCACCCTGCTCGGTCGCGCGCACCGCGGTCGCCAGCGTGTTGCGCGCGGAGAGCACGATCACGGGGAGCCCGGGATGAAGCCTGAGGATCTCGGGGACCAGATCGAGCCCGTCTCCGTCGGGCAGCATGACGTCGGTGACGAGCACGTCCGGCGCGAAGTCGATCAACGCGCGGCGCATGTCGGCGAGCGTCGCGACGGTCTCGACGACGTGTCCCGCGCGGCGCAGCGCCTCGCGCACGACGGTGCGGATCGCGGCGTCGTCGTCGACGACGAGGATACGGCCGGCGAGCATGGCGGTCATGCCGTCGCCTCGCTGCGGTTGCCCGCGCGCGGCAGCAGCACGCGGAAGACGGTGCGTTCGGGCACGCCCTCGCGCGCATATTCGACGATCCCGCCCATCCCCGCCACGAGCTTGTCGACCAGCGCGAGCCCGATCCCGCTGCCCGAGGCCTTCGAGGTGATGAACGGATCGAACAGATGCGGCGCGAGCGTATCGGGCGCGCCCGGCCCGTCGTCGATCACGCAGAACTCGATCGGCAGCGCGAGCCTTTCGGATCGGCGGTTGAGCGTCGTGATCGTGACGCCGTGGCGATAGGCGGTGGTGAGCGTGATGATGCCCCCTTCGTGGGTCGCCTCGGCGGCGTTCTTGAGCAGGTTGAGCAGCACCTGCACCAGCGCGTCGCGATTGCCCAGCACGTCGGGCAGCGAGGGATCGTAGAGCTCGCGGATCGCGCGGCCCTGCGCGAAGCCCGCGCGCGCGACGTCGCGGGCGTGGCCGAGCACGGTGTGGATGTTGAGCGCCTCGTTGGGTCGCAGCCGCGTATCCGAGAGTCCCTCCATGCGGTCGATCAGTCCGGCGATGCGATCCACCTCGCCGGTGATCAGCTGGGTAAGCTCGGTCTGCTCGGGGCTGGCACCGCTCTGCAGCAATTGCGCGGCGCCGCGGATACCCGAAAGCGGGTTCTTGATCTCGTGCGCGAGCAGCGAGGCGGCGGCGGCGGCGGGCATGCCGCGGCTGCTGCGCGCGCCGTGCCGCGCGGCGATGTCGTGCGTCGCGCGGCCGTGGATCAGCACGATCCGCCAGCCCGGTCGCTCGGGCAGCGGCGCGACCGTCATGTCCGCGCGGTAGGCACGGCCGACGGGGACGATCATGTCGAGATCATAGGCGGCGATCGGCTGATCGGGCGCTACCGAGGTCAGCGGATGCCCGGTCATCTCTTCGATCGATCGGCCGACGACCGCGGCGCGCGACAGGATCAGCAGCGCTTCGGCGGCGGGGTTGCAATCCTGCACCGTCCCGTCGGCATCGATGACGAGCATCGCGGTGGGCAGCGCCCCGAACAGTTCGGTCGCGCCCGGCGGCTCCGCCTCCCCCGCCCCCCGGCGCGAGAAGCGGATCAGGCGGCCGCCCGGGATCGCCATGGCGCATAGAACTGGTCGAGCATCGCAAGCACGCGCTCGGGATCGGCGACTTGGTTGACGGTGTTGCGGAACTCGGCCGAGCCTGAGAGTCCCTTGGTGTACCAGCCGAGATGCTTGCGCGCCATGTTGACGCCGACCTCGGTGCCGTAATGATCGAGCATCATCCGATAATGCTCGACGATCGCGGCATATTGTTCGTCGAGCGAGGGATCCGCGCGGCGCTCGCCGGTGGTCAGGAACCGCATCGTCTGGCCGAGCAGCCACGGCCGGCCATAGGCGCCGCGCCCGATCATCACGCCGTCCGCACCCGATTGGCGCAGCGCCTCCTCCGCGTCGTCGACGGTGAGGATGTCGCCGTTGGCGATCACCGGGATCGACACCGCATCCTTGACGCGCCGGATGAACGCCCAGTCGGCAATGCCCTTGTAGAGCTGGCAGCGCGTGCGACCGTGGACGGTGACGAGCCTGACGCCCAGATCCTCGGCGATGTGCGCGAGTTCGGGTGCGTTTAGGCTGTCATGATCCCAGCCCATCCGCATCTTGAGCGTCACGGGGACGGAGACCGCCTTGACGGTCGCCGCGATCAGCGCGGTCGCCAGCGGCAGGTCGCGCATCAGCGCCGAGCCCGCGTCGCCATTGACGATCTTGCGCACGGGGCAGCCCATATTGATGTCGACGATCGCCGCGCCGCGATCCTCGCTGAGCTTGGCCGCCTCGCCCATGTCGTGCGGCGTGCAGCCGACGAGTTGCATCGACACCGGCTCCTCGACCGGATCCCACGCCGCCTTCTGGATCGACTGGCGCGTCTCGCGGATCGCGGCCTGCGACGCGATCATCTCGGTGACGTTGAGCCCCGATCCGTAGCGCCGCACGATCTTGCGGAACGGCAGATCGGTGACGCCGGTCATCGGCGCCAGGATCACCGGCGTGTCGATCGTGATCGGGCCGATGTGGATCGGCTTGAGGAGCGCCTCGCTGCGCATGGGGTTCGGCTGCCTGAAAAAGAGGCAGTCCCCTAGCCCGAAACCCGCTGGCGGGCAAGGCAGCGCTCGGCTAGATGCGCGGCGGATGACCGAGAACAAGATCGTCGCGCTGATCGTCGCGGCCGGCAGCGGCACGCGGGCCGGTGGCGGCGTCCCCAAGCAATATCGCCGGATCGGCGGCCAGGCGGTGATCGCGCGTGCGTTCGATGCGCTGGCAGGGCATCCGTCGGTCGATGCGGTGCATGTGGTGGTAGGTGCGGGGCAAGAGGATTTGCTCAGCGACGCTTTGGTTCGTTCCCCCGCGCAGGCGGGGGCCCAGTTTCCAGCGTCGGCCTGCGCCCCCGCCTGCGCGGGGGAACGGCGGCCGGCATCTGTCACGCTCGGCGGTGCGACGCGGCGCGAGTCCGTACACGCCGGGCTCGAGGCGATCGGCGCGGCGGATGTCGTCCTGATCCACGACGCGGCGCGTCCCTTCCTCCCCGCCGCCATCATCGACCGGCTGATCGCGGCGTTGGATCATGCGCCGGGCGCGGTTCCCACCCTCCCCGTCGTCGACACGCTGGTGCGCGTCGACGACGATGCACTCGGCGATACCGTCCCGCGCGAAAGACTGGCGCGCGTGCAGACACCGCAGGCCTTTCGCTTCGCCGACATCCTCGCTGCGCACCGCGCATGGCGCGGCGAGACGGAACCGACCGACGACGCGCAGGTTGCGCGATCTGCGGGATGTGTCGTCGTCGCCGTGCCCGGAGACCCGATGCTCGACAAGCTCACCCACGAGGCCGATCTCGCCGCCGCCGAAGCGCGGCTCGCCGCCGCCATGACGTCGCGCACGGGCATGGGCTTCGACGTCCACGCCTTCGCCGAGGGCGATCACGTCATGCTGTGCGGGTTGCGCATCCCGCATACGCACGCGCTCGCCGGTCATAGCGACGCCGACGTCGGCCTCCATGCGATCACCGACGCGTTGCTTGGCTGCATCGCGGAGGGCGACATCGGCAGCCATTTTCCGCCCTCCGATCCACGCTGGAGGGGTGCGGATTCGGCGACCTTCCTGCAGCACGCCGCCAGTCTCGTCGCGGCCGCGGGCGGCACGATCGACCATGTCGATCTCACGATCATCTGCGAAGCGCCCAAAGTCGGCCCGCACCGCGAGGCGATGCGGGTGCGCGTCGCCGAGATCCTGGCGGTGCCGGTCGGCCGGATCAGCGTCAAGGCGACCACGACCGAACGGCTCGGCTTCACCGGCCGCGGCGAGGGCATGGCGGCGCAGGCGGTGGTGACGGTGCGGGCGCCGCTCAAATGACCCCACCCCCTACCCTGTTCGTGCCGAGCGCGGTCGAGGCACCGGCTTCGGGCGCTGCGCCTGCCTCGCGTCCCTCGAGTTCGTTCGGGATGAACGGGAGAAAATGGGTGGCAATTGTTTTGTCCGCCGCCCTCCTCGCCGCCCCACTCCGAGCCGAACGCCCCGCCTGCGTCCGCCCCCACGACATGCGCACTTTGATCCGCATCGCGCTGCCCGATGCGGTCGAGGCGCTGGCGGATCGCTGCAAGGCGGCGCTGCCAGCCGACGCGTTCCTGCCCAACGAAGGCAGCGGCCTGGCGCAGCGCTTCCGTCACGAGGCGCCCGTCGATCCCGCCCGCGCGCGCGCCGCGATCGAGGCCGCGACCGGCCAAGACCTGTCCAACTTCGCGTCGAACGACACGATGCTGACGATCGCGCGCGGTTTCGTCGACGAGCAGATCGAGCAGCGCGTGCCGCTCAAGGATTGCGATACGATCGACAGCATGATGGCGTTGGCCGGCGCGCTACCCGCCGACACGATGGCGGAGGCGATCCTCGTCGCGCTCGAGGTCGCGGGGCCGGGGCAGACGAAGGGCCTTGCGATCTGCCGGCCGAAAGACGATGGGGCGGATCGATGACCGACGACACCATCCACGACGGCGCCAACCTGCCGCAGGTGCTGCTCGACGCCGCGCGCCGTGTGATCGAGGAGAATCGCGAGGCGGGGCTGACCGTCGCGGTTGCCGAGAGCTGCACCGGCGGGCTGGTGTCGGCGGCGCTGACCGAGATCGCGGGCTGCTCGGAGGTGTTCGTCGCGGGCTTCGTCACCTACGCCAACGACGCCAAGATAAACACGCTGGGCATCGCCTCCGACGTGCTCGAGACCTTCGGCGCGGTGTCGGTCGCGGTCGCCTGGGCGATGGCGCAGGGCGCGATCCAGAAGACCTCGGCGGACATCGGCGTCGCGATCACCGGTATCGCGGGCCCCGGCGGCGGGAGCGAGAAGAAACCCGTCGGCACCGTCGTGTTCGCGCGCGCCAGCCGATCGGGCGATCCCGACGACGTGGTCGCGGACAAGCGCGAGTTTGGCGATCTCGGCCGCGCCGGGATCCGGCTTCAGGCGGCGCTGTGCGCGCTCGAACTGCTGCTGCCCGCCCCGCCGCTCGGCGCGGGCGAGGTCTTCGCACCCACGCCGTAGAGCGCCGCCGCGCGCGCCTCGAACGCGCCGATCATCTTGCGCAGCGCACGATCGAACACCTGCCCCGCGAGCATCTCGAACAGTCGCGACTTGAAGGCGAAATCGACCGCGAAATCCACGAACGTGCCGCCCTTCCCGTCGGGCCGGAACGCCCATTCGTTGCGCAGATAGTCGAGCGGGCCGTCGAGATATTCGACGTGGAGCCTATCCGGCCGCTGCTTGGTCACCTTCGACGTGAAGCGTTCCGAGATGCCCTTGAAGCCGACGACGAGGTCCGCGACCATATCGGTCGCATCATTCTCGCGCACGCGCACCGCGACCACCCACGGCAGGAACTCGCCGTAACGGCCGACGTCGGCGACCAGATCGAACATCTGCTCGGGCGTGTAGGGAAGCTGGCGGGTCTCGGCGTGGCGGGGCATGCTACAGGAAGACCCTTGCGAGTAAAATCAGCGTTAGGACCAGACTGAGCGCGACCATATTGCGCACCTGTCGAACGTCCGCGGCGATCCTGTCGAGACCGATCATCGCCAAGGTCCCTACCCGTTCGTCCTGAGCGAAGTCGAAGGACATGTTACAGGCGCGTCGTTCGGCGCATGTGCTTCGACTTCGCTCAGCACGAACGGAGAACAGGAACGCGTCGCCATGTCAGCCCCTCCCCAGCTTCGCCTCGCGTGCCGCCCGCAGCCGCGCGAAATCGTCGCCGGCATGATAGCTCGACCGCGTCAGCGGCGACGCCGCGACCAGCAGGAAGCCCTTGGCGCGGGCAATCGCGGCATAGGCACCGAACGCTTGCGGCGTGGTGAATTCCTCCACCTTCGCATGACGCGGGGTGGGCTGTAGATATTGGCCCATCGTCAGGAAATCGATGTCGGCGGAGCGCATGTCGTCCATCACCTGATGCACTTCGAGCCGCTGCTCGCCGAGCCCCGTCATCACGCCCGACTTGGTGAAGATCGACGGGTCGTGCCGCTTGACGCTCTCGAGCAGCCGCAGCGATGCGTAATAGCGCGCGCCCGGGCGGATCGTCGGGTAGAGCCGCGGCACCGTCTCGAGATTGTGGTTGTAGACGTCGGGTCGCGCCGCGACGATCGCCTCGACCGCGGCTTGCGCCTTGTTGCGGAAATCGGGCGTCAGGATCTCGATCGTCGTTTTCGGCGTCGTGCGGCGCAGCGCCTCGATCACCTTGACGAACTGCGAGGCGCCGCCGTCGGGCAGGTCGTCGCGATCGACCGACGTGATCACGATATGCTCGAGCCCCAACTCGGCGGCCGCGTCCGCGGTATGCTGCGGCTCCAGCGCATCGACCGCGCGCGGCATCCCCGTCTTGACGTTGCAGAAGGCGCAGGCGCGCGTACAGGTGTCGCCCAGGATCATCACGGTCGCGTGCTTCTTGGTCCAGCACTCGCCGATATTGGGGCAGGCCGCCTCCTCGCACACCGTCGCGAGGTTGAGCCGGCGCATCAGCGCCTTGGTCTCGGCGAACGCGGTGCCGCCGGGCGCCTTCACGCGGATCCAGTCGGGTTTCTTGGTCCGCGCGGGGCGAGCTTCGGAAAGAGGGGCGATCAGCGGTTCGGTCATGCGTGCGAGATAGCGATTGCGCGCTATTCCCACAACCGTTCGCCCTGAGCTTGTCGAAGGGTCGTTCTTTCTTCTAACGGCACACCAGAAGAGCAATGCATCGACAGGCTCAGCACGAACGGAAGTGGACATGTCAGGCTTCGACGATCTCCTCGACGGCTATCGCCGGTTTCGCAGCGAAGGCTGGGCGCAGCAGCGCGCGCGCTGGTCCGAGCTCGCGGACGGGCAGAGCCCCGCGACGCTCGTGATCGCCTGTTCGGACAGCCGCGTCGATCCCGCGCAGATCTTCGACGTATCGCCCGGCGAAATCTTCGTCGTGCGCAACGTCGCCAATCTCGTGCCCCCGTTCGAGCGCGACACCAGCCGGCACGGCGTCTCGGCCGCGGTCGAGTTCGCGGTGACGCAGATCCCGGTGTCCGAGATCGTCGTGCTCGGCC
The DNA here is from genome assembly GCA_964247655.1 of uncultured Sphingomonadaceae bacterium. Classification (GTDB taxonomy): domain Bacteria; phylum Pseudomonadota; class Alphaproteobacteria; order Sphingomonadales; family Sphingomonadaceae; genus Solisphingomonas. The sequence goes on along the minus strand of CAXTVK010000084.1, from coordinate 1,923 downwards.
ACGAATATTGCGGCGGCTGCAAGGCGGCGATGACGCAGGCCTTCGCGGGGGCCGAGCCCGGCGAAGGCGGGTTCATCGCGCACTGGGTCGACATGCTCGACGCGGCGCGCGAGGGCGTGGTCGCCCGCCACGGCCACGGCGAAGCCGCGGAGCGCGCGCTCGAGCATGAGGCGGTCAAGGTCAGCCTCGCCAACCTCCGATCCTTCCCCTTCGTGGCAGCGGCAGAGGCAGCGGGCACGCTGCGGCTTCGTGGTGCTTGGTTCGGCATAAGGGAAGGCGAGCTCAAGTTGCTCGACGAGGCGGGCGGGGTGTTCGACACGGCGTGACCGCCCGGCGTCGTCCCGCGCCGCGAGGGGCGGTCGGGCCGATACGGAACGTCAGCACCGGAACGATCGTTAGGGCCGTCGTTCGCTTCTGAGAGCGATCGAAGGAGAGTGAAGATGATTCGTATTCCCCTCGCGATGATCGCCGCCGGCGCGCTCGCCGCCGCCCCCGCCTTCGCGCAATCCGATCCGCATCAGCCCGCCAACGACGGCTCGGCCGCGGCGTCGGTCACCGTGTCGCCGGGTCAGATCGCGCCGGGCGCCGATCCGGGCACCTCGATGGCCAATGGCGGCGTCAACAACGCGATCCAGCAGAATCAGGCGAGCAACGCCGCCAACCAGGCACAATATCAGCAGGACGTCGCCTCCTACAACGCGGCGATGCACGCGCACGGGCATCAGGTCGCGAGCCAGGACGCGCATTACGCGCATCAGCAGCATGCCTATGCCGATGCGATGGAAGCGTGGCGCATCCAGACGGCAGCCTGCAAGCGCGGCCATGATCGCGCCTGCAACGCGCCGACCCCCGATCCGGCCGACTATTACTGATCGACTGTAGGGACATATGTAGGACGGTCGTTGGTCTACGGCCGTCCTCGTGCTATTCTGCTGCGGAGATGACACGAGATGCAGCATGAACGAGCATAGCAGTCTAAGGGCGCTCACCGGGCATCGCCGTTATATGTTCACAGCGGACGATTATCTGCTGCTCGATTGCTCCGGTGCATTTCGCGAGCATGCCAAGACCGAACTTATCGGGGGGACGATCTACGCCGTGAACGCGCAGCATGTTCCGCACGCGAAGGCGCATACGTCGCTGTTTCAGGCGTTAGCGCTGGCCTGTGCGCATTCACGGCAGGATTTCGCCATCCTGATCGAAGTCAGCGTGGCCCTGTCGCCAAACGACATGCCGCAACCCGATATTCTCCTCGCTCACGATCTGCCCGAGCAAGGTCCGGTGCCGGTCGGGAGCGTGGCTCTCGTCGTCGAGATCGCACACAGTTCGCTCGACCATGACCTCGGCGAGAAGCAGCACAGCTATGCCGCTGCAGGAATTTTCGAATATTGGGTCGCCGATGTCGAAGGCCGCGTCATCCATCAGCTCTGGTCGCCGAGCGATGGGGCCTACGTCGAACGTCGCACGATCCCCTTCGGCGAGGCGATCGTCTCCGCCACGATCGAAGGGCTGACGGTTCCCACCGGCAGCCTCTGATCGCCCCGCCTCGGCCTATCGGTCGTCAGCGCGTCAGCTTCTTGTACGCCCCCGCACCCGGCCGATCGGCGCTGTCGCCGAGACGGCGGCGCTTGTCTTCCTCGTAGCTTTCGAAATTGCCCTCGAACCATTCGACATGGCCGTCGCCCTCGAACGCCAGGATGTGAGTCGCGAGGCGATCGAGGAAGAAGCGATCATGGCTGATCACCACCGCGCAGCCCGCGAAATTCTCGAGCGCGTCCTCGAGCGCGCGCAGCGTGTCGACGTCGAGATCGTTGGTCGGTTCGTCGAGCAGCAGCACGTTGCCGCCCTTGGCGAGCATCTTGGCCATGTGGACGCGGTTGCGCTCGCCGCCCGATAGCTGGCCGACCTTCTTCTGCTGGTCGA
>CAXTVK010000083.1:0-12471 GCA_964247655.1 uncultured Sphingomonadaceae bacterium | reverse complement strand
CGCGGCGGACCTCCTCGACGAAATAGCCCTGCGGCATGTCCTGCTTGACCGCGGCACGCTCGACCGCGCCGAGCGGCGTCGCGTCGGCGGTCTGCTCCTGCGCGGGGGTGATGTAGCCGTTCGCCGCCATCTCTCGCAGCACATAGGCACGCCTCGCGAGCGCGCGCTCGGAATCATGCTCGGGCGTGTAGTTGCTCGGCGCCTTGGGCAGGATCGCGAGATAGGCCATTTCGGGGAGCGTCAGATCCTTGACGTCCTTGCCGAAATAGCTCTGCGCGGCGGCTTCCACGCCGTAGGCGTTCCGCCCCAGGAAGATCTGGTTGAGGTAGAGCTCCATGATCTGCTGCTTGGACAGCGTGCGCTCGATGCGGATCGCGAGGATCGCCTCGCGGATCTTGCGCTTGACCGAATATTCGTTGCCGGTGAGCAGGTTCTTGGCGACCTGCTGGGTGATCGTCGAGCCGCCGCGGGCGCGGTTGCCGGTGCCCATCTTGGTGAAGAATTCGAACGCGCCATTGGCGAAGGTCAGCGGATTGACGCCGTGATGCGTGAAGAAGCTCTTGTCCTCCGCCGACACGAAGGCGTCGACCAGCAGCGGCGGGAACTCGGCGTAGCTGAGCTCGATCCGCCGCTCGCGCGCAAAGGTGTAGATCGGCGCGCCGTCGATCCCGCGGACGTTGGTGGGCAGCGGCGGCTCGTAGGTGAGCAGCTTGTCGGTGGAGGGCAGGTCGCGCGCGAAGACCAGCCAGACCGCGATCCACGCGATCAGGATCAGCGTCACCAGCGCGATCAGCGCCTGCGTCCAGCGCGAGCCGAGCACGCGCCTAAGGGCTCTGGGCCAGCGCCCGCCGCCCCGCCTGATCGTGATCCGCCCGCCCGTTTCCGCCTGCTCGTCCATGCCGGGGGCGGTCTAGAGGGGAATGCCGCGCTTTGGAAGGTGGCACTGCTCCCCTCCCTGAAAGGGAGGGGCGGGGGGTGGGTCTTGGCTGGTCGATACGGCTGCTGTCTTGCGCGAGACGGCCGTATCGCCAGGCCTCCACCCACCCCTAACCCCTCCCTTTCAGGGAGGGGAATTGCCGCTCACTCCGCTGAGGCCACGTTGGTCTGCCCCAGGCGCCGCGCGAAATGCGCCTCGACCGCGTGGCTGACGCCGAGCGCGACGCGGTGCTGGTAGTCGCGCGAGAAGAGCAGCTTGAGGTCGCCCGGATCGGTGATGTAGCCGGTCTCGATCAGCACCGCGGGGACGTCGGGCGCCTTGAGCACGGCCAAGCCGGCGAAGCGGTGATAGGTGGTCTTGAAGCTGATGCCCTCGTCGGTCATCTCGCGTTGGACGATGTCGGCGAAGCGCGACGAGGCGTTCATCGTCTCGCGCTGCGTGAGGTCGATCAGGATGTTGCCCACGTCGCTCGACTGCGCGCCGAGATCGACGCCGTTGATCACGTCCGACTTGTTCTCCTTGGCGGCGAGCCGCGCCGCGACCTGGTCCGACGAGACTTCGGACAGCGTGTAGACGGTGGCGCCGCTCGCCGAGGAACCCGGCGCGCTGTCGCAGTGGATCGAGATGAACAGGTCCGCCTTCAACCGGCGCGCGATCTCGCGACGTTCCTGCAGCACGAGGAAGCGGTCGTCCGATCGGGTCAGCGCGACGCGCACGCGGCCCGAGGCGAGCAGTTCGTCGCGCAGCGCCTTGGCGATCGCCAGCGTCGCGTCCTTCTCGCGGTAGCGGCCGTCCAAGGACAGCGAGCCCGGATCGTGGCCGCCGTGCCCTGCGTCGATCACGACCAGCGGCTTGTCGGCGCGGCCCTGCACGTCGGGCATCGGCAGGCGGTAGGGTTCGGGCGCGTCGAGCGGCACGGTGACGCTGCCTGTCCCCGAATCGGCGAGCGCCATCGGTTGGCCGTACATCGTGCGGCCGGCGCGCGCCGCGACGGTGAATTCGCGCGGGGATGCGTCGGCAAGCTGCAGGGTCAGCGTCCTGCGGTCGTCCGCGAGGATCGCCGAGCGGACCACGCTGTAGCCGGCGAGATCGAACACGATCCGGCCGACTCCGGGGCGGACCTGTCCGACGCGGGTCTGCGTCACCGGGCCACCCGAGGCGCTAGCGCTGCCCGAGGTGAGACCCGCAACGTCGACCGCGATCCGCCGCGGCCCGTCGAGCATAAGCCCCGAGGCGCCCGCGACCGGCCGGTCGAAGCTGAGCGTGATCGCGTTGCCGTCAATCGCGACATGGTCGATCGTCGCGGCGGCGGCCGGCAGGGGTGGCGCGAGCAGCGCTCCCAGCACGACCGTCATCGCGGCGAGGCCATGGCATCGGGCCCGGCACCACGTGGAAACTATACTCATGAGCCCGTTGGTCCCCAACAGCGCTCCCCCGCCTTTCGGACTAGGTGGTGCGCCTAAGGGGAGGGTGAACTTTCAGGGTGACCCTGTCATTAACCGTTCGTTGGTTGTTCGCCGGGCCGTGCCTCAGGCGGGCTCGAGCTGCGATTTGAGCGGGACCGACGCATCGGCGAGCCGTGCGGGATCGGCGGCGACTCGCCCGACGACGAACGCGCGGCCCTGGACATAGTCCTTGGTCGCGTTGACGCAGTCGAGCGCCACGACGATGCCGCCCTTGACGTAGACGATCGAAAAGCTGCGACTTTCGATGTCGCCGCGCACGATCGCCTGGTCGTGGCCGGTCGACAGGCCGACGGTCTGCAGGCGCAGATCGTACTGGTTCGACCAGAACCATGGCACGCTGTGATAGGGCTCCGGGTCGCCGACGATCTGGCGGGCGACCGCGGTGGCGAGGTCATTGGCGTTCTGCACCGATTCGAGCCGGATCGGCAGCCCGTCGGCGAACGGGTTGGCGTGGAGCGCGCAGTCGCCGATCGCGAAGATGTCGGGCAGCGAGGTGCGGCCATGCTCGTCGACCGCGACGCCGTTGCCGCCCTCCGCGCCCGCCGCGCGCAGCGGCTCGATCGCGGGCACGATGCCGATGCCGACGATCACCATCTCGCACGGCACGATCTCGCCGCCGGCCAAGCGCACGCCGGAGGCGCGGCCGTCGGTCTCCTCGATGCACTCGACGACCGTATTGAGCCGGAGGTCGACGCCGTGCGCGCGGTGCTCGGCCTCGTAGAAGCGCGACAGCGGCTCGCCGGCGACGCGCGCCAGCACGCGGTCGAGCGCCTCGAGCACGGTGACATGCTTGCCGAGCTTGGTCAGCACCGCGGCGGCCTCGAGCCCGATATAGCCGCCGCCGATCACGCACACGCGCGTCGTGCTGGCGAGCTCGGTCATCATCCGATCGACGTCGGCGCGGCTGCGCACCGAATGGACGCCGGCGAGATCGTGACCCGCGCAGCTCAGCCGCCGGGCATGGCCCCCGGTCGCCCAGATCAGCTTGCCATAGCCGATCGTCCCGCCGTCCTCGGTGGTGACGACATGCGCGTCGGGATCGACCGCGACGACGCGGCGTCCGGTCAGCATCGCGACATCGCGCTCGCCCCAGAAGCCGGGCGGGCGGATCAGGATGCGCTCGAACGGCTTGTCGCCGGCGAGATAATCCTTGGACAGCGGCGGCCGCTCATAGGGGATTTCGGGCTCCTCGCCGACGATCGCGATCGAGCCTTCATACTTGCGCTGGCGCAGCGCGATCGCGGCCTGTGCGCCGCCGTGGCCTGCGCCCACGATCAACACGTCGCTGCTCGTCGTCATCCTGTCTCGCCCATCCTGCCCTATCGCCGCGAGCGTAAGCGAAAGCCGGGATGCGATGCACGCCGAATATTGCGCGCCGGCGCGTGTCAGCGCCGCGGCGATGCCCTAGCCTTTCGCGATATTCGCTGGCATCCTTCCGGCAATGCCGTGCCTTGCTCCTTATCGCCGTCCATTCCGCCGCCGGGCCGGAGCGCCGCGTCTTGGCTGATCTCGCGGTCGAGGCGGAGGGGCTGGTCAAGCGCTTCGGACAGACGCGCGCGCTCGACGGCATCGGGCTGGCGGTGCCGGCCGGCAGCATCCACGGCGTGCTCGGCCCCAATGGCGCGGGCAAGACGACGACGCTGCGCACCTTGCTCGGCATCCTCGATCCCGATTCGGGCTGGCGGCGGATCCTCGGGCAGGACAAGCCGATGCGCGCGGCGCGCCGGATCGGCTATCTGCCCGAGGAGCGCGGTCTCTACCCCAGCATGACCCCGCGCGAGGCGATCGCCTTCCTCGGCGCGCTGCGCGGGCTGACGCTCGCCGAGGGGCGCAGGCGCGCCACCGCGCTGCTCGACGAGGCGGGGCTCGGCCATGCCGCCGCGCAGCCGATCCGCACGCTGTCCAAGGGCATGGCGCAGACCGTGCAGCTGCTCGGCACGATCGTCCACCGGCCGGGCCTGCTGGTGCTCGACGAGCCGTTTTCGGGGCTCGACGCGATCAACCAGCAGCGGCTCGAAGGGCTGATCCGCGCGCAGGTGACGGACGGCGCGACGGTGCTCTTCTCCACCCACGTCATCGCGCATGCCGAGCGGCTGTGCGAGCGGATCACGGTGATCGCCAAGGGCGGCGTGCGGTTCGACGGCACCGTCGCGACCGCGCGCGACCGGCTTCCCTCGCGCGTCCATCTGCGCACGCGGCGTGCCGACGGGCCGTGGCGCGCGGCGCTGCCCGCCGACGCCATCGCGCAGGATCGCGACTGGAGCTTCGCGCTGCCCACGGACGGGATCGAGCCCGTGCTCGAGGCGCTGATCGCGGGCGGCGCGGGCATCGAGACGCTGGCGATCGAGCGGCCCAGCCTGCACGAGGCGTTCGTCGAACTGGTCGGCGAGCCCGTGCTCGAAGAACCCGAGGTCGCGGCATGAAGCGATTGTTCGGCGCGGCCTGGGTGATCGCGCGGCGCGACTATGTCGCCACCGTCTTCTCGCGCATCTTCCTGTTGTTCCTCGCGACGCCGATCTTCCCCGTGCTGTTCGGCGCGATGTTCGGTGCGATCGGCGCCAATCAGGATCACGACGCCCCGCATCGCCCCGTCGTCGCGCTGATCGCAGAGCCCAGCGCCGCGCATGCGCTGATCGCGGCGCACGACCGGCTGGTCACGAGGCTGGGCGGCGACGTGCTGCCCGATCTCGCGACGCTGCCGCCGATGCGCGACGCCGCGGCCCGCATGCTGCTGCGCCGGCCCGGGCACGATTATATCGCCGTGCTCGGCGGTTCGCTCGCCGCGCCGCGCTTCCTGCTGTTGAACCGTGCGCCGGACGGCACCGAGGAAGGCGTGTCGCTGCTGGTCGATACCGCGCGGTCCTCGGTCGCGCTGGGCGGGGCGGCGCCCGCGCCGGTCGATCTCCGCCACGAGATCGTCGCCGCCGGCGCCGAGCAGCAGCCCGACGCGGGCGATCGCGCCGGCCTGGCGAGTGGCGCGCAGACCGGGCTGTTCGTGCTGCTGGTGATGCTCGCAGGCATGTCGCTGTCGACCTTCATCGAGGAGAAATCGAACAAGGTGATCGAGGTGCTCGCGGCCGCGGTGCCGGTCGATGCGATCTTCCTCGGCAAGCTGATCTCGATGCTCGCGATCACGCTGACGTTCGTCGCGGTGTGGGGCGCGATCGTGGCGATTGGTTTGCTTGCGGCGAAGCCCGCGATGCTCGCGCACCTGCCGACGCCCGCGGTCGGCTGGCCGGCCTTCTGCGTGCTCGTGGTCGCCTATTTCATCGAGAATTACCTGCTGCTCGGCGCGGTGTTCCTGGGCATCGGATCGCAGGCGGGAAGCCCGCGCGAGATCCAGGTGATGGCGCTGCCGGTCACGATGTTCCAGCTGCTGCTCTACGGGCTCGCGGCGGCGGGGACGGGGCATCCCGACGGCTGGATCGCCTGGGCGGGCGCGACGTTCCCGTGGAGCTCGCCGCTCGCGATGCTCGCGCGCGCCGCCGAACTGCCGGCGATCTGGCCGCATCTGCTCGCGCTGATCTGGCAGACGATCTGGCTGGTGGTCGCGTTGCGCTTCGCCGCGGGGCTGTTCCGTTCGGCGGTGCTCAAGACGGGCGACACGCGGCCGTGGTGGAAGCGAGGGTTCGCGGCGCAATAGGGCGCGCTGTCACAGCCGGGCATCTCCCCTTCTTCGTCATCCCGGACTTGATCCGGGATCCATAGACGCGGCGCTCATTCTTCGAGCGCGGCGCGTATGGATCCCCGCCTTCGCGGGGATGACGGAATTCCTACAGATCCGGCAGCGCCTGCTTTGCCTCGCCCCACCCCTTGAGATCGCGCGAGCCCGCGCGCTTCAGAAGTTCGTCCGCATCCGCCACCGCATACGGTTTCGCATCGTTCAGCGTCGCCAGCTCGTCCCAGCTGATCGGCGCCGCGACCGCCGCGGTCTCCCGCGCGCGTGCCGAATAGGGCAGCACCGCCGTGGCGCCGCGTTCGTTACGCAGCCAGTCGAGGAAGATGCGGCCCGTGCGCTCGCTCTTGCGCATGTTGGCGGTGAAGCGCTTGGGATGCGCCTCGGCCACCGCGCGCGAAAAGCGCGAGGCGAAATCCTTGACCTTCGCCCAGTCCGCCGATCCATCGAGCGGGACGACGACGTGGACACCCTTGCCGCCCGACGCCAAGGCGAAGCTGACCAGCCCCATCTCGCCGAGCAGGTCGCGCAGCTGCATCGCGCCGTTGCGAACATCCTCGAAACCGAGCCCCTCGTCGGGATCGAGATCGAACACCATGCGATCGGGATGCTCGACGTCGTGCGCAGGCGCGCCCCAGCCGTGGAATTCGATCGTTCCCATCTGCACGCAGGCGAGGATCGCCGAGCCTTCGTCCACGACGAGATAATCCTCCATATGCCCGTCCTTCTCGCGGATCGGTACGCGGCCGACCTTGTCGCCGAAGCTGCCTGCGTCGTGCTTCTGGAAGAAACACGCCTTGCCGCGCCCCGACGGGCAGCGGACGAGGCTGACCGGGCGGTCGCCCAGCCAGCGCAGCATCGGTTGGGCGACCTTGGCGTAATAGGCGGCGAGCTCGCCCTTGGTCGTGCCGTCGCCGGGGAAGATCACGCGCTCGGGGTGCGTGATCGCGATGCCGAAGGGCTTGCCGTCGTCGGCGGATTTCTTGGCAGGGACATCCGTAGGCCGCTCGGCCACGACTTCGTCCGCGGGCTTGTCCTCGCGCAATCCCAAAAAACTCGCGTGGCGCAACACGTTGTCGCCAGTAAACTCGGCGAACGCGACCTCAGCGACGAGCTTGGGGCTCACCCACTTCACGCCGCGCGCGGCGACACGCGGCACCTCGGCGGGTGCGGTCTTGCGCACCAGCGGCTTGAGCTTGCCCATCAGCATGTCGCGCGTGTCGGCATCGAAGCCGGTGCCGACGCGGCCCGCATAGCGCAGCGTGCCGCCCTCGTTGACGCCGACCGCGAGGCTGCGCAGGTCGCGCCCCGCCTTGTCGCTCTCGACGAAGCCGATGATCACGAACTCCTGCCGCCGCGTGCATTTGGTCTTGAGCCAGGTCTTCGAACGTGTGCCGCGATAGGGCGCGTCGGCGCGTTTCGAGACTATGCCTTCATAGCCGCTGCCGCACAGCGTCTCGAACAATTTCTCGCCGCCCGAGGCGATGTGCTCGGCATAGTGGATCGGCGGCGCGGCGTCGGCGAGGAGCGCGGCGAGTTGCTCCTTGCGCTCGACATTGGGGAGCGCGGCGAGGTCTTCGCCATCCCGTTCGAGCAGGTCGAACCCGAAATAGTGGAGATCGCCGCCGGTCTTGAGCGCGGACTGCAACGCCGAGAAGCTGGGTTTGCCATTGTTGTCGAGCGCGACCACCTCGCCATCGATCAGCACCGAGCCCAAGCCCAGCTTGCCGATCGCCGCGACGACGGGGGCGAAGCGATCCGACCAGTCGAGGCCGTGGCGGGTGTAGGCTTTCACGCTCTCGCCCGCGACCGCGATCAGCGCGCGATAACCGTCGTACTTGACCTCGTGCAACCAGCCGGAGCCTGCGGGCACGTGATCGACGAGGGTGGCGAGCTGGACGTCGCGGAAGGGAGGCAGGGTGGCTTTTCCCGTTCTCCCGCGAACGCGGGAGTCCAGAGTTGCGGGCGCTTTCGCGTGTGTCCCTGGGCCACCGCTTTCGCGGGGGAACGGTTTTTCGGGTTTACGGGCAGGCGCCTTCTTCCCCGGCGCATTCGCCGCCTTGGGATCCGCCTTCGCCCGCTTCGCATCCGAGTGCCACACCGGGTCGTCGCCGTCGGCGATCTGCGCCATCGTGCGGCCCGTCGTCACGCTGGTCAGCGCCATGTCGACCAGCGCGCCGGACGCGCCCGCCTCGTCATCCTCGACCTTGCGGAGCAGCCAGTTCTCGCGCTTTTCGCCGGCACGCGGCTTCATCCGGACGAGCAGCCACTCCCCCTTCATCCGCTGCCCGTGCAGGACGACATGGACATGGCCGTCCTCGATCGTCTTGGCCGGATCCTTGCCGCCGACCGCCTCCCATTCGCCCTCGTCCCACAGCATCACCGTGCCGCCGCCATATTCGCCTTTGGGGATCGTTCCCTCGAACGTCGCGTAGGACATCGGATGGTCCTCGGTGCGCACCGCGAGGCGCTTATCGTCCGGATTGGGGCTGGGGCCGCGCGTCACCGCCCAGCTTTTGAGCACGCCGTCCATCTCGAGGCGGAAATCCCAGTGGAGGCGCGTGGCGTCGTGCTTCTGGACCATAAACAGATGGCCCGACTTGGTGCCGTGCTCGCCCTTGGGCTCGCGCGTCTTCGCGAAGTCGCGCTTGGCGTTGTAGGTCGCGAGGGGGTCGGTTTTCTTCGTCGTCACTACCCGTTCTCCCGCGTAGGCGGGAGCCCAGAGCTACGTGCGCATCGCCTGCGTCCCTGGGCTCCCGCCTGCGCGGGAGAACGGGTGGGGGGTATCACGCCCGCTTCCGTGCAGGAGCAGGCTTCGCGGCTGGCTTCTTCGCCGGCGCCTTCTTCGCCGCGGGCGCTTTCTCCGCAGGCTTGACCGCCGCCGCCCCCGGCTTGTCGAGCGACTTCTTTAGCGCCGCCATCAGGTCGACCACGTTCGATCCGCGCGACGCCGGCTTGTCGTCGTCGCTGTCGAGCACGACCTTGCCGCCCTTGGCCTTGCGCTTGCGATCGATCAGGTCTTTGAGCGCATCGACATAGCGATCGTGGAAGTCGGACGCGTCGAAGCTGCCCGCCTTCTTGTCGATCAGCGTGGTGGCGAGGTCGAGCAGATCCTCGTCGGGCTTGTCGTCGGGGATGTCGCGGAAATAGCTCGCCGCCTTGTTGACCTCGTCGGCATAACGCAGCGTCTCGAGCACCAGCCCGCGCCCGCAGGGCTTGAGGCTGACGACATATTCGCGGCCGCGCAGCGCCAGCTGGCCGAGACCCACCTTCCTCGTCTTCCGCAGCGCCTCGCGCAGCACGATGAACGCCTCTTCCGCCAGATCGTCGGCGGGCACCACGAAATAGGGCTTGTCGTAATAGATCGCGTCGACCTCGTGCGCGTCGACGAACGAGGTCAGTTCGAGCGTCTTCTTGCTCTCCAGCTTGACGCCCTCGATCTCGTCCTGGTCGAGCAGGACATATTCGCCTTTCTCGTATTCGAAGCCCTTCATGATCTCGTCGGCATCGACCGGGCCGATGCCGTCGACCACCTTCTCGTAATGGATGCGCTTGCCCGAGGGCTCGTGGATCTGCTTGAACGAGACGGTCGCGCCGCTCTTGGTCGCCGAGAAGATCTCGACCGGGATCGAGACCAGCGCCAGCCTGATCTGCCCCTGCCAATATGCGCGCGCCGCCATCTGCAAACCTTCCCCGAAAAGAGCGAATCCTCAATCCGGTGGAAGGCCGGGAGTTCCGTCGGGGCCGCCATCCTCCCTGCGCGAAGCGGGGGGAGGGGGACCGCCGGCGTAGCCGGTGGTGGAGGGGGAGAGCTGCCAGGCGCAGCGTTTGTGGCACCGCCCCTCCACCACTCGCTGCGCGAGCGGTCCCCCTCCCCGGCGAAAGCCGGGGAGGATGTTACGTCGCGCTACCCGTTGTCGGGGCCGTCCTCGTCGTCGCCATCGTCGGCGTCGTCCCGCTTGGGCGACGGCGTGCGCGGGGTCGTGGTGAGCTTGACGCCGTCCTTGCCGATGTCGATTCCGAACTGCGTGTTGCCGAAGATCGCGTCGAGGCTGCCCGATAGCGCGTCGGGATCGACCGCCTTGGGCGCCTTCTGGCCGAGCGGGGTCGCGCCGATCGCCTGCGCCATGAAGCTGCGCCAGATGCGTGCGGGGAGCCCGCCGCCCGCCATGCCGGGCAGCGGCTTGTTGTCGTCGCGCCCGATCCACACCGCGGTGACCAGACCGCCCGAAAAGCCGACGAAGATCGCGTCGCGATTGTCCTGCGTCGTGCCCGTCTTGCCGTATACCTGCGTGCTGAGTGCCGCCGCGCGGCCGGTGCCGGTCTTCACCGTCGAGGACAGGAGATCGAGCAGCATCGCATGCTGGCCGCCCAGGCTGCGATGATGCCAGTCCCACAACCGGTCGAGCCAGCCCTGCGGTGGATCGGGCAGGCCGTGCGGCACCACCGGATAGGCGTCGGCGGCGACCGCGGCATAGGCGCGCGTGAGTTCGAGCAGCGTGATCCCCGAAGTGCCGAGCGCGAGGCTGGGATCGGCGCTGAGCGGACTAGTGACGCCGAGGTCGCGCGCGGCGCGCACCACTGCGGCGGGGCCGACCTTTTGCGCGAGACGCACCGCGGCGACGTTGCTCGATCGCGCGAAGGCGTCGCGCAAGCTGATCGAGGGTTGGTAGTGCTTGTCGGCATTGCCGGGGGACCAGCCGTCGATCGTCAGCGGCGTGTCGGCGATGCGATCGTCCGGCGTCATCCCCGCGCGCAGCGCCGCGAGATAGACGAACAGCTTGAACGTCGATCCCGGCTGGCGGCGCGCCTGCGTGGCGCGGTTGAAGCTGCTCGCGTCGTAATCATGCCCGCCGACCATCGCGACGACGCGGCCGTCGGGCTTCATCGCCACCAGCGCGACCTGCATATCGCCGCCGACCTGTGCGGTGGCGGCGTTAGCAGCGCGCTGGAGCCGGCTGTCGAGCGTCGTCTGCACGCTTTGCTGCGCGTAGCCGCCGCCGGCGCGGTCGCGCGCGGCGGGGAGCACCCAGTCCGCAAACCACGATCCACCGATCGCGGCGGGGACGGGGCGGAGATGCAGCACGGCGGGCTGGACGGCGCGCGCGGTCGCGGCGTCGATGAAGCCCGCATCCGCCATCGCCGCGACGACCAGCGCCTGCCGCGCCTGCGCGCCGCCCAGGTTGGTGCTCGGCGCGAGCTTCGACGGCGCCTTCATCAGGCCCGCGAGCATCGCCGATTCGCCGACGCTCAGCTGCTCGGGCTGCTTGTCGAAATAGTGATGCGCCGCCGCCCGCAACCCATAGACGTTGTCGCCGAAATAGACGTTCGAGAGGTAGCGCGAGAGGATCTGCGGCTTGGTCAGCCACGCCTCGAGCCAGAAGGCGACCATCACCTCGCGCAGCTTGCGCCCCGCGGTGCGGTCGGCGTTGAGGAAGACCAGCTTGGAAAGCTGCTGCGTGATCGTGCTGCCGCCCTCGCGCACGCCGCCCGCGCGCAAATTGTGCCACGCCGCGCGCGCGATGCCGCGCGGGTCGATCGCGCCGTGGTGGAAGAAGCGCCGGTCCTCGATCGCGACGAACGCCTGCCAGACATGCGGGGGCAGCCGCCTGATGTCGACCGGCCGATCGACGATCGCGCCTTGGCGCGCGAACACGCGGCCGTCGGAGGCGGTCAGCGTGATGCTCGGCGGTGCGATCGGCTGGAGCGATTTGGAGAGCGGCGCGGTCACCGCCAGCCACGCCACCGCCGCGAAGAACAGTGCGAGTACCCCCGCGATGCCCCAACGGATCAGCCGCCAGCGGCGCCAGCGCGCGCGCGGCGCGACGGGCGGCGGCGTCGCATCGCCGTGCGCGGCACGCGGCGCCTCGTACCAGGCGGTCTCGCGATCGACGTCGCCCGAGTCGGAAAACGGGTTGTGCATCGGACTGTGTTATTAGGGCAATACGCCCATGGGTGCCAGCGGCTATTGCGGCGAACGATCGCGGTCGCGATTGCGATCGGGGTGGCGACGCGGCATCGGCTGTCCCATATAGCCGCGACCAAGCGACCACAGAGGTGCCCCGATGCTCGATCCCAATCCGCTCGGCCTCGCCGACCCCGATCTCTTTCGCCAGGCGTGCCTGATCGACGGCGAATGGCTGCAGGCGGATGGCGGCGGCACGATCGCGGTCACCGATCCATCGACCGGCGAGACGATCGGCCACGTGCCCAACATGGGTGCCGACGAGACCAGGCGCGCAATCGAGTCCGCGGATCGCGCCTTCAAGCTGTGGCGCGCGCTGACCGCGGGCGAGCGCGCCAAGCCGCTGCGCAAATTGTTCGAGCTGATGATCGAGCATCAGGACGATCTGGCGAAGATCATGACCGCCGAGCAGGGCAAGCCGCTCGCC
>CAXTVK010000082.1:0-12494 GCA_964247655.1 uncultured Sphingomonadaceae bacterium | reverse complement strand
CAGGCTTTGTCGCAAACGTGTGATGTAATGTACAACGAAACCCATTCATGAAATTTCCTCAAAGCTCCCGCGCGTCATGCGCGGGGGCTTTGTGCGTTCTGGAGCGCCGGAGGTCATCCGCCGCCCGGTCAATCGGCGCTGCCGGCCTCGCGGAACCGCTCTAGCAGCCAGGCGGCGGCAGGCCCGGGCGGCGTGTCGCTGCGGTAAATGCCGTCGAACGGATAGATGATGCCGCCATGATCGGGCATGTCGAGTCGCACCAGCGTGCCGGCGACGAGATCAGCGTCGATCAGCGGCAGCGGCATGTGTCCCCAGCCGATCCCCTCGCGCAGCAATTGATGCTTGGCGCCGAGATCGGCGAGCCGCCAGGTGCGGTCGCTGACCACCGAGAAATCGCGCCCGGCGGTGAGCGGCGAGCGATCGGTCAGCACGAGCTGGATATGTTCGCGTCCCGCCCCCGGCGCCATGCGACCCTGCGAGAGCGGGTGACCCGGCGCCGCAACCGGCACCATCGGGACGGATCCAAGGCCGATCCGCTCGACCCCGTCCACGTCGGCGACCTGCGGACCCGAGATGCCGATCACTGCGCGTCCATCGAGCACCAGCGCGGCGACCGCGCCGAGCGCCTCGACGTGCAGCCGCAGCGTGACGGTCGGGAATTCGCGGCTGAACGCGGTCAGCGTCGCGCCCAGCCAGGCGCTCGGCCACATCACGTCGACCGCGATGCTGACCTCGGGTTCGAGACCCTGCAGCAGCCCCTTCACCTTTGCGCGCAGCCCATCCATGCCGTGCGCGATCGCGTGCGCATCGGCGAGCACCGAGCGGCCCGCAGCGGTCAGTATCGGCTTGCGCGTGCCTTCGCGGTCGAACAGCAACAGCCCGAGCTGCGCCTCGAGATTGGCGACGCCGTAGCTGATCACCGAGGTCGCGCGATTGAGCGTACGGCCCGCCGCCGCGAAGCTGCCCGTCTCGACCACGGCGAGGAAGATGCGCAACTGGTCGTAGGTCGGCGTGCCCGGGATCGTCATGTCGTGGTCCTCGAATATGCTCGACGCGTACCGGATCGGCACCCGGAGCGACAGGGGTGTGACTTGTCTTTTCTGTCATGCTGTGACAGCGCACCGCCATGACCAACGCCGCGGACCGCAAACTCTATCTCGGCCCCCGGCTGCGCGTGCTCCGCCGCGAGCTTGGGCTCAACCAGACGAAGATGGCTGAAGAGCTCGGCGTCTCGCCCAGCTATCTCAATCACCTCGAGCGCAACCAGCGGCCGCTGACCGCGCAGATGCTGCTGCGGCTCGCCAGCACCTACGATATCGACATGCGCGATTTCGTCGCGGGCGCCAACGAGGCGGCGGCGAGCGACCTGCACGAGATCTTCGCGGACGGTCTGGTCCGCGACATCGGCATTCCGCGTCACGAGGTGATGGAGGTCGCCGAGAATTATCCGAGCGTCGCCGAGGCGGTCGCGCGGCTCTACCGTGCGCTCACCGATCTGCGGCGGTTGCCCGATCGGATCGAGCAACTCGGCAGCGTCCCGGCGACCGCGTCGCCGCTCGACTGGCTGCGCGATCATCTGGAGCAGAAGCGCAATCACCTCGCCGAGATCGATGCCGAGGCGGAGGCGCTGTCGCAGCAACTGGGCGTGGGCGCCGCTGCGTTGCGCGACGGCATGCTCGCGCGACTGGCCGAGCCTTATGGGATCGCGGTGCGCGTGATGCCCGAGGACGTGCTCGTCGGCAGCTTGCGGCATTACGACTTCCACCGGCGCCGGCTGATGCTGTCCGAGCGGCTGCCCGCGGCGAGCCGGCTGTTCGCGATCGCCTACCAACTCGCGCTGCAGACGATGGGCAAGACGATCGCGGCGATGATCGAGCGCGCGGCGCCGCCCGATGCCGAGGCCGCCGCGCTCGCCAAGCTGGCTTTCGCCAATTATGCCGCCGCGGCGATCCTGATGCCTTATGCATGCTTCGCGGAGACCGCGGCGGCGACGCGCCACGATGTCGATCTGCTCGCGGCGCGCTTCGGCGTCTCCTACGAGCAGGTCGCGCACCGACTGACGACGCTCGGACGGCAGGGCGCGCGCGGCGTGCCGTTCTTCCTGCTCAAGATCGATACCGCGGGCAACGTCTCCAAACGCTATGTCGGCGACGCGATGCCGATCGCGCGCTTCGGGGGCGGGTGCCCGCGCTGGGGGATACAGCGCGCGTTCCGGCTGCCTGGCGAGACGATCGCGGCGCTGGTCGAGGCGCCCGACGCGGCGCGCTACGTCACGTTCGCGCGCGCGCTGCCACGCACCGCCGCGCCGGGGATGGCGACGATCGTGCTGGGGTGCGAGGCCAAGCATGCCGCGGCGATCGGCTATGCGGACGGGCTAAGCGACGTACCGGTGCCGATCGGGCCGGCCTGTCCTCTCTGCGAGCGGCCCGCCTGCCCCGAACGCGCGCTGCCGCCGGTGATGCGTGCGCTCGATCTCAACCAGTATCAGCGGCCGATCGCGCCCTATCCGTTTAGGGCGACGTAGGCGCCGACCTTCTCCCCGTTCGCACTGAGCGAAGTCGAAGTGCGTGCCCCCGGGCGATGCCGCTCGTAGCACGTCCTTCGACAGGCTCAGGACGAACGGGGGAAGGGAACGCCTTATCGATCTGAGGATCGGACCGCCCCGATCCGCGCGCCGAGAACCGTCGAGCGGCGATAGGTCAGCGCCATCAGCACTGCGAAGAGCAGCGATCCGCCGATCGCCGCGATCGTCGAGAAATCGTCGCCGACGACGCTGAGCGGCTTGGGCAGGCCGGTGATCGAGATCGGGATCGCGTGGATGACGCCGAACAGGCTTTCGCCGACGATCAGGCCGGAGGCCATCAGCACGCCGATCCGCCGCGTCGCCTCGTCGACGTTGCGGCGCTCCCAAGCGTGGCCGATCAGTGCGCCGACGACCATCGGCAGCGTCAGCGACATCGGCAGGTAGATCGCCATGCCGACGCCGAGCGGGGGCAACCGCATGCGCCCGGTGCGGCTGAGCCAGCCGTCGAGCGCGATGAGCGCCGCGCCGATGCCGACGCCGAAGCCGATCAGGCTCCAGTCGAGATCGTGCGTCAGCACGCCCTTGGCGAGCGCGCTGATCAGCAGCGCCTGCGGGGCGGGCAGCGGATGCGGATGCGCGAGCGAAGGCTCGCCGAAGCCGTAGGCGGCCCCGAGCAGGTTGAGCACCGGCGGGATCGTCAGCGCGCCCGCGACGACGCCGACCATGAGCGCCACCTGCTGCTTCCAAGGTGTCGCGCCGACCAACTGCCCGGTCTTGAGATCCTGGAGATTGTCGTTGGCGATCGTCGCGGCCGAGAAGACGATCGCGGTCGCGAACAAGGCGAAGGCGACCAGATGCGGCGCGATCGCCGCGGTGGGTGTGATGAACAATACGAGCAGCAGCGCCGCGGCCAAAATTGCGAGGATGCCGACGCCCGAGATCGGGCTGTTCGACGAGCCGACGAGGCCTGCCATATAGCCGCAGACCGAAGCGGTGATGATGCCCGCGACATAGACGAACACCGTGCCGCCGATCGCGAGCGGGACGGCGGAGCCGGCGAGCGGGCCGGTGCCGGCGAAGTGGCCGAGCAGCCAGGCGATCGGGATGATCAGCGCGCCGCAGATCGCGCCGACGATCGCGACGGGCATGTCGCGCTCCTCGACGGGCAACTCGGCGGCACCCGGCAGCCCGCGCGCGCGCGACGAGGCGGCGGCGTCGGCGAGGCCCTTGGCGATCGGCGCGACCAGCTTGCCCAGCGTCCACAGCGCCGCCGCGCCGATCACGCCCGCGCCGATGAAGCGCACCTCGTGCTTCCAGATATCGGGCGCGGCGGTGAGGATGTCGACGGGGCCGTGGTGCAGGAAGACGAGCAGCGGCGTCGCGATCCCGAAGCCGAGGATCAGCCCGAACAGCATCGCGATGCCCACCGACAGCCCGACGAGGTGGCCGACGCCGATCAGCGCGAAGGACAGGCTGAAGCTCACGTTGGTCGCGCTCGGCCCGAGCCGGAACCAGCCGCCCGCCTCCTCGGCGACGAGGCGCATCGCAGCGAGCAGCGAGAAGCCCGCCGAGATCGCGCTGCCGAACAGCAGCGCCGCGAGGCCCGAGCGGCTTTCCTCGACGCCGCTGCCGCCCGCTTCGCCGCTGCCGACCTTGAGCACTTCGGCGGCGGCGCAACCTTCGGGAAAGGGCAGGTCCGATCCGGTCACCAGCGCGCGGCGCAGCGGGATCGAGAACATCACGCCAAGCAGCCCGCCTGTCACGCAGATCAGGAAGCTCTGCCAAAAGGGGAAGTCCGCCCACCAGCCGACCATCACCAGCCCCGGCAGCACGAAGATGATCGAAGCGAGCGTGCCCGCCGCCGACGCGACCGTCTGGACGATGTTGTTGCGCAATATGCCGGACTGGCCGAGCGCTTTCAGTACCGCCATCGAGATCACCGCGGCGGGGATCGAGGTCGCGAAGGTCAGCCCGACGCGGAGACCCAGGAAGACGTTGGCCGCGGTGAACACCAAGGTAAGCAGCACGCCCAGCAGCAGGGCGCCTATCGTCAGCTCGTTCTCGGTCGTCGTCCGCTGCATGTGCGCCCCTCGTTCGTCTGTGGGACAGCGTTACAGTGCCGCTGCGGTGATGGCGAGGTGGTGCAAGACAATTCCTCCCCGAGATTTCTCGGGGAGGGGGACCACCCGCAGGGTGGTGGAGGGGCGGTTGCTACAGAAGCAGCGCTCGTGGCGATCCCCCTCCACCACCGGCTGCGCCGGCGGTCCCCCTCCCCATCGAAAGATGGGGAGGATGAAGAGGTCAGCTCGGTTGGCGCCTGGGCAGCAACGCGCCGAGTGCGGGCCAGCGTGCGGCGTCGGGGGGGATTGTCGGTTCGCTGCGATCCTCGGCGCCGGGCTGCGCGTCGCGGATGAGGGGGTTTGGCCGGCGTTCCTCGGGGATCAGGAAGACGCCGTGACGCGCGGTCGCGCGGCCGAGCGAGGCGCGCGAGGTCCACGCCACCATCAGCGGCGCGGCGAGCAGTCCGGCGAAGATCGGCGTCATCCAGATCGCCGCCTGCATGCCGAGGATCGCCGCAGTCGCCATCACGCCGCCGACCACCAGATGCCAGCGATAGTGACGCGCGGCGTCCGACAGCGCGATCCCGTCCGACACGCGGTTCTGCGCCGCCCAGCCGCTCGGTCGGCCGCGCAAGATGTCGATCACCGCAAGCGTCTGCGTCATCATCATCATCGGCGCGACCAGCACGCCGAGCGGGATGTCGAGCAGCACGCTCTTGACCAATGCCCAGCTTCCCCCGAAGCCGGCGCGACGCGTGGGATCGGCGAGCATCCAGCCGAGCGCCATGAACTTGGGTGCGAACAGCAGCACCAGCGTCAGCCCGAGCAGCCAGCCCGAGGGCGCGATGATCTGGATCTCGCCTTCCGAATGCGCGGCGACGATCGCGCTGGCGCCGAGCAGCATCAGCCACAGCGGCGAGGTGAGATAAGCCGACGCGCCCATCAGCAACTGCAGCCGGCTGACCCAGTGCAGCCCCGCAGTATCGAGCAGGCGGAGATGCTGGAGATTGCCTTGGCACCAGCGCCGATCGCGCGCGGCATGCTCGACAAAGGTCGGCGGATATTCCTCGTAGGTGCCGTCCTGCATCGCCACCATGTGGCACGCCCAGCCGCGCCTACGCAGCAGCCCCGCCTCGTACATATCGTGGCTCATCACATGGCCGCCGAAGGGCTCGGGGCCCGAGAGCCTGGGCAGGCCGCAGGATTCGGCGAAGGCGGCGATGCGGATGATCGCGTTGTGCCCCCAGAAGCTCGCCTCCGCACCCGACCACCAGAGCAGCCCCGCCGAGAAGACCGGGCCGTAGAGCCGGGCGGCGAACTGTTGCCAGCGCGCGAACAAGGTCTCTCCGCCGATCACCATCGGGATCGTCTGGAGCAGCCCGACCTGCGGGTGGCGGTCCATCGCGGCGGCGAGCCGCATCATGGCGGCACCGCTCATCAGGCTGTCCGCGTCGAGCACGAGCATATAGTCGTAGCCGCCGCCGTGGCGTCGCACCCAGTCGGCGATGTTGCCGGGCTTGCGGCCGTCGTTGAGCGTGCGGCGGCGATACCAGACGGGCAGCGGGCTCAGGCCGCGCAGCCGGCGGAAGGCGCGGTGCTCGGCGGCTTCGCGCTCGGGGCGGCTGTCGCTGAGGATGAAGACCTCGAAGAGTTGCGAGCCGCCCGCCGCGGCGATCGACCGCGTCATCGCGCGAAGGCGGGCGAAGACGGGCTCGACCTCCTCGTTGTGGACGGGCATCAGGATCGCGGTGCGGCCCGTGGGCAGCGCCTGGGGCGCGGCGGCGGGGGTCGGCACCGATCGGCCCGAGACGAGCAGCAGGAAGCCGGCGAACGCGTTGAGGAAGCCGAAGGCGATCCAGGCGAACAGCGCGAAGAACAGCAGCATCAGGATCACGTCGGTGCCTGAGATGCCGTCGCTCGACAGGCTGCGCGTGATCTCGCCCGCGCCGAAGGTGCCGATCACCAGCGTGCCCAGTACTAGCAGCAGGCGCCGCTCGGTCATCCCGTGCGGCGAGGTGCGCGGCGGGGGCGGGGCGTCCGGCGCGTGGTCGAGCGCCTGCACCGGCATCGACGCGGGCGTGCCGGCGGGCATGTCTGTCGTGGCGTAGCTCGGCCCCCACGGGCCTGGCGGGGTGGCCGCGCCTGCGGATCCGCGGCGGTCTTCGGTCAATCTCTAACCCTCGCGACAAACAACGGGTACGCAACGCCCCGTCGCCATCGCTCCCCTGATGCGCCGGTTTGCGTCGGCTGCGTCCCTATCACAACATCGCGTCGGCGGGGCGGTTCCGTCGTCGGATGAATGCGCGACGATCACGTGCCGCCGATCTGCGTCAGGCAGATCTCGCTGATCGGCGTCGCGCCCTTGCGCAGGCTGCAGCGTATATCGACGGGATCGTGACCGGCGGGGGTGATGTCGACCATCACCCGCCAGCGATCCGCCTGGCCGACGACGGGATAGGCGGCGACGTTGTCAGCGGTGCCGCGCGTCACGGTGAGGTCGGGCGTCACGCCGCTCGATCGGCCGAGCCCGGCCAGCGCCGCGCCCGCAAAGTCGATCACCAGCTTGGTCGCCCTGGGATTGACCGGCTGGCCGGGGCGTCCGCCGACACCGCGGAAGATATCGACGACGCGCGCCGTGGCGCCGGGCAGCGGCTCGTCCGCGATCCAGCGCAGCCGGTAGGCGAGATCATAGTGCATGCCGGCCTTCGCGGGCGCGGCGGGCACCCAGAAGGCGACGATATTGTCGTTGGTCTCGTCGGTGGTCGACAGCTCGACCAGCGTCACCGCGCCCGCGCCCCAATCGCCCTTGGGCTCGACCCACAGCGACGGCCGCTTCTCGTAGAAGACGCCGTCGTCCTGATAATGATCGTGGTTGCGGTCGCGCTGGAGCAGGCCGAAGCCCTTGGGCCCCCGGTCGGCGAAGCTGTTGGCGGTGGGGCCGGGCGGGTTGGAGAGCGGGCGCCACAGCCGCTCGCCCTTGCCGTTGAGGATCAGCAGCCCATCCGAATCGTGGATCTCGGGGCGCCAGTCGGTCGCCTTGGCGCGGCTCGCCTGATCGTACCAGAACATGCTGGTCAGCGGCGCGATGCCCAGCCGCGCGATGTCGCGGCGCAGATGCAGCGAGATCTCGACGTCCTGCGTCACGCCCGCCGCGGTCTTGCGGTTGGTGAAGCGGTAGGCGCCGACGACGCTCGGCCCCTCGAGCAGCGCATCGACGAGCAGCGCGCCGTCCGCGCCGCGGCCCAGCCAGAAGCGCGTGAAGGAGGGGAATTCCTCGGGGCCCGGCCCACCGGTATCGATCGCGAGGCCTCGCGCGGACAGCCCATATTGGTCGAGCGCGCCAGAGGAGCGGAAATAGGAGGCGCCCGCGAACGCCAGCCAGTCGCTCGTCCCCGCCGCATTCATCGCGCGGAAGCCCGAGAGGCCGCCATTGGCGCCGAGCGCGGCGAGCGGGCTGTTCGCGGGCATGTCGAACAGCGCGGGGCTGTAGTGGAACGGCCGCGCGACGTCGCCGTCGACGAGGAAGATCTGCACCGGGGTCGGCTGGAAATGCGTGATCGGGAAGAAGCGCAGGCCGCCGCTCGCCGACTTCAGCTGCGTCGCGGACGGCTTGAACTGGATCGCGTTGAGCGCGTCGTAATCGACCTTGTCGACGCCGGGCGCGGGCGGCGGCGCCTCCTTGTAGGGCTGGCGCGACAGCGTGGCGGCATAGGCCTTGAGCCTATCCCACGAAAAGGGTTCGGCCTCCCCCTTGGTAACGGCGGCCATCAGCCGTCCGGAGGGCAGGGCGGCGACGGCACCCAGCGCGGCGATGAGGTCGCGTCTCGTCGTATCGGTCATGACACGAGTTACCGGGGGTTCGCGGTTCTTTTCAAGGGGCGCGTTCCCAACCCCGTTCGCCCTGAGCGCAGTCGAAGGCCATGCGCGGCGGTTGCTGCCCTTCGACTTCGCTCAGGGCGAACGGGTAAAGTGCTTCGACTGCGCTCAGCACGAACGGGATTTGGAAACTCCCGCGATCACACCTTGTCGGCGTAGATCATCCGGCCCTGGCCGAGGCTCGCCAGCGTGTCCTCGAGATCGGGGGCGGAGAGCGCGAAGCAGCCTTCCGAGCGGCCGAGCTTGCCGTGCTGCGCGATCATGTCGGCGCCGACGTACCAGGCGGAATGGACGACGACCGCGCGCGGCTCGACGTTCGAATTGGTGCTGTCGAGCCCGAACAGGCGGCGCGAGCGGCCGTGCTGGCCGACATAGACGTCGCCGGTGAGATAGGTGCCCTGCGACGAGGCTTCGGAGCCGATCACATTGGAGAAGCGCGTGAGGAAGCCGGTATGCTCGGGATCCGAGCCGCGGCCGTGCGCGACGAGCATCGAGCGGCTGCGGCCCGAGGCGAGATCGACGATGTGGAAGCGCGGCTGCGCCGAGGGCAGGTCGAAATCGACGATCGCCATCTTGTCGCGCTGCGCGATCCGGCTGCCGTGCCGCTGCAGCGCGGTCAGCGCGCGGCGGAAGAGATCGGGACGGATCGTCACCGGCGATGCCGGCATTGCGGTCGCGGTCGGATGGCCGAGGCCCGGAAGCCCGGTGTTGAGCTGCGCGAACGCAGGCCCCGCCAGCAAACCCGCCGTCACGATCGTACCGGTACGAAGCAGTTCACGGCGCGATAGCGCCGACCCCCGAAGAGAATCCACTAGCTGTCCTTGCTCGATGCCCGAAATGCCCGCCTGTGCTTATAGCAGGGATCGGGCTGCCACTCTGTTAATATGTGGCGGTTGTTCCCGGGATTTCAGTGCGTTCCGGCTCGACGGATGCACCGTTCGTCGTGGATTTTCGCTTCGGCGTCATCGGCGACCGTTTCACCGGCTCTGCCGGATCGGCGCGGCGATAGCCGCGATCATGGTCGAGCGCGGCGATGAGCTGGTCGTCGCGGTCGTAGGGATCGCCGTAGGTGACGACCTTGCCGTCGGCATCGGGCGCCGCGGTGAAGTAGACGATGTAGACCGGAACGCTCCTGGGCATCGGAAGCGTGTGCGTGACGAGATCGCCCATCGCGCCGGCGATCGTGGCGGGCTGGGTAAGGTCGCCCGCCAGCGCCGAGATGTTCTGCACGCGGATGCAGCCGTGGCTGAGCGCGCGCTCGGGCTTGGCGAACGCCCATTTCGCGGGCGTGTCGTGCAGGTAGATCGCATAGGCGTTGGGCATGTCGATCTTCATGCGGCCGAGCGCGTTGTCGGGGCCCGGCTTCTGGCGGACATAGGCCTTGCCGCCGATCGTGACGTAGACGAAGCCGCGCCCCGCGGCGTAGCGCTTGCCGTGTCCCTCCGCGAGCACCTTGGGCGGCAGCGTCCACCACGGGTTGACGATCACCGAGCCGATGTTGGCGGACAGCATCGGCGTCGGCGTCCGGGGCGCGCCGACCACCACGACGTGCGTCGCAGCGACCGTATCGCCGTGGATCAGCGCGAGCTTGTAGGTCGGCACGTTGACCCAGACATAGTCGTCGCCGAGCGTGCGCGGCATCCAGCGCCAGCGCTCCATCGAGGCGCGGATGTGCTTCTGACGCACGGCGTCTTCGCCGGCGGGCGCATCGTGGAGCGCGGCACGGAGCGCGGCGTAGCGCGGATCCTGCGGCAGCAGCCCGTGCAGCCAGGGATCGAGCGTGCCGCCCTCGACCGCCTTGCGCAGATCGGCGTCGAACGCCGCGGGGGTCGGGAGCGGATGCGCGACATGCCAGTCGAACCGTGCGCGGTTGCGGATGTGGCCGTCGGCATAGTCGCGCGCCAGGCGCGTCGCCGAGTCGGTCGCGAGCGCGTCGGTGGCGGCATCCGAACGGCCCGCCCCCACCGCTTCGGCGAGCGCGTCCTGCCGATAGTCCGCCGGATGCAACCCTTCGTCGCGCGACGCCTCGACCGCGGCGAGCAACTGGCGCAAACCGTCGGCGGGCCAATGGAGCGCGGGGACGGCCGGCGCGGGTGCTGCGGCGAGCGGCGCCTGCGCCGCCGTTTGGACCGCCCCGGAATGCGCGCGCAGCAGGATGCCGCCCGCGACGATCAGCAGCGCCGAGGATGCGAGCAGGGCCAGCACGGTGTTACGCGCGAGGGGTATCCTGGCCATCTCGGGAAGGACCCTGCATCATCGCCGCGCAGCTGCGAGTTTCCGCACGCTCGGCCGAGCATAGCAGGCTCAATGATGGTGTCGACGCGTGCTCTTGGGCGACGACGATTTCTTCGCAGGCGTGTGTGATTTGGTCACATGCCGATCGTGGTGGTGCGACGCCGCGGCGCCCGTCTCCATCCGGCCGTGGACGCGCTGCGCCGGCGCGGCGCGGTGCGTCGTGCGGCGGGCCGGGGCGGAGGCGTCGGGCTCGTCGGAGGCGCCCTGATCGATCGCGGGCTCGATCCGCAGCGGCGAATGATCCTCGGGCGGCAGCACCGACGCGACCGTCACGACCTGGCCGAGCCCGCGCCGGTCGAGCACCGAGAAGCCAGCCTCGAGCAGGCTGGCGGCGTCGCGGTTGCGCGTGACCAGGCTGGGCTCGCCGAGCACCACCGCGATCAGCCGCCGGTCGCCGCGCTGCGCGGAGGCGGCGAGCGTGAAGCCCGAATCGACGGTGTAGCCCGTCTTGATCCCGTCGAGCCCCGCCATCTTGCCGAGCAGATGGTTGTGGTTGATCAGAGTCGCGCTCTGCCAGACGAAATCGCGCTCGCCGAAATAGCGGTAGAAGCGCGGATGATCGTGGATCAGCGCCAGCGACAGGATCGCCAGATCGCGCGCGGTGGTGACGTTGGTCGGATCGGTCAGACCCGAGGCATTGGCGTAATGCGTGTTGCGCATGCCGAGCTGCATCGCCTTGGCGTTCATCAGCCCGGTGAAATTCTGTTCGGTGCCGCCCAGCTTCTCGGCGAGCGCGACCGCGATGTCGTTTTTTAATGATACCGCGACCACCGAGATCGCATTGTCGACGCTGAGGCTCTGCCCGATCTTGAGCCCCAGCCGCGAGGGCTTCTGCGAGGCGGCGTGCGCCGACACCGTCACCGGATCGGTGATCCGCATCCGCCCCGATTCGAGCGCGTCGAACACCAGGTACAGCGTCATCATCTTGGTGAGCGAGGCCGGGTGGCGCAGCTCGTCGGGCGCGTTGGCGTAGAGCACCTCGCGCGAGTTCGCATCGACCATGAAGGCGGCGTAGCGCGGCGATGCGGCCGATGCGGCGGCACCCAACGATCCGCCCGCGATCAGCGCGAATGTCATGAAGCGGATGGCGATCGAGCGGAGCGACCGGGGGACCGACGGCATCAGGCGCGGAGTCATCGCGGGCACCGCGCGCTTACTCGAGCGCGGCGCGAATTTATGGTCTGCAAGAGTTCCGCCCTGTAAGCCGAGGTAGAGAGCCTCGCCGGAATCATAGGGTGGGCCAGGGGCTTAGCCAAGCCGAAGCGGACACGGATGGCCGTCCGCACTCAACGGCCTGGCGCATGTCGATCGACGTTGGTCGCATGATTCGCATCGCCGCGGGATAGGCCTGCGTGACTTTCGTTAACCTGAACTCCGCGGAAATCCGCCATTGCGCGCGCCCATATGACTTCCGACGCGCCGACTGTCACAGTGCCGTAACAGGGGCTACCTAGGGACGGGCATGCCGGAGGGGAGACGCCGGCGATCGGAGATCACGCAAATGCTGAAGACTTTCGTCGCGACCGCGGGCCTGGCCGCGCTGCTCGCATCCGCCGCACCCGCCGCCGACATCACCGGCGCCGGCGCCACCTTCCCCGCCCCGGTCTACGCCAAGTGGGCCGAGACCTATAAGGCCACCACCGGCATCGGCCTCAACTATCAGGCGATCGGTTCGGGCGGCGGGATCAAGCAGATCAAGGCCAAGACCGTCGATTTCGGCGCGTCGGACAAGCCGCTCA
>CAXTVK010000081.1:0-12495 GCA_964247655.1 uncultured Sphingomonadaceae bacterium | reverse complement strand
ACGGCCGAATCTTCTTCGCGTGCGCCGGCATCAGCAGCTTCATATATTCGCGCGACGTCTTGTAGCCGTCGGGTCCCTCGACCAGCACCTCGTCGATCTCGCGCGAATAGATGTCGCGGATCGCGCGCTTGATGAGGTTCGAATCCTCGTAGATCAGCGCCGGGGCTTCGGACTTGAGCGTACCCTCGCGGATGCCGTCCCACAGGCGCGCGAGATAGTCGAAGTCGCGCTTGATCTCGACCTTGGTGCGCTGAAGCCCCGCGGTGCGCACGATGCAGCCCATCGTCTTGGGGAGCTTCATCTCCGCCATGATGACTTTCAGCCGCTTGCGATCGGCGACGTTGCTGATCTTGCGGCTGATCCCGCCGCCATGCGACGTGTTGGGCATCAGCACGCAGTAGCGACCGGCGAGCGACAGATACGTCGTCAGCGCCGCGCCCTTGTTGCCGCGCTCCTCCTTGACGACCTGCACCAGCAGCACCTGACGGCGGCGGATGACGTCCTGGATCTTGTAGCGGCGGCGCAGATTCTGGCGGCGGCGGCGCAGCGCCTCGACCTGGTCGCCGTCGCTGCCGCGTCCCGCGGACTTGGCCGGCTTGGGATGCTCGCCGTCCTCGCCCTCGGCATGCGCGCCGTCGTCGTGCGGATGATCCTCCGCGGCGTCGAGATGCTCGTGCCCGCCGTCGGTGTCGAGGCGCTCGATCGAGGCCTCGTCGATGTCGTGCGCGTGCGCCTCGTGGCCATGATCGTCGTCGTCGTGATGATCGTCGTCGTGGAAATCGTCGTCGTCGTCATCGGCGAAGGCGAGCGCGTCTTCGGCCTCCTCGCGGAGCAGCGCGTCGCGGTCCTCCTTGGGGATCTGGTAGTAGTCCGGGTGGATTTCCGAGAAGGCCAGGAAGCCGTGGCGGTTGCCGCCGAACTCGATGAACGCGGCCTGCAGCGACGGCTCGACGCGCGTCACTTTCGCCAGATAGATATTGCCCTTGAGCTGCTTGCGTTCGGCGGACTCGAAATCGAACTCTTCGATACGGTTGTTATGTGCGACCGCGACCCGGGTCTCTTCCGGGTGGCGCGCGTCGATCAGCATGCGCGTTGTCATTATATGGTCTCCGGGCGCGCCGGCCGCTGCATGCAAACAGCGGGTGCGCCGATAAGCTAAATTGTGTGAAGGACGACGGCCCGACCGGCGCCAAGCGCCTGGGGGCCAACGTGAGGGAAGCGATGATGAACATGCGCGTCGCTGTCGCATGCCGGGCCGGATCGGCCGGGCGCCCCACCCGCGCGCCGACATCCTTGCGGATGCTCTCGGCGCGGGACGGGATATGCAACATGGCGACGGTCAACCTAAGCCGCCGGCCGCCAGGAACGGCGCCGGCCCGAGGGGCGCGGGGCGAACATCCTGCGGGCAGGACGGTCTTCTGCGCGACACCCGGCGCCCGTGCTAGCACCGGCATGAACAGACGGCAAGCAAGCGGTGGCGGGGCGCTGGTGAGGGCGTCGTGCCTTAAAGCCCCGCGGCCTTGCGCAAAGCCTCGTTCATGCGCGACTGCCAGCCGGCACCGCCGTCCCTGAAATGGGTGACCACGTCGCGATCCACCCGCAATGCGATCCGCTCCTTGTCCGATCCGGCCGGCCGGCCGGGCCGGCGCTTGACGAGTAAGGCCACGATCTCGGGCGGATGAACCTCGCTCGCCGGTCGCGCGCGCAGCGTCGTCGCCTCGGTCCATTCGGGATTCTCGTCGAAATCGTCAGGCGGGGGGCTCTTACTCATGGCGGCGCATCTCCTTTTCGTGGGCGCGACGGAAGCTGATGAGGCGAAGCGCACCGGATGAGACCGTGTAGACGACGCAGTAGCCCTTGCCGTCGATCCGGCCGCGAGCCTGATAACGGGTCTCGCCATAATCGAAGCGGTCGTCGATCAAGACGCTCGGCGCGGCGTCGAAGCCGCCGAAATCTCCCAGCGAAAAGCCGTGCTTCGCGATGTTGATCGCATCTTTCGCAGGGTCGAAGACGACGTCCACGAGGTTTATGTACCCACAAGAACTCATCTGATCAACAGTCATTGCCGCCGTCACCATTCCCGCTACGCTCGCGCCATGACCAAAGCCCTCCTCGCCTGCGCGCTGCCGCTGCTTCTCGCTGCCGCCCCCTCGCCCTATGCCGCGCGCGTCGCGCATGTCCTCCGGACGACGCCGCTGATCGACGGGCATAACGACTGGGCGGAATCGCTCAGGGAGCGCGAAGGCGAGGGGCGCTGGACGATCGACCTGCGGCAGGGGCTGGGCGCCAGGCCGATCCCCTACAATACCGACATCGCGCGGCTGCGGCAGGGCATGGTCGGCGGACAGTTCTGGTCGGTCTACGTCTCGGCCGACCTGCCGCCGCTCGAACAGGTGAAGGAGACGCTCGAGCAGATCGACCTCGTGAAGGACATCGTCGCGCGCTATCCCGAGACGTTCGCGCTGGCACGCACCGCCGACGACGTGCGGCGCATCCACAAGAGCGGCCGGATCGCGTCGATGATCGGGGTCGAAGGCGGCAACCAGATCGACGACAGCCTGTCGGTGCTGCGCGCCTATCACGATCTCGGCGCGGGATATCTGACGCTGACGCATTCGAAGACGATCGACTGGGCGGATTCCGCGACCGACGATCCCAAGCATCACGGCCTCACCCCGTATGGCGAGGCAGTGGTGCACGAGCTCAACCGGATCGGCATGCTGGTCGATCTCAGCCACGTCAGCGAAGGCACGATGCGCAGCGCGCTCCGCGTGTCGAAGGCGCCGGTGATCTTCTCGCATTCGAGTGCGCGCGCGCTCGACGATCATCCGCGCGACGTGTCCGACGACGTGCTCAGGCTCGTCGCGGCGAACGGCGGCGTCGTGATGGTCAACTTCGCGCCCGCCTATCTGACCGAGGCGTTCCGCCACTGGGCCGCGGACTATGCCGCCGAGAAGGTGCGGCTCAACGCCCCGCCGTTCGGCGGCCTGTTCATCGGGCAACCCGACAAGGCCGCCGCAGCACTTGCCGCGTGGAAGGCCGCGCACCCGGCACCGCGCGTGACGCTGGGTGACGTCGCCGATCATATCGATCACGTCGCCAGGATCGCGGGGGTCGACCATGTCGGCATCGGCTCCGACTTCGACGGCGTCGAGAATGTCCTGCCCGTGGGCCTCGGCGACGTATCGACCTATCCCGCGCTGCTCGCCGAACTGATGCGCCGCGGATGGAGCGACGCCGACATCGCCAAGCTGGCCGGCGGCAACGTGCTGCGCGTGATGGCACGCGCCGAAGCGGTGGCCACCGCGATGCGCGGCGAACGGCCCGGAACCGCGACCCAAAGCGTGCTCGACGCGCCCGCGAAACCCTGAAGCCACACCCGCGGAATAATCGATTTCGAGATGAAACTTAATCGAAATTAGCGAGTTTGATCCCTGCTTCCAGCGCCGACCCAGCCGCGCCGGAGGCCTAAAAAGGGGAGACGGCGTGATGGCAGAGGCACAAGGCGAGGCGGCAGGAACCAAGGCAAGCGGCGGCGGCACGTCGCGGACCTTGGCATGGCTGGTAATCGGTCTGTTCTTCTTCTGGGGCGGTGCGACCAGCCTCAACGACGTGCTGATTCCCAAGCTCAAGGGCCTCTATTCGCTCAGCTACGCCGAGGTGATGCTGACGCAGTTCGCCTTCTTCACCGCCTATTTCATCGTCTCGATCCCCGCCGGCGCGCTGATCGCGCGGATCGGCTATCTGCGCGGCATCGTCGTCGGGCTGGGCGTCGCGGCGCTCGGCTGCCTCGCCTTCTGGCCCGCCGCCGCATCGGGCGCGTATTGGACGTTCCTCGTCGCGTTGTTCATCCTGGCGGGCGGTATCACGATCCTGCAGGTCGCGGCCAACCCGTTCATCTCGCTGCTCGGCGACGAGCGCAGCGCGTCAAGCCGGCTCACCTTCGCGCAGGCGTTCAACTCGCTCGGCACGACGATCTGGCCGTTCATCGGATCGAGCCTGATCCTGGCGGGCGCCGCCGCGACCGATCCGGCGACGCTGCACGGCGATGCGCTGTCGAGCTTTCGCGTCAGCGAGAGCGCGACGATCGCGCACGTCTATATCGGCATCGCGATCGTACTGGTGCTGATCGCGCTGGTCTTCTGGTTCCGCCGCAACGCCGTCCAGACCGAGCGCCCCGAGGCGATCGGCTTCTTCGACAGCCTCGCGCTGTTCCGCAACCGCAACGTCGCGTTCGGCGTGCTCGCGATCTTCGTCTACGTCGGCGCCGAGGTCTCGATCGGCTCGATGCTGGTCAATTACCTGCAGCTTCCCGCCACCAACGGGCTGAGCGCCGAGACCGCGGGCAAGCATCTCTCCTATTACTGGGGCGGCGCGATGGTCGGCCGGTTCATCGGCACCGCGCTGCTGCGCAAATTCCAGCCCGGCCGCCTTCTCGCTGCCTTCGCGGGCGTCGCGGCGCTCCTCGTGGTCGGATCGATGGCGACGACCGGCGCGACCTCGGGCTGGCTGCTGATCGCCGTCGGGCTGTTCAACTCGATCATGTTCCCGACGATCTTCTCGCTCGGCTTGAAGGGCCTCGGTCCGAAGACCGGCGAAGGCTCGGGGCTGCTCTGCATGGCGATCGTCGGCGGCGCGATTCTGCCGCTGGCGACGGGCAAGCTCGCCGATCTCACCTCCATTGCCACCGCGCTGGTCATCCCGATCGTCTGCTACGGCATCATCGCCGCATTCGGACTGTCGCAGCCCGCCGAGCCCGAGAAAGTCTGAGCCAATGCGTATCCGTGTCGGTTGTCTGGTGTCGTCGGCGATGCTGGCGGCGCTACCCTTCCCCCTGCTCGCGCAAACGAGCAGCAACCAGCCCGAGGCGACCCCCGCCACCAAGGCCGCGGATACGCAAAGCCAGCAGAAGACCCCGCAACAGGCAGGGCCACCGCCGACGCTCACCGGCGAATGGGGCGGGCTGCGCACGCGGCTGCGCGACGACGGCATCGACCTGACCGCAGGCTATACCGGCGAGTTCGCCGCCAACGTATCGGGCGGCGCACACAAGAGCGCGGACGAGGACGGGCAGTTCACCTTCGGCGCCACCGTCGATACCGACAAGCTGTTCGGGCTACAGGGCGGCACGATCCAGACGACGATCACCTACCGCCACGGCCACAGCCTCACCGATCGCGCGGGGCTGGGCGTGCTCCAGCAGGTGCAGGAGGTTTATGGCCGCGGGCAGACTTGGCGGCTGACCGAATTCTGGTATCAGCAGCAATTCGCGGGCGGCATCGACCTCAAGCTCGGCCGCCTCGTGCAGGGCGGCGATTTCGCGAGCTTCTCGTGCGACTTCGAGAATCTAAGCTTCTGCGGCGCGCCCGCGGGCAATATCGTCGGCGATTACTGGTATAACTGGCCGGTCGCGCAGTGGGGCGCGCGGCTGCGGCTCAAGAAGCCCAATTGGTACGTCATGGCCGGCGCCTACGAGAACAACCCCAACAATCTCGACAACAACTTCACGATCAGCCACCGCGGCGCGACCGGCGTGCTCGTCCCCGTCGAGGCGGGGTGGACGCCGCACCTCGGCCCGCACGGCCTGCCCGGCAGCTACCGCGTCGGCGGCTGGTACAACAGTTCGAACGGCGACGACGTGCTGCTCGACGTCGATCACCGCCCGATCGCGATCACCGGCGCTGATCCGCTCCAGCACAAGGGGCGCTTCGGCGGCTATGTGCTGATCCAGCAGCAGCTGACCGGCACCTATACGGACGATCCCAAGACCGGACCCAAGACGACGCACGGTCTCAGCGTGTTCGTCAACTTCACGCAGGCCGACCGCCAGACCTCGGTGCAGGACAACCAGATCGCCGCGGGCCTGTTCTTCGTCGGGCCGTTCAAGGGCCGCAAGGACGACGACATCGGCTTCGCGGTCGCACGCACCGATCTCAACGGCCGCGCCGCTGAGGAAGACGCGCTGCTCGCGCCCGGCACGCAGCGCCCCAAGGGCGAATACGCCTCCGAACTCTATTACAGCCTGCACGTCCGCCCGTGGCTGATCCTGCGGCCCAATGTGCAATATGTCGTCGATCCGGGTGGCTATAGCGACATGACCGACGTCGTCGTGCTGGGCCTCAAGGGCGCGGTGACGTTCTAGGCGGTGACTGACACTTTCAACCGTTCGTCCTGAGTAGGGACTGAGCGAAGTCGAAGCCTGTCCTGAGCGCCTGCCTTGGCAGGCAGTCGAAGGGGCCCGTATCGAAGGAGGCGCGCCACCAAGCCCGCATCCTTCGATACGCCATTTCGACAAGCTCAATGGCTACTCAGGACGAACGGTGTGGGTATGGAGTAGCCCGCTACCGCTACCCCTTCCCCCCGCCTGTCCCGTTGGCGGCATGCAGCATCACCAGCCGCGCGAGCAGCGTCGCGGGGAAGAGCTGGCCGATCACCGATTCGAAGCTCGCCATGCTGCGCACCACCGGATGCACCGCGAGAATCTCGCCCGTGCTCCCGGTCGTCAGCGAGCCGAGACTGAAATAGAGCAGCCCGCTGAACTGCGCGCGCGGACCGTCCGCCATCCCGGTGAACGCATTGGCGGTGACCAGCATCGTCAGCCGGTACAGCCCCGCGAAGATCAGCGCGACGTAGAGATAGAGGATCACCGCGCCCAGGATGCGGTGGACCGTCACCTTGCCCGGACCGAACGCGGCGATGGCGACGATCGTCGCGACCGTGACGTCGAAGCCGATCGTCACCACCGCCTTGATCGCGGCGATCACGGTCGCGGTCTGCCCCAGCCGCCAGTGCAGCGAGGCGAGCAGCGAGGCGACGAACGCGATCGCGATCGCGGCACGCACCGCGGGGTGACGCGCGATCACGAGCATCGTGGTCGCGGCGAGACCGAAGCGCAGCATCTCGACGAGGTCCGCCGACGCCCCGCCGGTCGCCGCCAGCGGCGCGACGACGAAGATCACCGCGATCTGGATCGCCAGGATGATGCTGAAACCGACATCGTTGCCGCCCGGCTTTCGGCGTATATGCATCATCGGATCACCTCTTCGGCCACGCGCCGGCAAAAAAGCGGCGGTTGCCGCTCGCCACCTGAACGCCGCGGTAACCGGCGCGCGCGATGGCTGTTCCTGCCGGCACGCCTCGGTTAGGGCGAGCGTAGTCTCCGATCGATCGAAAGCGAATGACCATGGCGGACTATCAGCGGACCGAGCCCGTCGACGGGGAGCGCCCGGGCCGCAGCTTCGTCCTCTTGCGCACCGCATCCCGCTTGCTGCTGGCGGTGGCCTATTTCTTCGTCGGCGTGGCGCATATCCGCTCGCCGCACGGCTTCGTCGCGATCGTGCCCGGCTGGGTGCCGTTCCCGCAGCAGACCGTGTTCGTCACCGGGCTGTGCGAGATCGCCGGATCGATCGCACTGCTGACGACGCGGCTGCGCTGGTGGGCGGGGGTGATGCTCGCCGCCTATGCGGTGTGCGTCTATCCCGCCAACATCAATCACGCGATCAACGGCATCTCGGTCGGCGGCGCGCCGCTCGGCTGGTGGTATCACGGGCCGCGGCTCGCCCTACAGCCGGTGATCGTGTGGTGGGCGCTGTTCGCGGGCGAAGTGACCGAGTGGCCGTTCCGGAGGCAGCGCTAAGCGGCGGCGCGATCCGCTTCGGTGTCGCCACCGGGCCTCTGCCGCGCCCAGCGCCCCGCGACGCGGACCGGATCGAACAGGTGACGCGCATAGACCAGCAGCGCCGCGCCGGTGCTCGCGCCGCCGAAGACCAGCAGCGCCAGCAGATAGGCGAGCGGCGTCACCGTCGGATCCGACCGATGCGCGTCGGCGACCAGCTGCAGCGCGGCGAGCGCTGCGATGCCGAGGAGCAGCGCGCCGCCCAGACGCAGCGAGAGCGTCGCCCAGATGTGCCGCCGTGCCATATCGCCGCCCTCCCTCGTAGAAGCGGCATTTCATCTATCGGCGGCGGCGTAGGGAAACGAGACGGACGCGAGACCGTCCGCGTAGCATTTCCGTAGACCTCGTCGCCACGCGCCGCAGTGACGGTGCGGCAACAACAAATCCGGCGCGCTAGGCCATCGCGCCGATCAGCCGGTAACCGATGCCGAGTTCGTTGACGACCAGCGACGGGCGGGCGGGATCGGCCTCGAGCTTCTGGCGCAGGTTGCGGATCAGCACGCGCAGATATTCGACGTGGCGCTCGTGATCGTTGGGCCAGACCGCGCGCAGGAGTTGCTGATGCGTGATCACGCGGCCCGGGAAGCGCGCCAGCTCGGCGAGCGCGACGAACTCCTTGGGGGTGAGGTGCACCTCCTCGCCATCGCGGACGACGCGGTGATCGAGCAGGTCGATCGCGACGCCGCCTGCGACGAGCGCGGTCTGGCCGCCCTCGGCGGTGAGCCGGTGGCGCAGCGCGGCGCGGACGCGCGCGAGCAGCTCCTCGGTGTCGAACGGCTTGGTGACATAGTCGGCGGCGCCGAGATCGAGCGCGGCAACCTTCTCTTCGGTCGCATCGCGCGCCGAGACGATCAGGATCGTGGCGCCCGATCGCTTGCGGATCAGCGGGATCAGCTCGATCCCGTCGCGATCCGGCAACCCGAGATCAAGCAGCACGATGGCGGGATCCTTCACGGCGAGCAGCTCCATCGCCTCCCTCGCCGATCCGGCCTCGATCACGGCATAGGATGCGCGTTCGAGCGCACCGCGCAGCAGCCGCCGGATCGCGGGTTCGTCGTCGACGATCAGGATCGCGGCGGGCATCGTCATGCGAAGGCATCCTCGTCGAGCGGGCTGACCAGCAACGCCGCGCCGAAGCGCAGCGCAAAGCGCGCGCCGCGGGGCGACACGCGGTTGGCCGCCTCGACGCGCAGCCCCATCGCGTCGGCGAAGCCCTTGACGATCGCGAGGCCGAGCCCGGTGCCCGTCTTGCTGCGATCCGATCCTTCGAGGCGGTTGAAGGTTTCGAACACCGCCCGCTCCTGCCCCGCCGGCAGGCCCAAGCCCTCGTCCGCCACCGACAATGTCAGCCCGGAATAATCGCGGTGCGCGGCGATCGTGATCGGCGTGCCGGGATCGCCGTAGCGCCCGGCATTGTCGAGCAGGTTGATCAGCACGTGATGGAAGAGCTGCGGATCGACGCGCACCAGCGGCAGATCGGCGGGCAGATCGATGTGCACCGCGCGGCCGGCCAATATCTGCTGCGTGTCGTGCAGTGCGCCGGCGACGGCATCGGTGAGGTCGGTCGCCTGCAGGTTGAGCTTGAGCGCCCCCGCCTCGACGCGCGCCATGTCGAGCAGGTTGGCGACGAAGCGGCCCAGCCGCGCGGTCTCGGTCCCGATCTCGTCGAGCAGCGCGGGCGTCGGCGCGCGCTTCATCCCGTCGACCGCGGCGCGGATCGCGGTCAGCGGCGTGCGCAGGTCGTGGCTCACCGACGACAGCAATGCCGCGCGCAGCCGGTCGCGCTCGCGTAGCTCGGCAACGTCGCGCATCTGGTTCTCGATCTGCATCCGATCGAGCACCAGCGACGCCTGGTCGATCAGGCTCATCAGCAATTGCAGCTGGTCCGAGCGGATCGGGTTGCGCCCGTCGTCGCGCGCGACGCCCAACGCCGCCATCGTCCTGTCGGTCGCGCGCAGCGGGTGGAACAGCCAGTCGGAGGCAGTCAGCGTATCCGATCCGCGCCCCGCGGGCTGCGCCTTGTCGAGCGTCCACTGCGCCGCCGCCATCTCGATCGTCGCGAGCCGATCCTCGGGCGGATAGGCGGCGCGCAGCACCGGCCCCGCGGGCGACGGCATCAGGATCGCGGTGCGCACGTCGAACAGCCGCGCGACCTCGGCGCAGATCGTCTGCATCAGTTCCTCGTCGGTGCGCGCGGCGGTGAGCTGGCGCGCGAAGCCCGCGATCGCGGCGTTTTGGCGCGCGCTCGAGCCCGCGAGATCGGCCTGGGTCCGCGCCCGTGCGGCAAAATGGCTGGTGACGAAGGCGACGCCGAGCAGCACGAGCAGCGTCACGATATTCTCGGGATTGCTCACCGTGAACGTGCCGACCGGCGGCAGGAAGAAGAAGTTGTACGCGAGCGACGAGGCGAGCCCCGCGAACACCCCGGGCCACCGCCCGAATAGGCTGGCCGCCAGCATCACCGGCAGCAGATAGAGCAAGGCGACGTTGCCCAGCGCGAGGATATGGAACAGTCCGGTCGCGGCGAGCGTGACGGCGGCGACCATCAGCAGCGTCGCCAGATAGGCGCGCCAGGCGCCGGGCCCGGGCCGAGCCACCGCCCAGCGCCGCGGCGCCGGCATCTCGTCGGCGAGCGGCAGCACGTGCACCGCCATCCCGCTCGTCTCGCGCACCAGCCGATCGACCACCGAACGATGGCGCAGTTCGAACCAGCGCGAGCGCGGCGACTTGCCGATGATCAGCTGCGTCGCACGCGCCTCGATCGCGAATTCGCCGAGGCCGGTGAACACCGATGTCGCGGGCACCGTCGCGACAAGCCCGCCGAGCTGGCTCGCGAGGTTGAACGCGGCGGCGATGCGGCGCTGTTCGGCCTCGCCGAAATGCCGGGTGCGCGGCGTCTCGATATGCACTGCGGTCCACGGCGCGCGCAGCGCGTCGGCGATGCGTTTCGCGGTGCGCACGAGCAGTTCGGCGCCGGGCAGTTCGTTGATCGCGACGACGATCCGCTCGGTGCCCGCCCAGGTGCCCGCCAGCGCGTGCTCGCGGACATAGTCGAGCATCTGCGCATCGACAGCCTGCGCCGCGCGCCGCAGCGCCAGCTCGCGCAGCGCCGACAGGTTCGACTTGGAGAAGAAATGGTTGAGCGCGCGCGCCGCCTCGTCCGGAATATAGACCTTGCCGTCCTTGAGCCGCTCGATCAGCTCGTCGGGCGGGATGTCGACGACCTCGATCTCGGCGGTCTCGAGCACCGAATCGGGCACCGTCTCGCGCACGCGGACGTGCGTGAACGAGGCGACGACGTCGTTGAGGCTTTCGAGATGCTGGATGTTGAGCGTCGAATAGACGTCGATCCCCGCCGCCAGCAGCTCCTCGACATCCTGGAAGCGCTTGGGATGGCGGCTGCCGGGCGCATTGCTGTGCGCGAGTTCGTCGACGAGCACGAGGCCGGGCCGCCGCGCGAGGATCGCGTCGAGGTCCATCTCGGGCAGCGCGCGGCCCTGGTGGACGATCTCGGCGCGCGCGATCGTCTCGTGGCCGCGCGTCATCGCCTCGGTCTCGGCGCGGCCGTGCGTCTCGACGACGCCGATCACGACGTCGGTGCCGCCGGCCCGCCGCCCCGCACCCTCGGACAGCATCTCGTAGGTCTTGCCGACGCCCGGCGCGGCGCCGAGAAACACCTTGAGCTTTCCCCGCCCCTCGCGCGCGGCGAGGCGCAGCAGGGCGTCGGGATCGGGTCTGTCGTCGCCGGGCGTCACTTGCCCCGTGTAGCGCCGAGCCGGTCCAGCTGTCGATTGAGCGCGAGCACGTTGACATGGGGGTCGCCCAGGAACGGGACGAGCGGCGTCTCGGTGCTGGCGTCGACCAGCGCGGCCACCCGCGCCTCGGGCAGCCCGCGCGCCTTCGCGACGCTGCCCACCTGATACAAGGCCGCCTCGGGGCTGATGTCGGGATCGAGCCCCGAGGCGGAGGCCGTGACCAGGTCGGGTGGAATGGGTGCCCCGGTCACGGAAGGCGTAAGATGCGCGATGTCGCCCTTCATCCGATCGACCAGCGGCTGGCTGGTCGGCCCGAAGTTCGAGCCCGACGAGGCCATGCCGTCATAGCCCTTGCCCGCCGCCGACGGGCGCGAATGGAAATAGCGGTCGCTGGCGAAGCCCTGGCCGATCAGCTCGGAACCGACCGGCTTGCCCTTCTCGACGATTAAGCTGCCGTTGGCCTGATGCGGGAAGACGGCCTGCGCCACCCCCGTCATCGCCAGCGGATAACCGATGCCGAGCAGCAGCGCGAACAGTCCGGTCATCACGAGCGCGGGGCGGAGCGAGGATGCGAGATCGTTGTTCATGTTCGTTTCCTTGTTCCCCGGCGAAAGCCGGGGTCCAGAGTTTCGGGCGCTGCGCTTGCAGCCCCTGGGCCCCGGCGTTCGCCGGGAACGGTTACGCCAGACCCATCCCGGTGACGGCCAGATCGATGAGCTTGATGCCGACGAACGGCGCAACGATGCCGCCGAGGCCGTAGACCGCGAGGTTGCGGCGCAGCAGCGGCCCCGCGCCGATCGGGCGGTATTTCACGCCCTTGAGCGCCAGCGGCACGAGCAGCGGGATGATCAGCGCGTTGAAGATGATCGCCGACAGGATCGCCGATTGCGGCGTCGCCAGCCGCATCACGTTGAGCACCGCCAGCCCCGGATAGAGCACGACGAACATCGCCGGGATGATCGCGAAATATTTCGCGACGTCGTTGGAGACCGAGAAGGTGGTCAGCGCGCCGCGCGTCATCAGCAATTGTTTGCCGAGCCCCACGATCTCGATCAGCTTGGTCGG